>JAKPXU010000091.1 GCA_029571905.1 Acidobacteriota bacterium | reverse complement strand
GTCGAACTCGTCAAACAGGAGAAAATTAAAGAGATAGAGGCCAAAGCCATATCAAATGTCGAAGAAAAACTGCTTGATTTGCTTTTACCTCATAATCGACGACGTGAAAACAATTCCACACCAGAAGATCTCAAGGAATTTCAAAAGACCAGAGAAAGGCTCAGGCGGCAGTTACAGGCTGGTCTGCTTGATGGTCGGATAGTCGAGATAGAGGTTAAGGAAGCAGCAACTCCGCCCTTTGAATTTGTGTCCAGTAATGGTTTTGAAGAGATTGGCATTCAGATTCAGGAAATTATGCCCGGCCTTTTTGGTGGTAAGACCAAAAGGCGGAAAGTGAAGATTAAAGAAGCCAGAGAAATTTTACTCGAAGATGAAGAAAAACGCCTGGTTGATATGGATCAGGTGGCCAGGCTGGCCATCGAAAAGGTTGAGCAGTCAGGAATTATTTTCCTGGATGAGCTGGATAAAGTTGCCGGTCGGGAAGCAGGAGCAGGACCGGATGTCAGCCGGGAAGGCGTCCAGCGGGATCTCTTGCCTATTATTGAAGGAACGACAGTTAGTACCCGTTTTGGCCTGGTCCGCACTGACCATATTTTGTTCATTGCGGCCGGGGCTTTCCATGTCTCCAAGCCTTCTGACCTTATCCCCGAGATACAGGGACGATTTCCGATCAGAGTTGAGCTGACTCCTCTCACCAAGGAAGACTTTGTCCGCATCCTGACTGAGACCGAAAATGCCCTGATCAAACAATACAAAGCGCTGTTGGCTACGGAAGGCATTGAAGTAGACTTTGCTCCAGAAGCTATAGAGGAAATCGCTGCTTTAGCCGAAAAGGTCAATGAAGAGGCAGAAAACATCGGAGCCAGACGTCTTCATACTGTTATGGAAAAGGTCATGGAAGATATTTCTTTTGAAGCCCCTAATCTGACCGAGAAAAAGATTTTAATTACCAGGGAATATGTTCAGAAACAACTGAGCGAAATCCTGGTCAATCAGGATCTTAGAAAATTCATTTTGTGATGAAAAGAAGGGCCAGGTTTTTTTTAGGCTGCTGCCTGTTATTTCTGACCGTAGGTTGTGGCCGAAAAGGACCGCTGCAAGAGCCGCTGCCCAGAATTCCTCAGAAAGTTGATGATTTTAGCGCAGTCCAGAGAGAAAATAAAATAATTTTTTCCTGGCAGCCTCCAGAGAGATACCTTGATGGCCGCCCCCTGGAGGTGAAGGCTACCGAGATTTACGGCCTTGAGCTGATGGCGGTGCCTTCTACCGAGCAAGAGCTGATCATGGCTCTAAAAAAGGCCAGGCCGGTTCAGGAACTGGCTATCGGCCAGCTCCTGACGGAAAAGAATAGGGCTGTGCTTTCACTGTCGGCCAACGAGCTGGCCGGCCGGACATACGTTTTTGCGTTGAAAGTTAAAGGTGAAAAAGGTGGCTGGTCTGAGTTTTCTAATCCGGCTATCATAAAAATAGAATTACAGTCTGCTGCCCTGAATCGAGCCAGAATGAAATGCGGACAAAGGCCAACCTCTTTTCCCGGTGGGCGAGAGGTGTCCTCACTTCAGGCGGTTGAAAAGAACCGCTTCCAGGCTTATCCTGGACTGAAAGTGGACGAACCTGGTAAAGGACAACCCGGCAGCTGGAGCTAGTAAAGAAGTTTAGATAAAAAGCGAGAAGAGGATGAAGATTTATCGTTTCTGTTACCGCAAAAAAATAATGACCGGAGTGCTCAAAGAAGATGTTTTATTCCCGATCAAAGGCTCGGTTTTTAAGGATTTTAAAGTAGAGGAGAGTGCTATCCCCATCAGCCAGGTCAAATTGCTACCCCCGGTCTTGCCATCAAAAATCGTCTGCATCGGCCGAAATTACCGGGAGCATGCAGAAGAACTCGGAAACGCTGTCCCGGAGGAGCCTTTAATTTTTCTTAAGCCACCCAGCGCCCTTATCGGTCCCGCGCAGACCATCATTTATCCTGATATGTCTCAAAGGGTAGACTATGAAGGGGAACTGGCTGTCGTCATCAAAAAAAAGGTCAAAAATCTGAAGGAAGAAGAGGCCTGGACTGATTATGTTCTTGGCTATTCCTGCTTTAATGATGTAACAGCTCGCGATCTTCAGTTCAAAGATATCCAATTTACCAGGGCCAAGTCTTTTGATACTTTTGCGCCTTTTGGCCCCTGTCTGGTCACTGATTTGAGCCCGGAAGGATTGCATCTGAAAACTTTCTTAAATGGTAAACTGGTTCAATCTGGCAATACCAGGAATATGATTTTTTCTGTCCCTTTTCTACTTCGGTATGTCTCCCGTATCATGACTCTTGAGCCTGGAGACATAATCGCCACCGGCACTCCGGCCGGTGTTGGTTCCATGCAGCCTGGAGACCGGGTGGAAATTCAGATTGAAGGTATCGGAATGCTGTCAAATTTCGTTAAAAAGATAGATATGAGGAGGTAAGATGAAACTGTTCCTTGATACTGCTAATTTATCAGAAATTAAAGAAGTGGCCAGTTGGGGCATCCTGGATGGCGTAACCACCAATCCGACTCTTTGCTCCAAAGAGAATGTTCCTTTTGAACCGCTGATTCAAGATATCTGCCGGGTAGTAAATGGACCGGTGAGCGTTGAGTGCATTTCCGAGAAAGCCGAGGACATAGTACCTGAAGCTTTAAAACTCAGCCAGCTGGCAGCCAACATTGCAGTCAAAATTCCTATTACTCTGGAAGGGCTGAAAGCAACCAAGATTCTGGCCGCCAGTGGGGTTAAGGTTAATATGACCCTGGTTTTTTCGCCTTCGCAGGCGCTGCTGGCGGCTAAAGCCGGCGCCGCTTTTGTCAGTCCATTTATAGGACGACTGGATGATGTCTCACATCATGGTATGGAACTGGTCGAGCAAATTTTAACCATCTATGAGAATTATCAGTTTGAAACAGAAGTCATCGTGGCCAGCATCAGGCATCCAGGACACGTGGTTGAAGCCGCTCTGCTTGGTGCCGATATTGCTACTGTGCCTTATGCGGTGATGGAAAAGCTGGCCAAACATCCCTTGACTGATACTGGTATAGAGAAATTTCTGGCAGATTGGAAGAAGGTTTCACTTAAATAAGGAAGGTATGTGTGGAACAGATTATTAGATATAACGAGATGAGTTAATGGCCGGATGGAAAAAAAGAAAGGGCTTAATCGCCGTCCTTATTGTGGCCGGCTTTCTTTATTTGGCCCTTGCTCTGGCCAGAAGTTTTTTCCTCAAACAGGTTGGGCAGCGGCTGCAGAAATCTTTTGAGATAGGACAGATTCAGCTGACCTACCTGCCACCGGCTTTGACCATTAAGGAACTTCGAGCTAAAGGTGCCAATCCCAGCTTTTCCTTAGATAGTTTAAGAATTTCGATTTCTGTTCTATCACTGTTCAGTAAGGAGAAACGGGTAAGAACAGAAATTGAGCATCCAGCCCTGGTTTACAATCAAAAAGCCAGGCAGGTTCAGGACAAAGACAAAAGCCAGGCTTCGTCAGCCATCAGCTGGCCACTCGATTTACCTTTGCTGGTCGAAAGCGGCCATATTCATAATGGCGAATTTTCATTGAACCTCAAGCAAGGTGATTTTGTTTTCAAAGGGGTTTCAGCTTTTTTTAGACTGGAAGCAGGACGGATGAATTTGTTACTACGCTCTGAGCAGAGCTCCCTGCGGCCTTTTTCAGCCAGTGTACCGATCAGCGGACAGCTGGAAGCTCTGGTCAATACCAGGGGCAGGATAGTAAATATCAATCGTTTGCTTTTCCAGGGTGAAGATTCTGCCCTGAGGGTGGAAGGACAGATTAACAGCTTTCAGACAACGAAGATAAATCTTAAAGCTCTGTTTAACCTGGAGACAGCTTTCATTATGAGCGTCTTTGATCTTCCCTTTCAGTGGGGAGGAAAGGCCACAGGTGAAGCCAGAATCAGCAATGACCGCGGTCCCCTGGTGGTGGATGTTGATTATAAATCGCCCAGCTTGAGCCTTAATCAGGTTAACCTGGGATTGGTTGAGGGACAGGTTAAAGTTGAGGGAGGAAAAGGGGGAGAGGTCCTGGCCGAGGTAAAAAACAACAACCGACCAGTAGAGAAAGCTTTGATCAGATTTAATTCAAAAGGGGTCTCTGGCGAGTTTACTGGTTTTCATCTTGATCCGATCATGAAATATGCTTCAGTCCCCTGGCCGGTAGCTTCTCCCGCCTGGGGAACTTTTGCTTTAAGCCACGGACAGCTGACAGCCTCGGCGGAGTTCCGCGACCGGATTGAGCCAAAAGAGGCGGCCGACCGTCGGCGCTTTAATGGTCAGGTCAATGTTTCTCTCAATATTCCGCAGTTGGACCTCAAGCTTGATAGCAAAGACCTAACATCTTCTTTCGGCCGGTTAAATGTCAATGGGCAGATAGTCATCGGGAAAAACCTTGATTTATCTATTGGCGGGCAATTTGTAAATATAAAAGAGGCTAGAGAATTTGCTGAGAAGATACTCAATGAAAAGTTCGGTTTTCCCGAAATCAGAGGCGCCGGTCGCTCAACCATTACGGTGACCGGGGACTATTATCATCCCGATGTCAGTCTGAATTTTTCCTGTTCACCGGCTGGATTTGATAGATTTGAGGTGACCACAGCCCGGGGAGAAGTAGAAGTCAAAGGTGACCAGACAACCGGCAAAGTTTATGTCCTGGATAAAATTTTTCAAGGAGAAATAAATCTCAAGTCCGATGCCAGCGGGACGGAGGCCAGAATTGCGGCCGAAAGGGCGGTTCTGGAAAATATTTTTCCCCTTTTGGAAGTCGATTTTCCGCTCAGGGGAGCAACTGCTGGAAACTTTATTTATAAGGTGGCCGGGGAAAGTGATTCCTTTGAAGGAGAGTTCTCCTCGTCTGAACTCTATTTGCTGGCTACCAGGATTGAAAATGTCAATGGTTACCTTCTCTGGAAGGACAATACTATTGAGCTATCTCCAGTTACATTCAATCTGAATAAAGGCACAATTACTGGTAAGATGGCGCTGGGACTGGCGGACAACAGTTATGATTTTGATCTTAAAGCCTCGGAGGTAGAGCTGAGCCCCTTTTCCTCTTCTTTTGCCGGTCGACTGAGAGCTGAACTTAAAGGCCGTGGCATCTTTGGTCAGGACCGGGCTCAGGGCAATTTTTCTATCGAGCAGGCCAGCATCTATTTTATCAAGGCCTCTTCAGTTAAAGGAGATTTCAGTCTAAACTTTCTTGATGACAACCTGAATCTTCAGATAAAAGGGCAGTTGTTGCCTGGAAACAATAATTACGAACTTAAACTTGATATTCCTTTTGACCGTGATTTTATCCGGGGTGAGGTCAGGGGCGAGCTAAATCGCCTTGATTTCCTTCTTCCCTGGAAAGGGGCCGAGGGTTTAATCAATTTCTTATTGAGCTTCGAAGGCCCGACAGATTCCCCTGTGCTGGGTGGAGCAGTTGAAATTAAGGGTAGTTTACTACCCATTCCCGGTTTTGCGCATGCTTTAAATGATTTTTCTGGCCTGGCTTTTATCAGAGAAAGTCAAATCTATATCAGGTCTTTTCAGGCGAGGCTGGGTGGCGGTCCGCTCGAGGCTTCCGGGCAGTTGCGCTTTGGGGTAAAAGGAGTGGAAGAGGCTGATATCCAGCTTGAAGGCCAGAATATGCAGCTGTCGGTCTTCGAAAAAACCAGAACTATAGCTGATGGCAGCCTGAGATTTTTAAGGCGAGAAGGGAAAAATACTATAGAGGGGGATCTTTTCTTCCAGGAAGTCTGGTGGGGCAGGGAACTGTGGGATAAATTATCCTTTTCAACTTCCCCCTATGGAGGAGATGAGGCCAAAAAATCTCCGCTGGATGACCTCAACTTGAACTTGAGGATCAGGGCTGATGATAATGTCTGGATGGAAAATTCTCTTGGTCGGATTCGAGCCAAACTCGACCTGACTGTTTCCGGGCCAGCAGCCAATCCAGTTATCACTGGAGAAATTGACGCACTCTCCGGAACATTCTTTTTTCAGGACAGGGATTTCAAGGTGGTCAGAGGCCGGCTCAGTTTTTTTAATCCCCTGGTTATTGACCCCTATATAGATTTTCAGGGTGAAACCTACGTTAAGGACTACCACGTGGTCTTTAGTCTGACCGGACTGATCAGTAATCTGAGGCCGGAATTTTCCTCTTCACCGCCTCTACCGCAGGAAGAGATTTTATCTCTGCTGGCTCTGGGTGAGTCCTATCAAAGAAGATATTCGCTCGATGCCAGTCAGATGAGCACCGCTTCTTTAATTACTTCTCAACTGGCTAGAGGGCCGGAAAATCTGCTGAGTCTGGACAGCCTGCGGTTGGATCCTTTCATCATGGGTTCCACTTCAGAAATTACGGCCAGGCTGACGGTGGGGAAAAGGCTATCGAGGAACTTTTCAATTGTCTATTCGACCAATCTGGCCACGCAGCGAGAAGAAATTGTCAGGTTGGAATGGGAATTAAGTGAGGGCCTATCACTCGTTGCTATCCGGGATGAAATTGGCCGGATAAGCCTGGATTTCAAGATTAGGAAAAGGTTCTGATGTCAGAAACTGGCCGGGCTGGTTGGCTGTTTATATCATCTGTCTTGATTATCTTTATCTTTCTGCCAGCAGTGGCTCACAGCCAGCAGGTAGTTGGCCAGGTGAATGTCCTGGTTGACGGTCTTCCAGCTGACGAGACGATAGTTAATATGGTTGGCTTAAAGACAGGTGATTCTTTTTCTGATTATCAGCTTGACCAGATTTTAAAACGCCTGATGAGAACGGGGCTTTATGCCAGTGGGGTCATTTATAAGAGCCAGGAGCCGCAGCCGGTGGTGACTTTTGATCTGACCAGAAATACTCTGATTAGGGAGGTAAAAATTTTTGCCCCGGCCAGTCTGGCCCGGATCATAAAAAAACGCCTGTCTTATTTGAGAGAAGGTAGCATTATTGATCAGGCTGTCAGGGACAGGGCCATCAAAGAGATAGAAGAAATTCTACAGGAAGAGGGCTGGTTCGCGGCCGGTATTGAATTTGACCTGGAAAAGTTAGAAAACTCCAATCTGGCTGAGGCCAGGATTACTCTGAACGATTCTAAAAGATTGGAGGTTGCCGAGGTAATATTCGAGGGCAAAAATATTTTACCGGAAGGCGAGCTGGAAAGACTCTTTGGCGTCAAAGCGGGGGATTTTTATGTGCCTAAAAAGTTATCTGCAGGTGTAAACAGAATTAAGAAGGCCTATAACGAGCTTGGTTACCGCTGGGCAGAAATTAGACTGAGCACAGAGCAACAGGCTCAAGCCGAAGGCCAGGTTAACCTCAGAATTTTTATTGATCCCTCGGTCCGAATCCATCTGGAGATTATCGGAGCCAATATTCCTGTTAAGCTGATTCAGCCGGTCTGGGAACAAAAAGTATTTGAGGAATGGGCATTGGCCGAGGGCGAAGCGGTCATACTTAAGCACTTGAGAAAAAAAGGATATATTTTCGCCTCGGTTAGGTCAAAAATTGAAAAAAAGGAAAATGATTTTTATGTTAGCTACCAGGTTTATCAAGGAACAAAATTCAAAATCAAAGAAATTCAGTTCAAAGGCAACCAGACTTTTGATGAGAAAAGTTTAAAAAAGGCCCTGGGCATCGGTGAGAAAGTCTTATTTTTTCCCTATCTTGATGGCCAGGAAATTTATGAACTGCCAGAAAAAGTCAGTTCATTTTATAAGAGGCAGGGTTTTTCTCAGGCCAGAGCCAACCTGAACTTTGTCAGGCAAGATGATTCGGTTACGCCAATTATTTATATAGAAGAGGGGCCGCGACAGATAATAAAGAGCCTGGAAATTCAAGGGAACAATTCTGTTGAGAGCCAGGAAATTATGAAGGAAATTGAAGCCAGGCCAGGCAAACCATATTATCAGCCTGATTTACAGCGAGATCTCGAAAAAATTAATCTGCTTTACCTCAATAAAGGCTTCAGGGGAACAGAAGTCAGACTGGAAGCTACTCCAGATAAAGATAATAATTTTGATCTGGTCATAAAAATAGCTGAAGGCAGAAGAATGAAGGTGGATAATATCTTCCTCAGCGGTCATCTCCAGACCAGCAGGAGCTTAATTGAAAAAGAGATTAAACTAAAACCAGGAGATTGGGCTCAATATGACCGCTTGCTGGAGACAAAAAGAGGACTGGATAATCTGGGCATCTTTTCTGAGGTGAAAGTGGAAGAACAGGCTGCTGGTCCTGAGACAGTTAATATCTCTATTCAAGTAAGGGAGGGAGAGCAGAATTATGGAAGCCTGGGGCTCGGGCTGGAGACCAGGGAAGAGGTTAGAACGATTGCTCTCTGGCAAAATGGCTTGAGACCAAGGATAACAGCCGAGTACATAGGGTCAAACTTTTTTCACAATGCGTCGCAGTTCAGCCTGGTCGGCCAGCTGAGTTTGATTGACAAAAGACTGGTCGCGACATATCAGCAGCCTTATGTCTTCGGGATAAAAATGAGGACTCTTCTCTCCGGTTATCTCGAGCGGGAAGAAAGGACGAGTTTTGGCTACGCCCGGCAGGGCTTCAGCCTGTCTACCATGAGAAATTTGCCTGGTAATTTTTCTTTAGCTCTGGCTGGAGGCATGCTGAAAACCTGGTTGACTCATCTGGAAATAGATGAGTCGCAGGTGGAAAGAGAAAGACTCCCTTATTCTATAGCTTATGGCTCAATGACTTTCATCAGAGATACCAGAAATGATACTTTCAACCCGGAAAGCGGCTACTTTTTCAGCCTGGCGCTGGAAAGGGCTTATCCACTATTCAGCACAGAATCCGATTTCTCCAAGCTTTTTGCTAAATTTCAATATTTTTACCCTCTTTCTACCAATGCCAATTTTTATACCACTGTCAGGTTTGGTTTAGCTTCCGGTTTAGTGCCGATCCCGGAAAGATTCTTTGCTGGTGGCAGCAACTCCTTCCGAGGGGCCTCATTTGAAAGACTCGGCCCAAAGGACCCGGAATCAGACCTGCCCCTGGGCGGCAAATCTGTCTTTCTTTTCAACATGGAAGGCAGATTCAGGCTGACGAAGAAAGTCCCTGGTCTGTATGGGGCAATTTTTTATGATATGGGTAATGTTTTCCCTGAAATGAAGGATTTTAATTTTCTCGAGCTGAAGCAGGCGGTCGGGCTGGGCCTGAGATTTAAAACACCACTCGGCCCGATCAGGTTTGATATGGGTTGGAATCTGAACGCCACTGAGAAAAAATGGAAGCCTTTGTTCTTTTTGACCATAGGAAATATGTTCTGAGCCAGGTTTAAAATGAATCGGAATATCTTCAAACCACCAAAAAAGTCAGGTCGGGCAGCTTTTGCCGGGCTGTTATTAATTTTGATTTTTTTCGGGCCGGCAGAAGGCCAGGTTCTCGTTAACTGCCTGGTGGCCATGGTGGATGAAACGCCTGTTTCTCTTTATGATTTGAAAATAATCGATCTCTTTGGGCTGGAGCCTGAGCTGGCTCTGGTCGACAGGCCTTTAAAGAAAGAAGACCTGGTCAATATTTATATCAATGAACTGCTGGTAGTCAGTTTGGCCAGAGAGCAGATCAATCTCAATCAAGAGGAAATTGACCAGGAAATAGAGAGAATAAAAGCCAGCCTGGGCAGCCAGAGGTTTGAAGAGCAGTGTCAGATTCTTGGCCTGGGGGTTGAGGAGCTTATTCCCTATGTTGAAAACAAGCTCTTGTTTGAAAAGATTGTTAACTCCAGATTCAGTCAGCGAGTTCATATTTCGCTCCGGGAACTGGAGAACTATTATAACGATGTTTATGTTCCAGAAGTCAAAGCCAGAGGTCAGGAAGTGCCGGAAATGGTCAATGTGCTAAATGAAATTGAGGACCGGCTGCAGGCAATTAAGGCTAGAGATCAGTTAGCCCAATGGATGAAAGATCTCAGACAAAAAGCCAGGATCAACATAAATTACGACTGCCTGGATAAAGTAGAAATTAAAGAGCAGGAGGTAAAATGAAGACCAGACTGTTTATGTTTCCGGGTCAGGGCTCACAACTGGTGGGCATGGGAAAAGATTTTTTTGAGAAAAGCCAGGAAGCTAGAGAGATTTTTAAGCTGGCTGACGATCTCCTTGGCTTCAGTCTATCACAGCTTTGTTTTAGCGGACCGGAAGACGATTTAAAGTTGACCTCTATTACTCAACCGGCTCTTCTAACGGTGAGCTATATTGCCTACCGTCTCCTGGGAGAAAAACCTCAACTGGCGGCCGGCCACAGCCTGGGAGAATATTCAGCTCTGGTAGCAGCCGGTAGCCTGAGTTTTGAGCAGGCTTTAAAACTGGTGGCCAACCGGGGCAAATATATGATGGAAGCGGTGCCACCCGGGCAAGGGACGATGGCGGCCATCATGGGATTGGATTATGGGAAAATTGAAGAGACCTTGCGGGCAGTAGAGAGCGGAGTTGTTCAGGTGGCTAACTGGAATTCAGATGAACAGATTGTCATTGCCGGTGAAAAAAAAGCAGTGGAAGAAGCAGTCGAAAAACTACGGGCGCCGCGGTCTGTTTTTCTGCAAGTCAGCGGCCCGTTTCATACCAGCCTGATGGCTCCGGCGGCTGAAAAACTTAAAGCTGACCTTGACCTGGTAGCTATTAAAGATCCGGAATTTCCAGTCATCTCCAATTTTACCGGTAAGATAATGACCACTGCCGCCGAAGTAAAAGAATCTTTAACCAGGCAGATCGTTAATCCGGTGCTCTGGTATCCATCAATGATGAAAGCTGGCGAGCTGGGAGTTGACGTGGCAGTCGAACTGGGGCCCGGAAGAGTTCTGACCGGCTTGTTAAAAAGGATCTCGCGACGCTGGCCTCAGTCGCCTGCCCTTCATAATATTGAGGATATGGCTTCGCTCGAAAAATTCAGGCAAGCTGCCTCAGGATGGTGAGTCTTGCGAGAGAACGCTCGGACCATAACGAGCAAAATATTCAATGGCTGAAAAAATAGCCAGGGCGACTATTAACCAGAGGCCAGCCGTTTGTGCCAGCTTATAAAGTGAACCAAGATGTATGGGGCCCAGAATCAGAGCAGCAATGGTTATGGTTTCCAGTGTCATTTTTATTTTGCCCCAGTTGGAGGCCGGTATGTTTAATCCCCTGGAAGCAGCTATCGCTCGAAAGCCAGTCACAGCAATTTCGCGGCCAATGATGATAATGGCCATCCAGGAAGCAACTACATGACTTTCTACCAGACAGATTAAAGCTGAAGCGATAAGCAGTTTATCAGCCATCGGATCAAGAAGTGAGCCTAGAACAGTTGTCATTTTCTTCCTTCTTGCCCAGAAACCATCGAGCATGTCAGTCAGACAGGCTAAAATGAAGACAACGAAAGCAGCCACTTCCTGACCGGGAAATGGGGTCAGCATGATAACCACCAGAACAGGTATAGCCACAATCCTGATAATGGTCAAAAGTATGGGTGCATTCATTTATACGAACCTTAGATTATAATTAGTTTCTTATACTAAAACTTCAAGCCAGAAATGTCAATTGATATTTAGCTCCTCCGTCTGGTGGTTGAAAAATAACAGAGCTGATAATATAGTTTATAGGACACAAAATAAAGGTGAACTGAACCGGAAATGCCAAAAGATGACAATCTGACTCCGATGATGGAGCAGTACCATCAGATTAAAACCCAATACCGGGATTGCCTGCTCTTTTTCCGCCTGGGCGATTTTTATGAAATGTTCTATGAAGATGCTTATACTGGTTCACAGGTTCTTGGCATCGCCCTGACCTCTCGGCAGAATGTTCCAATGTGCGGCGTTCCCTACCATGCCGTTAATTCTTATCTGGGCCGGCTGCTTAAAGCTGGCTATCGGGTAGCCATCTGTGAACAGATAGAAGATCCCCGTTTAGCCAGGGGAGTGGTCAGGAGGGAAGTTCTAAAGGTCCTGACCCCCGGGACGGCGGTGGAAATCGAAACAGATGAACCCGGGGAAAATTATGGAGTGGCCAGCCTGATAGTGGAGGAAGAAAAATGGGGCCTGGCCTATGCCGACTTATTGACGGACAGGATCAGTACTCTGGAAGGCTCATTTTCAGATAAAAAGCTCATTCTGGATGAAATCTGGCGTTTTTCCCCCAAAGAAATAATCTATCCTCAGGGAAAAGAAGCAGTAATAAGAGAAGTGGTAGCCACTGCCGATTTTTTTAATCTGGCCCTAAGTCCGGTGGAAGACTGGTCTTTTGATTATCCTCTGGCCGCTTCCTGTCTGCTGGACCACTATCAGACGGCCTCACTGGAAGGATTTGGGCTGGGAGATAAACCTCTGGCCGTCAAGGCTGCGGGTGCACTTCTGTCCTTTCTTAAAAAAAATCGACATGAGTCTCTTAAGTTTATCCAGCGGCTGACTTTCATTCAATCCAGCCAGATGATGATTCTCGATGCAGTGGCGGTTAGAAATCTGGAACTGGTCAAAAATCTCAGGACTGGTCAGGTGAATGAATCGCTTCTTGGAGTTATCGATTATACGCTGACTTCTCCTGGGACGCGATTGCTAAAATACTGGTTATTACATCCGCTGCTTGATCCAGCGGAAATTTCCCGTCGCCAGCAAGCTGTTGAAGAAGCTGTCCAGAAACCTATGGTCAGGCAGGAAATAAGAAATCAACTAAAAAGAATACTAGATATAGAGCGTTTGAGCACCAAGATCTCGTTGGGAGCAGCCAATCCTCGTGACCTGGTTGCCCTGAAAAAATCTCTCCTCCCGCTGCCTGATATCGAAACTCAGCTAAAAAATTTTTCTGCCCCTTTGTTTCTTGAACTGCAGGGCAGTTGGGATCGGGCAACTGATCTGGCTGACCTTTTAGACCGGGCCATTCTGGATGAGCCAGCTTATTTGTTACAGGAAGGTGGTATCATCAAAGACGGATTTGATCGAGAACTGGATAAGCTCAGGGCTATCAGTCATTCCGGCAAAAGTTTCATCGCTCAGCTTGAGAAGAAAGAAAGAGACAGAACCGGCATTTCCTCGCTTAAGGTCCGTTACAACAAGATTTTTGGCTATTATATCGAGGTAACTAAAGCCAACCTGCAGGCCGTCCCGGAAGATTATATCCGCAAGCAGACTCTGGTCAATAGCGAAAGATTTATCACGCCTGAGCTCAAGGAGTATGAAGAACGTGTTCTCGGAGCAGAGGCTAAAATCAATGAACTGGAATATGAGCTATTCCTCAAAGTAAGAGGGGAAATTGGGCAGCAGGTGGCCAGGTTGCAGCAAATTGGCCAGAATTTGGCCTGGTTGGATGTGATTTTAAGCCTGGGGGAGCTGGCTCATGAGAGAAATTACCGGCGGCCAGAGGTGGACAACGGCCAGATAATTTCTATTACTGCCGGCCGCCATCCAGTCATCGAGGTGACTCAAAAAGAACCGTTTATCCCCAATGATACATATCTGGATAGAGACGATCATCAGATTCTGATCATCACAGGCCCTAATATGGGTGGTAAATCAACCTACCTGAGACAGGTGGCCCTAATTTGCATTCTGGCTCAGATTGGTTCTTTTGTTCCGGCCGAGGCAGCCAGAATCGGCCTGGTGGATAGAATCTTTACCAGGGTTGGAGCCACCGATTACCTGACGGCCGGCCAATCTACTTTTATGGTGGAAATGGTGGAGACGGCCAGTATTTTAAACAGCCTGACCGGGCGAAGCCTGCTGCTTCTGGATGAAGTTGGTCGTGGAACGAGCACCTTTGATGGTTTAAGCCTGGCCTGGGCCATAGCTGAATATTTACATCAGCTGGAGGAGATCAGACCTAAGACCTTATTTGCCACCCATTATCACGAGTTAACCGAGCTGGCCTCAACTTTTCCCCGTATTAAGAATTATCATGTAGCCGTCAAAGAATCTCAGGACAGAGTCATTTTCCTCAGGAAAATAAGTCCAGGGCCGTCCGATCGCAGTTATGGACTGCAGGTAGCCAGGCTGGCTGGACTGCCACCGGCAGTCATCAAACGAGCCAGAGAAATTCTTTTCAACCTGGAAAAACTCGAAATTGATGAGCAGGGAAAGCCGCGTCTGGCCTATCATCTAACCAATATTTATCAATCTGCTCAGCTCTGGCTGTTCAATGAGGACCAGGAACTGAGTGCGCTCCAGGAGATCAAGCAAAAATTGCTCGAACTTGAGCCGAACCAGCTAACACCCCTTCAGGCTCTGGAGTTACTGGCTGAATTAAAAGAAAAGCTCAATAGCTCCAGCCCATCCTATAAGTCGTCAGCTTCGTCATCAAAATCGAGGTCTTCGTCTTCCAGATCATCATAATCTTCAGCAAGTAACGATCCATCGAAGCCTTCTCTTCTCTTTTCAATAGCCTCAGCAAATTCATCTTCATCAGCGTAACGCCTTAAATAATTAGGGCCAACCGCGCTGTATCCGAGTTCAAGGTAGTCTTCATCCAGAACGCAGAAGACATACATTTCCTGGTCCGAATGAAGATCACCGACTGTTTCTACCACATCGGCTGCCTTTTTGAGAGTATCCAGAGTCGCCCAGCTTGATATTTCTATTTCTTCCATGTTAAGCTCCTTGAGCAGAAAATATTGATTTTTTGCAGCTTGTCAAGAGGGAAAATAAACTTTTTGAGTAGTTCTGTCTAACGACCTGATCTGGCTGGGTAACTGGGCAAAAGGTATTTACCAGAGGAGAGAATAGAGGTAAAATATATTAGAAATTTATTGCCTTAAATCTTTAATTATAAAATATACCAAGCGGGACTTTTTGACATTATCCGACAAAAAATGTAGTTCTAAGAAGAGAGGAGATAAAGCATGAGATGGGATAAATTAACGGTTATGTTGCAGGAAGCCTTCCAACTGGCTCAATCGAAGGCGCAAGAACTTGGCCATCAGGAATTGAAGCCTGAGCATCTGCTGTGGAGTTTTTTAAATCAGGAAGGGAATATTGTGAATAGCTTGTTGACCAAGCTGGAGGTTAACCCTTCTGACCTACAACATGAACTCAATCAGATATTAACCCGTTTCCCGAAAATTCAGGGAACAGGTGAAATATATCTTTCGGGCGAACTGAATGAAGTGCTGAACGAGGCCTGGCAGCAGGCGGAGAAGCTGAAAGATGAATACCTTTCTACCGAACACGTCTTTCTAGCCATGGTCAGACTCAAGCAGCTGGGCATTGGTCGAGTCCTTCAAAAATATAAGATTAATGAGGAAGCTGTTCTTAAAGCACTGGTGGACATCAGGGGAAGCCAGAGAATCACCGATGCTGAACCAGAATCAAAATACCAGGCTTTAGAAAAGTATGCCCGGGATCTGACCGCTCTGGCCAAGCAGGGCAAGCTTGACCCTGTTATTGGTCGAGAGGAGGAAATACGCCGGGTAATTCAAGTTCTTTCCAGGCGAACAAAGAACAACCCAGTGTTGATAGGAGAAGCCGGGGTCGGTAAGACAGCCATTGTGGAGGGACTGGCTCAAAGGATTGCTAATGGAGATGTGCCCCAATCCCTTAAGGAAAAACAACTTCTGGCTCTCGATATGGGAGCTCTGGTGGCTGGTACCAAATACCGTGGAGAATTTGAAGATAGATTAAAAGCTCTGCTGAAGGAAATAAAAGAATCGGGTAATATCATTCTGTTCATCGATGAGCTGCATACAATTGTCGGAGCCGGGGCAGCCGAAGGAGCTGTTGATGCTTCTAATATGCTGAAGCCCGCTCTGGCCAGGGGTGAACTGAGATGCATTGGAGCAACTACCCTCAATGAATATAAAAAATACATCGAAAAAGACCCAGCCCTGGAAAGACGTTTTCAACCTGTATATGTCGGCGAACCATCGGTTGAAGAGACCATTTCTATTCTACGTGGGCTGAAGGAAAAATATGAAGTCCACCATGGCGTAAAAATTAAAGATTCAGCTCTGGTGGCAGCCGCTGTCCTTTCCAATCGCTATATCACCAACCGTTTCCTGCCAGATAAAGCTATTGACCTCATTGATGAAGCTGCTGCCCGCATTCGGGTTCAGCTGGACAGCTTGCCGGAAGAAATAGATGAGCTGGAAAGAAAAATCACCCAGCTCCAGATCGAGCGGCAGGCTTTGAAAAAGGAAAAAGACGAGGCTTCAGTTGAACGATTGGAGAAAATTGAAAAGGAACTCAGTGAACTGACTGAAAAAAGGGACGCTCTGAAAGCCAGGTGGAAACAGGAAAAAGACCTGATTGAACAGATAAACCGGCTAAAAGAGCAGCGCGATGCCCTCCGGGTAGAAGAGCAAAATGCCGAGCGGCGTGGCGATCTGGAAAAAGTAGCTGAAATCCGTTATGGGAGATTAATCGAGCTGAATAAAAAAATTGATCAACTTTCCCAGCAACTGGCTGAATTGCAAAAGCAGAGTAAGATGCTGAAAGAAGAGGTGGATGAAGAGGATGTGGCTGAGGTGGTTAGTCGCTGGACTGGAATTCCTGTTTCCAAAATGCTTGAGGGAGAAGTCGAAAGATTGCTCAAAATGGAAGAGCTTCTGTCCAGGCGGGTCATCGGCCAGGAACAGGCGATCAGAGCTGTGGCTGATACTATCAGGCGGGCCAGGGCCGGACTGCAGGAGCCAACCAGGCCAATAGGTTCTTTTCTCTTTCTGGGACCGACCGGAGTGGGTAAAACCGAACTGGCCAGGGCTCTGGCCGAATTCCTCTTTAACGACGAAAAGGCCATGATCAGGCTCGATATGTCAGAATATATGGAAAAACACACCGTAGCCAGATTGATTGGTGCTCCGCCTGGCTATGTTGGTTATGAGGAAGGTGGGCAGTTGACTGAAGCGGTCAAAAGGCGGCCTTATTCGTTGATCTTGCTGGATGAGGTGGAAAAGGCTCATCCGGACGTCTTCAATATCCTGCTCCAGATTCTGGATGATGGCCGTCTGACCGATGGTAAAGGGACAACTGTTGATTTCAGAAATACACTGATTATAATGACCTCTAATCTTGGCAGTCAGATCATTAAGGAATTAAGCCAGGATTATGAGACGATGGAAAAAGAAGTTCGGAAGATTCTCGAAAGCCACTTCAAACCCGAATTTCTTAACCGGATTGATGAAGTTATAATCTTTAAGCCGCTGTCGAAAGAGACGATTTTAAAGATCGTCGACCTTCAGATTGATCTTTTGCGCCAGCGACTGGCCGATAAAAATATTAATCTGGAGATCAAGCCCAAAGCCAAAGAACTCCTGGCTGAACGTGGTTTTGATCCTGTCTATGGAGCCAGACCGCTCAAAAGAGTCATCCAGCGAGATATTCAAAATCCACTGGCTATGAAAATTCTGGCTGGTGAATTTAAAGAAGGAGAGACAGTGGTGATTGATGTCGGTCCCAGAGGAGAAATTGTTTTTAAAAAAAAGTAAGCAGGAAAAAAATAAACTGTTAATCAAGACAAAGAAGGAGTTGGTTATGTTCTCAAGCTACAGAAAAAACATAGCTGGTCTTGTTTTAAGTTTATGCCTTATGACTGGCCTGCTGGAGGCTAATGGTCTCAGTTTAAATGGTCTGGGGAGTAAGGCTGTTTCGATGGGAGGTGCATTTGTCGGGCTGGCTGATGACTTCAGCCTGGTTTACTGGAACCCGGCTGGAGCAGGCTTTTTATCCCGACCACTATTTGGAACCGCAGCCGCTGACATTATGCCGACCAATCGTTACGAAGTGACTGTGAGCCCGGATACATCTCTTCAGGCCAAAACCAGATTTTCTCACTATCTTAGTTTTCTTATGGCTTACTATCAGCCAGTCTCTGAACGAGTTGTTGTCGGGATCGGTTTTTATACTCCGGTCGAGATTGGAACTAACTGGAAAGGCGAAGATTTTAAGCCACTGGCTGGCGGTAACAGTTATGATTGGAAAAGCAAAATTGAAGTGATGACTCTGTCGCCGCTGGTTGCCTGGAAGATCAGTAATCGGTTGAGTCTGGGAGCAACCTTTAATCTGAATTATGGATCGATGAAATGGAGCCAGTGGGCCGGTCAGATGGAGATATCCCCGGGGACTTATTTTGATGCTGGCCAGTATGAAGAAGGGCTGCACGGTTTTGGCTGGGGAGTGACATTTGGCTTACTGGCCAAACCAGCTGATTGGCTGAGCGTTGGCTTGACTGTTAAGAGTCCTTCGACCATCAAATTCCGGAGCAAGATCAATATGTATAATCTCAGTGTTGTCGGCTATCCAACCAGCTCTGAGGTTAGAAGAGAAATAAAATGGCCGTGGTTTATCGGTGGTGGAATATCTGTTAAACCTCTGGACAAACTGACCTTGAATGCTGATGTCCAATGGGCTAAATGGTCAGAGCTCAGTGACATAACGACCAGTTATCTGGATCCGACCTGGGCTGCGCTGATGACGGCCAACCTGGCCGAGGTCAGGCCCCTTGACTGGGAAGACAGCCTCCAGGTGCGGTTTGGAGCTGAATACCGCTTAAGTCAGCATTTTGCTTTGAGAGCTGGCTATTATCATGATCCTGCCCCGGGACCCGATCACACCCAGACAGTCCTGCTGCCAACCTTTGATTGTGACGGAATAACAGCTGGCTTTGGCTATGACTGGAAAGGCTTATCCATCAGTTGGGGATTTGAATATTTGAAGGGCAAAAATCGGCAGATAAACCTGGAAGATATCGGTGGAGAGGCAGGCCACTGGCAAGCCATGCCCGGCACATATAAAATGTACCAGGTTATTCCTACTATCTCGGTTTCTTACCAATTCTGAGGTAAAAGGCCAGCAGAAAAAGCAACCAGGCTCTAAAAATAAAAATGGCCAGGGACGGAATTGAACCGCCGACGCAGGGATTTTCAGTCCCTCGCTCTACCGTCTGAGCTACCTGGCCAAATATTGAATCTTTTTTTTAAAAATCGCTTATAAGTATATAAACGACCTCTAATAATGTCAACAGTGTAATTATATTTTGGCCAGAGGCGGAACTCAAAATAAGCTCAACTAACGTTCAGTCCAGGATTCGCTGCCTTTGTCAGGTGTAAATTGAAATCAAATTGGTCATGTGTTATGCTTTTTTTCGGAGAAAAAATGGAAGAAGATGAAATAAAAGAGGTGCTTATCCAGCAGGATGAAACTTTCCGCCAACTGTATCGGCAGCACCAGGAAATGGAACAATCTTTATTGAAGCTGAGGGAGAAGGGCCTGCTGACTGGCAGTGAAGAACTGGCTGAAAAAGAGCTAAAAAAACGAAAACTAAAACTGAAAGATGAAATATATCAAAGGATTGTGATTTACAAGGAAAAAGTAGAGTCTCATGAGTAAAGTCTTTAGCCGCCAGTTCCGGGTTGCTTTGATTGGAACAGGCTCGCTTGTCGCTCAGGAAATAAGGGAAGCGCTGGCTGCCAGTTCTTTGCCGCTTAAATCAATAGAGTTTTACGATCCCGGAGTGGAGGAAGAATACAGCCAGCTGACCGAATTTAAGGGCGAAGCTAAGGTCATCCATCATCCTGACTCCTATTTGCTGGAAGGGCTGGATCTGGTTTTCCTGGCTGCTGATCGCCAGACCAACCTGAAATTTGGGCGCCTGGCCAGGGACAAGGGCTTTCGGGCAATTGATCTGGTTGGAAGTTTTTGTGGAGAAGGGGAGGTGCCGGTGGTTGTGGCTGGGGTTAATGATCAGATACTTGACAATAAAGAAATCTGGTTGGTAGCTAATCCTCAGCCGGTATCCATAATTCTTTCTCAGGTGCTGTTTACTCTGGCCAGATCGCTACCGGTAGTTAGAGCTCTATCGGTAGGGCTCCAGCCGGTCTCTGTTTTCGATCAGGTTGGGCTGGAGGAGCTGGCTGAAGAGAGTTTTGCCCTGTTATCTGGGGAAAATTATGAGCGAAAATTTTTCCCTGAGCAAATTGCTTTTAATTCTTTCCCGTTATCGGAGAAGACGGCTCCAGCTGGCCTGGTTTTTAAGGAAGTGCAGTTCGAACAAGAGATAAAAAAAATTCTGACCGGTAAAGATATAAATTTTACTTTATCTGTGGTTCAGGTTCCGGTTTTTCATGGTTATAGTTTGATGCTTTACACCGAACTGGCTGAAAAGAGAGAGGTGGCTGACATTGAAAATGCCTTGAAAAGAAATCGCCTTTTTAAATATTTTCCTGCTGATAGTTCCCAGCTGATATCAAATAGATTGGTGGCTGGTAAAAACGAAATATTTATCGGCCACCTGAGAAAAGCGGTAGATAAACCAGAAGGTTTCTGGTTATGGGTGGCAGCTGACAATTTGAGTGCAGGCTCAGCTTCTAACGCCCTGTCTCTGGCGAGAAAAATGCTTGGTATCGGCTGAATCTAAATAAAGTGGAGAAGTCCAGATGATTCGCAGCATGACCGGCTTTGCTGAAAAGAGCTTTAATTCCAGCAACTTAAGGGTCAAGGTTTTTATCAAGACTTTGAATCACCGTTTTTTTGATTGGGTATTTAAGGGACCTGGTCTGGGTGAGTTAGAAAATGAACTTCGAACAGTCTGTCAGAAAAAAATCTCGAGGGGACGGGTGGAAGTTCTGACCGAAATTGATTTTCTCTCACCAGATAGCTGGCAGTTTGCTATTAACCGTCCCTTATTAAAAAAAATGATAAGCGAGCTTAGGAACCTGGCTGACGAAACGGGCCTGCCTTTTAACCTGACGTTGAGCGAACTCCTGCGGCTCCCGCCAGTTATTACTATTAATCAGCGGGAATTGACCAGAAGTGATAAAAACTTCATTCTGGCTGCCTTTGACGAGACGCTGGAAGAGATTTTAAAGCAGAGAGAAAAAGAAGGCCGGGAGATCAGCCGACAACTACATCGTCACCTTAGCCGGATAAAAAAATCATTGAGGGTTATTGAAAGCCTATTTAAACGACAGCCGGGCGAATTGCGGCAAAAACTGGTCAAGAAACTCAAAGATCTTAACCACAATTCTCTCTCTGAAGATAGGTTATCGGAAGAGGTTGCCTATCTGATGCAAAAATTTGATGTGGTGGAAGAAATTAACCGGTTAAAAAGCCACCTCAAAGCTGTGGCTGAATTGCTGGTCCCCGGAGTGGATGAGCCAGTCGGTAAGAAGCTTGATTTTCTGGCTCAGGAGTTATCAAGAGAGGCTAATACGCTAAATGCGAAGGCCCAGGACCCAGGGATCATCGAGCATTGTCTTCTGATTAAAAATGAAATAGAAAGCATGCGCCAGCAGGTTCAGAATTTAGAATAAAGATCTGTTAAAATAGGAAAAAGGTAAAGAAGAAAGGTCAGCCAAAAATGGTTTTTGTAATTTCAGGACCTTCCGGCTGCGGAAAATCCACTCTGATCAAGGAGCTTCTGGCCAGTCTCCCTGGACTGGATTTTTCTGTTTCTCATACTACCCGGTCTCCCCGTCCAGATGAAGTCAATGGTCGTGATTATTATTTTGTCAGCCGTGAGGAATTTCAAAAGATGCAGGCTGCCGGGGCTCTGGCCGAGTCAGCCCTGGTTCACGGAGAATGGTACGGGACTTCTCTAGCCGAAATTGAAAATAAATCAAAAAATAAGGATCTTATTCTCGACATTGATGTCCAGGGAGCCAGGCAGATTAAAGCCAGGCTGGCCGAGGCCAATCTGATTTTTGTTGTTCCTCCTTCTTTCTCTGAACTGGAAAAAAGATTGAGAGAACGAAAAACTGACAGCCCTCAGGCTATTACTCTTCGTCTTGAAAATGCCAGACAGGAGATTCTTCAATCTGATTTTTTTGATTATCTGGTGATTAATGGAGAACTGGGTAAAGCGGTTGAAGAACTGCGATCGATCATAATTGCTTACCGCTGTCAATTCAAAGTAAGACAGAAAGAATTTCAAGAAATTTTGAAAAGTTTCAGGACTGGCTCTGGATCTTAGAGGCGAGGTGAAAAGATGAACAAAATAGCTCTGGGCGTCACTTCTTCTATCAGTATTTTTAAAGCGGCTGATATTATTCGCCTTTTTCAGAAAGAAGACTTGACTGTTCAGGTCATTATGACTGAGCGGGCGACTAATTTCATTCAGCCTGAATTTTTTACAGCCCTGTCCGGGCAGCCAACTATTGTCAAGCTCTTTGACCAGAAGCAGCATCCAATAGAACATATTACCCTGGCTGCTGAAATCTCTCTGCTTTTGATTGCTCCAGCTACAGCTAATATAATTGCCAAATTGGCTTCAGGGCTGGCCGATGATTTTCTCTCGACTTTCTACCTGGCGGTTAAATCACCGGTTCTAATCGCTCCAGC
>JAKPXU010000078.1 GCA_029571905.1 Acidobacteriota bacterium | reverse complement strand
CGGATGGCCGGACTGACTTATAAAAAGGCTGGTGTCAACATAGATGAAGCTAACGATTTTGTAAAGAAGCTCAAGCCACTGGTCAGGATGACTGAACGGGCAGAAGTGCTGGGCTCAATCGGCGGGTTTGGCGGGCTTTTTGCCCCGCGGCTTAAAGGGATGAAGAAGCCGGTTCTGGTCGCGTCCACAGATGGGGTGGGGACAAAACTGATGATTGCCGACCTCCAGAAAAAATACGACACCATCGGGATTGATCTGGTGGCTATGAATGTTGATGATGTGGCGGTGCTGGGAGCCGAGCCGCTCTTTTTCCTTGATTACATTGCCTGCGGGAGGCTGGACAAAAATCAGCTGTTGCAGGTGGTGAAGGGTATTGCTCGCGGTTGCCGCCAGGCTAATTGTGCTCTGATTGGCGGAGAAACGGCTGAGTTGCCTGGACTATATGAGCCCGGTAAATGGGATCTGGCCGGTTTCTGTGTCGGGCTGGTTGAGGCCGGTAAGATAATTGATGGCCGGCGCTGCCGCCCGGGTGATAAGGTCATCGGATTGGCTTCATCCGGACTTCACAGTAACGGCTATTCGCTGGCCAGGCGGGTTTTTACGGAGAAAGAGTTAAAAGGTGACTGGGGGCGGCAGCTTCTCAAACCGACAAAAATTTATACACCGGTTGTGCTTCAGGCTCTGAAGAAAATTGAGATCAAGGCTATGGCTCATATCACTGGCGGTGGTTTTTATGACAATATCCCGCGGGTCATTCGCGAGGGATTGCAGGTCAGAATCAGGCGCGGGAGCTGGCCAGTGCCGCGCCTTTTCAAAGAGATTCAAAAGCGGGGAGAAATAGCTGATAAAGAAATGTTTCGAACGTTGAATATGGGGATCGGCCTGGTAGCGGTGGTGGCAGGCAAAGAGGCAGAGGCTGCTGTTAAACTTTTTGAAAAGCTGGGCGAGAGAGCCTGGATAATTGGAGAGCTGGTGAAGGGACAGCACGAGGTGGTCATCGGGTAGGCTGAGCTCAGGGTTAGCCAGTGGAAAAAAACAGCCTGAAATGGTAAATTAGTAGCGAATTTGATCAATTCGGCTGAATTGATGAACATTCGGCGGGTGATATGGGCGGTTAGCTCAGCTGGGAGAGCGCGGCGTTCGCAACGCTGAGGTCGGGGGTTCGAGTCCCCTACCGTCCATTTTCCATGAGAGGTGAGTGACTTATGCAGAATATCTGGCTGCTGGCAGGAACAGCTTTGACCCTGGGATTTGTTCATACGGTCATCGGGCCTGATCATTACGTGCCGTTTATTGCGATAGCCAGGGCAAGGAACTGGCGGCTGTCGAAGACCATGGTCGTTTCTGCTTTATGCGGTCTGGGGCATGTGCTGAGTTCGGTTGTTCTGGGATTTCTGGGAATTGGACTCGGGCTGGCTGTCGGACATCTGGAAAAGGCGGAGTCAACACGCGGGACGATCGCAGCCTGGCTGCTGATTGGTTTTGGGCTGGTCTATCTGGTCTGGGGACTAAGGAAGGCTTATCGGGCCAGGCCTCATGCTCATCTCCACTATCATGCCGATGGCGAAGTCCATGTCCATACGCATAAGCATGAGGGTGGGCACCTCCATATCCATGAAGAAAAAGAAGGGGAAAAAATCACTCCCTGGGTATTGTTTTTGATTTTTGTGTTTGGGCCTTGCGAGCCGCTGATCCCGTTGGTCATGTATCCGGCTGCTCAGCATTCGATGAGTGGCGTCATTATGGTGACGGCGGCCTTCGGCCTGGCAACTATTCTTACCATGCTGACCATTATTGCTCTGTCCAGCTGGGGGTTGAGTTTTGTCAAACTGGGCAAGCTCGAAAGGTACTCTCATGCTCTGGCCGGTGGAGTCATCTTTATTTCAGGCCTGGCTGTCCAGTTTCTTGGTTTATAGGGGACGTGATACTCTGTCCCTCTTTTTCTTTTGGTAACTTATTGATATAATTGAAGATAAAAAATAGGGTAATGGAGATAAAAAATGGGGTCAGGTTATCCTGTCCCCCCTTTAAAGACTTATCTCGTTTATTATGAATGAGTTAGCTGGATCGTCAGAGCAAAAATCTAGGGACAGAGTATCACGTCCCCTTTTTATAGCAGATTGCATGGTGGGGAAGCTGGCCCGCTGGCTGCGGCTCCTGGGATTTGATGTCAGCTATTATTCGAAAATAGAAGATGACCAGCTGATCGAACTGGCCGAAAAAGAAAATCGCCTTATTCTGACCCGCGACCACGAACTGATTCGCAAAGCCAGAAAGCTTGATTCGCTCCAGGGTAGATTCTTGCTCATTGAAAGCGAACGGTGGGAAGAGCAGGTTGAGCAGGTTCTTGATCATTTTAAACTCAGGGGTAAAATTAAGCCAAACACCCGCTGCCTGGAGTGCAATGCCAAGCTAAAAATACTGCCTAAGGATCGCGCCAAAAATTTGGTTCCACCCTTTGTCTATGAACAGGCATCAACTTTTGCCCTTTGTCCCGTCTGTGGCCGCGTTTTCTGGAAAGGCACACATTTCCGCGATATGGAAAACAGGCTAAGAAGATTTACGACGCCGTCGCCCTAGGGACAGAGTATCACGTCCCCATCTGTCAATCATATACTGGCCAATCGCTGGCACTGTTTTCGGGCAGCCTGGCTTTTTCTTCCCACATCTGGAGCAAATAATATTTATTGTCTTCAAAAATCTGGGCCTGCTCCTCAACCACCTTTTCAGCCTCTATCGAATTCATCTCCCAGGTGCTGCGCACAAAATCAGCCAGACGAGCATAATAAAGCGGCGTGACCAGTTCAATGATTTTGAAGCGGTTTCTCGACCAGGCATGGAAAGTCGCCGCCAGCTCATACAAAATCTTTACCCAGATTTCTATTGGCAACGAAAATTCTTCAATCGGCATTCGGGCTGCTTTCTCTATGGCCTGAAAAACCTCGTCTGAAAATATCTCCTTCCATAATGGCGAGAACTGCTGATAACCAACTTTAAATCTATAAATCAACTCAGGCAGAGTAACTTCCACGCCCTCCGGCTCTCTGGCCTCAATCTCACCCAGGGTGGGTACCGACTGGCTGCCTTTAATCATCTTCCAGTAGCTTTCATGCTGTTCCATCAGAGTAAATAATACCCACAGAACCTGCCTGAACATTGGCCCGAGATGTTTAGCCGGATCTTTAACATCATGAATTTTCACTCCTAGATTAGCCTGGCAAATTTTGAAGTCCTGAATAATAGCGTTAGTCGTCATCCAGATATCTATGCCGTAGCGGGCGACATCCGTTTCCCAGACTTCTTGATTCATATAAAAATTAGCGACCGGCAAACTGAAGGCAAAATCACCACCGATTGGCTGGCGGATTCTCTTGCCGTAAAGAGCTCTGGTGAGGTTATAGACGATGTTGTTGGTAATTGTTCCGTCATACTTGTGTCGTAAATAAATCGGAGCGACAAAGTCATACCCCTGCTCCAGCACCGGATTGAGCAAATTGAACACCCAATCAGAAGTAATACTTCTCAGGTCGGCATCAACCACTGCACAGGCCTTAACTTTGAGCCGGCAGGCAGCCTCAAAGACGGAGCGCAGAGCCGAACCCTTGCCGCTTATCCCCCTGTAGATAGAAACCAGCTTTTCCTGCCAGGGCTTGATCTGGAATTCTTTGGCTTCTTCCCGGGTATCATCGGTTGAACCACCATCGGCAATAAAAATGAGATTTTTTTTGTCGCGGTAAAACTTATCCAGCCCGTGGCTGACCATCTGAATGACGTGAGCAATGGTCTTATCGTTATTAAAACAAGGTATACCGACAATGATATCCGCCCGCCCGATTTCTTCCAGACGCTTTAAAGTGTAACCACGAAGAGAAGTTGTGTAAGCCATACCCTTATTATCCTGACCCTTTACTTATTAGTCAAACTTTATATTCTCCGGCCAATAATCTATGAGCCGAATGTCCGAGATAAAAAATTCAGGATTCATCATTTTAGTTCTGATGCTTTGGTCTTAAAGGACATATTATTATTATCAGGCAGACAAAATAAGTCAGACTTGTCACCTGGGCCATTAGAAAGAAAGACTTTTCGACTCTGCCAGCCAGAAGTCACAGGCCTGGTTTAGGGCCTTTTTATGGTCGGCTTGGCTGACCCACGAACGCCGCTAAAATCATTTCCTTTAACTCGGGCAACCTTCTATCAATAGAGAGAGTATTAGCTTTCAGCTTTATTACTCCGTGTTCAATAAAAACGACAGACGGCAGCCCATCTATCTGAAAAAGCCGGTGAAGCTGCCCGGTGGTATCATGAGCGACAGCCATTGGCCAGTTTCTGGCGCTGGTCATGTCGACTAGCTCCTCGACCAGATTGCGGCTGATGGATATAATCCTCAATCCTTTTTCCTCATACCGATGTACTTTGCCATAAACATCCAGAGCTATTTCCAGGCAGGCCGGACAACCGGTGCTGATGAAAATAAGAAGGTACGTTTCGTCTGGCTCGATCTTCACCAGCTGGCCATCGAGTAAAGATAGCGGCAGGGGAGTGCTTAGCCGGTCTCCCTCTTCCAGGAACCTCTTTTGAGCCCTAACTTGTCCACTCACTTTCTTCAGTTCATCCATCAGTTTTTGATTGATCGCCTGGCATTGCTCAAATTGGTGATAATTTTTATAACCCCACCAGCTTGAAAGAACAAGGAGAGGCAGGACCAGCCACCAGCTTTTTAATAGCCCTGCCTTTACCTTTAACTTTAACTTTTTCATTAACCTTCCATTCCTTACTGCTCAGCCGATTTTGAACTTTCTCAGGGTGTAATTGGAATCGAGCAGGTAAAGAGAATCGTCGGGGCCAAAGCTGATTAAAACCGCCTTTTCCGGAAGAAGAATCGTTCCCAGATACTCGCCCTGACAGTTGTATTTATAAATTTCACGGCCTCTCTCTGGCAGACCGTCCGATTTAAGTCCGGTGTTTCCGGCCAGAAAATAATAATTATTCTGTGAATCAAAGGCGACGTCTCCCACGAAATAAGCAATCTTCTGGACATCCAGGTCATTTTTAATCATGATATCAATTCCCGGGCTGGCCAGATTTGCTGCCTTATAAATTATTTCAAAGCGATGGCTGAGACGTCCAGTTTCATCATAAACCTGTATCTCGTTAAGACAGAACTGGCGAGCGCAGACCAGCCGGTCTAGCCTGTCCTTTTTTATGACAAACTGATTGGCCAGCAGATTAACGCTCGGGTCGCTGGCCTTAACCGGTTTTAAAAAGGCGCCAATCTGGTTGAAATCGGAGTTATAGATTCTGATTAGTAGCTCATCTTTCATGATGAGAGCATTGCTTGGGAAAGCAGCTACCAGCAATTTATCTTTTAAGACTGCTACTGCTACCGGCGGGAAGGTGAGCTGATGTGTGGAGATTTCTTTCCCTTCCAGATTCAGTATCTGGATTCTCAGGTTTCTGGTATCAGCCACATAAATCTTTTCTTTGACCGGGTCAATGAACAGTCCCTGAGGATGGTTGAATTCCACCGGTCCCTTGCCTCTTTGACCAATCGATCGCACAAATTTTCCATTCAGATCAAAAATACACAGCCTGTGGTCAAGACTATCCAGGACATAAATATTCTCTCCAGCCACTTCCAGCCTGGCTGGCGAATTGAAAATATAGTTCTCGTCCTGACCGAAGTGAAAAGATTTATCCTCGCTAATGGTGATAAGCCTTTCAACTATTTTCTTGTCTTTTGCTGCCGGGCTGATAACTGGCGGATTAAAGACAAGAAAGACCAGACCAATCAGCAATAAAATAATTACTCCCGGAGGAATTACAGTGGAAAGTTGAGCGCGTATCCTGGCTAGCAGCCGGGGAGAGGACCCGTCATCGGGTCCTCTCCTTTTGGTCTCTTTACTTTTGCCGATATCGCTTGAGTTTTTCATGTTAGTTGTTAATCAACCAATTAAATAAATTGATGTTTGAGGCAGGCTGCCAGAGCCACCTCGCAGTCAAGGTAATCAACAAAGCCGCCCCAGAAGCTGGTCCGGACATCTTCTCTCGTGCACCTTTCGAACTCAGCGAAGCACTTGTCTTTAGCCGGTGCCGCTGCCTGCCCCAGAACTGGCAGCAGGCTGTAAACTGCAGCCACGATGAGTGTGATGACCATAAATTTTTTTAATGTGTTGTTTTTCATGCTGACCTCCTTTAAAAATTTTTCTGCTCGCGAACAGGAATTTTTAAGATGCAAGTCCTATGCCAGACTCCTTGACCCTTGATGTCCCGGCTGATCAGGCCTGTTCAGCAAAAAAAGGGAACTTTTGTTGTCCCTGGCCATTGCTGTCGTCAACCTGGCTTTACAGCTAAAGACGATCCAGAAAAGATTTTTTTCTCATCTCCTGAGAAAATAAGGTCATTATTATCGTCTTCCATTATTCAGGCCTCGTTAAATTCTGGTACCAGGTTTTTCTTGATGTCCAGAATTGACTGGGATAAGCTAGGTGAAAACCGGAAATACTGGAAATACTGGAAATAAAGGAGAAGGGCGGATGATCGGCGAAGTTATCAAAATAACCTGGAAAAAAATTCTGAGGACCAGTCAGCTTCAAGTCGTTATCCTTCTGGCGTATCTCCTCTACTGCCTTTATCTTATCTTTTTTGCCGGCTCGGCTGAGCAGGGAGCGGCCAATATGGGCCTGATTTTTGCTTTTCTCTCGGTTTTGCTGAGCGGAGGGTTGATACGAGATGAGTTTGAATCAAGGGAAATTGATCCCCTAGTTGTTCGCTTTAAAATTTCCGACCTGTTCTGGGGAAAGTTCCTCAGTGTAATCACTCTGATTTTGTTATCTTATATTCTGGTGGCCTTGGCCTGTCTTGTCGGTCTGGCTATCAGTCATGAATGGTCGGATGCAGGCCAGATCCTTAAACTTCTGGGTCGGCAGTTAGTGCCAACAATTTACATCTGTTCGGCAGGATTTTTTCTGGCCTGTTTGCTCAAGGGAGTGATGAACTTTGTCAGCATCATATTGATAGAAGTAGCTGCCAGTTTCGCTCTTGAAAAATTTTTTCAGATGAGCGAACAGCTGGAAAGGAGCCAGCCAGGAACATTCAACCTAGCCACTGTTTATATTCAGATTTTTATGCCAGGCTGGAGGGGAAACTTTGGCTGGCAGCTAATTTACCTCCTCATCATTTCTGCCCTTCTTGTTTTTCTGTCCTATGTGGTTTTTAAGTCCATGGCCACTAAAAATAACCTCCAGGTGGCTCCCAGTCCTGAAAACGGCGGGCTTCTGGCTATCCGTGTGCGCGGTTTGAAAAAGACCTATAAGGAAGGATTCCTCAACCGAAAAGGCAAAGAAGCACTGAAGGGAGTGGATTTTTCTATCCCTAGAAATAAACTGACCGGTTTCCTCGGGCCGAATGGTGCCGGCAAGACCACGACTTTAAGAATTATCCTGAATCTGCTAAAACCGCAGGCCGGTGAGGTCATCTATATACCAGAAAAAGCGAAACCTCTGTCGGCAGCCAACCCGAAAATTGGCTATCTCCAGGAGTCAGCCAGCCTTTATCCTTTTCTGACAGTCAAAGAGATGTTGCTTTTCGCGGCCAGAGGGGCCGGGTTGAGCCGCAGCCAGGCTTCTGAGCTCGTCCCGACTCTGGTTGATAAGCTTGGTCTAAGCGAACATCTTAACAGAAGAATAAAAACTCTCTCTAAAGGCACGGTGCAAAAAGTCGCTTTCGGGGTGGCCACCATCGGTCAGCCCGACATCCTTATTTTTGATGAACCATATACCGGACTTGACCCTATCATCATGTATGAAATCAGGAATCTTATCCTGGAACTGAAGGCCCGTGGCACGACCATTTTCCTTTCATCTCATATTCTGCCAGAGGTTGAACGGGTCTGTGATGCCGTGGTTTTAATTAATAAAGGAAAAATTGTCTGCTCTGGAGAAATAGAAAAGCTCAAAACGAGCTGGAGGGTCTATCAGTTGCTCAAAAGGAAAGAAGAGCTGACATCCAGGTTGAGCGAAAAGCTGGGCGAGAATCTGACTGGAGTAAACTTCAGCTATTTTGCCAGCCTTAACCTCGAACCGGCGCTTCAGGACGAAAGGCTGGTTGAGGAACTTAAGCAGATTCCATCTCCGGATATGGAAAAAATTTTTCTGGATAGTGTGGTAAGCTCATGAATTTCAATGACACTTTTGATGGAGGAGGTCCTGCTTTTTCAAGTACCAAGCTTATAAATCTTCGCGCCTCCTCTGCACTTGTTCCCACTGCCGGCTGCCCAGCGCGTCGCAACCAAACTTCACTTCTCTTCCATCCACCCTGGATAGTATGTGTTTAGCCTGATTGAAAAATTTTATTGACAGGGATTTCTGGTCTCTGCTATGTTAAAAGCAGAGCCAGCCGCAAAAAAGAAGCCATCTATTACCTAGCCATAAAACCCGAAAGGAGTGGTCCAATGGCCAGTTGTTTTGTCATCTTTACTGATCTTGATGGGACTCTCCTTGATGCTGAGACTTATAGCTATGAAGCAGCCAGGCCGGCTCTGGAGATGCTTAAGAAGAGAAAGATCCCGGTCGTTCTTTGTACGAGCAAAACGAGAGCCGAAACCGAAGCTATTGCCAGAAGACTCGGTTTGAAGCACCCCTTTATTGTGGAAAATGGCGGTGCAATTTTCATTCCGCGGGGATATTTTTCTGCAGAACAACTTAAAGTCGCCGGCATCAAACCAAAACGAAAGGGAAATTATCTCGTCATTGAGCTTGGCCTTCCTTATCAGCAGCTGCGACATTTTTTAATTAGCTTCAGGGATAAATACAAAGTCAAAATAAAAGGATTTGGAGATTGCCGGCCGGAGGAAATAGCCAGGATAACCGGATTAAGTCTGAGGGAGGCCAGGCTAGCCGGGAGGCGTGAATATGATGAGCCCTGCTGGCTGGAAGGTCCGGCTGGTGTTGGACTTTTCAGGCAAAAAGCGAGAGAGGCCGGGCTGAAAGTGGTTAGAGGCGGTCGTTTTTTTCACCTGACAGGCAATAATGATAAGGGGCGGGCGGTCCGTATCCTGAAGAAACTGTACCATCAAAAATTTGGTCAGCTAACAAGCCTTGGTTTAGGTGACGCCGCTAACGACTGGCCGCTGCTAAAAGAAGTGGAAGTACCGGTACTGGTGGCCAGGCACGATGGCCAGCTGGTGGAGCGCAAAAAACTTTTAGAAAAAATTTATAAAACCAAAAAGGCAGGTCCGGCCGGCTGGGCAGAGGCCATTAACTTCTGGCTAAAGTCAGGTTGAGTTGAAGAGCGATTCTGAGAGCTAAGTTTTTTAAGTTTAATAGATTTAAGTAGAAGCCTAAGAGATATGGAGGCGGGAATGTTCATTCGCGGCAAGCGAATAGAAGCGAATAAAATGAGTAAACAATGAATAAATTCAGTCAGAAAGGAGACTAAGATGGCTGATTTCTGTCAAACAGGGGTAGTCCCAACTTTCCATCGTCTGGGAAAACTTAAACTCGAGAGGATGGAAGATAATTTGCGCCAATTTAATCGGCACCGTCCAATCGCTCTGGTTTTGCCCGTCACGCCGGCTGAACTCGGCTCACCGGCCCTGAATGGGATACTCAGTCAGTTAAAGGATATAGATTATCTGCATGAAATAGTCATTGTCCTGGGAAGAACTGACAAAAAGGAAGATCTCCACCGCACCAAAGAAATGTTTTCCATTTTGCCGCAAAAACATTGCATAATCTGGGCCTCAGGTCCAGAGGCGGGAGAGCTTTATCACGTTCTGGAAGAGGAGGGTCTGTCGGCTGGAGATGATGGAAAGGGTCGATCAGTCTGGTTGGCTTACGGCTACATCTTGTCTCGTGATGAGAGTAAGATTATTGCCCTGCATGATTGTGATATTGTCAATTATTCCAGAGAACTTCTGGCTCGACTTTGCTATCCGATTGCCTCGCCGCGAATTGAATATGCTTTCTGCAAAGGTTATTATGCGCGGGTAACTGACAGGCTGCATGGCCGGGTGACCAGGCTGTTTTATTTTCCGCTGGTCACCAGCCTGATAAGAATCTATGGCCACCTGCCATTCCTGACCTATCTGGAGAGTTTCCGCTATCCGCTAGCCGGAGAGTTTTGTATGATTTCAGAGCTGGCCAGAATTAACCGCATACCGGCTGATTGGGGGATTGAGGTGGAGACACTGGCTGAAGTTTACAGAAATTATTCTCTGAGGCGAATCTGTCAGACAGAAATTCTTGAAACCTATGAGCACAAACATCAACCACTTTCAGCTGAGGATCCAAGCACCGGGCTGATGAAGATGTCGATTGACATTGCCAGGGCGATTTTCAGAAACCTGGCCATGGAGGGCATTGTCATGTCTGAGTCTATGCTGCGTACTCTCATTGTCAATTATCAGCGGACAGCCAAGGATTATGTCAAAAGATATCAGGATGAATCAGAAATAAACGGTCTGCTGTTTGACTTTCACAAGGAAAGTCTGATGGCTGAAGCTTTTACTAAGGCTCTGCAGATAGCTGGCGAGAAATTTCTGGAAGATCCACTCTACTCCCCGCATATTCCCAACTGGAACCGGGTGGTGGCGGCTATCCCCGATTTTCTGGACAGATTACTCTCTTTTGTAGAAAGGCAAAGATAAGGCTATTCTCTAAAAAATTAAGGCAACCTTTTGGCCCTGGCTTCTGTCTTCTATTTATGAGGTCAGGGCAGAATGACATCTTTGAATAAATCGCTGGCATTAGACGCAAGCCCGAATGAGAATATCAGAAAGAACCAGGCTTCGAGCTGGAATGATGAAGAGAAACGAGAAGAAGCGATGGAGAATAAGGACCAGGCGGAGGATTCAAATTTAGAGGATCTTCTGGGCCGTTCCCAGCAGGGTCAACTGGAGGCCATGGAGGGGCTTTATAACCTTTATAAAAAGAAAGTTTTTGGACTGGCCTATCGCTTGACCCGTAACCAGCAGGTGGCAGAGGATCTTACTCAGGATATATTTTTAAAGATATTTTCATCTATTCAAGATGTTAGGCAAGCTGGGCTTTTCCCGGCCTGGGTCTATCGCCTATCGGTAAATACCTGTTATAGCTATCTTCGGCGCGAACGAAGTTTGGAACAAAAGCTTAGCCTGATTGCGCCAGAAGAAGAAAATCAAATTGGGCAGGATTATGATCCGGCCGCGAGAGAGCTGGCC
>JAKPXU010000073.1 GCA_029571905.1 Acidobacteriota bacterium | reverse complement strand
TGCCTTCTCCCCGGCTAAAGGCTGAATGAACTCTTAAAGGGATAAACATTTTCTGGCTCACCTGGTAAGAGAAGCAGTTTTCAGGATAAAGCCGCGGCCTTTATCTTCCTCATAAACTTCACCCAGCATTTTTTCCCGGCCGGTCAGGACAGCAGTAAAACCATATCTTTCGCGAACCCGGTCCAGAGCCTGAGAGAGGCGCTCATCTTTTTCCTGGTAAAACTCAAAAAGAGAAAGATGGCGCTCCCCGACCAGCTGACTGCCTTTAACCCCGACCAGACGAAGAGCCAGGCGCGATTTATCCCACAGGTCGAGAAACAATTTCTCCGCCACCCGGTAAATCCGGTTCATCTCCTGGACCGGCATTGACAGAAACCGGCGTTTGCTGACTGTCTTAAAATCCGAGTAGCGGGCTTTAACCTCAATCACCTGGGCATAAAATTTTTCCTGCCTTAAGGCAAGAGCCAGCCGGTCAGAAAGATAAGCTAAGTGAGCCAGCAGGAGATCCCGGTCCCAGACATCCTGAAGAAAGGTGGTCTCCCGGGAGAAAGATTCGGACTTCCCCCGGGTTTGAAGCGGACGGTAATCTATACCCCGGGAGAGAAGATAAAGTTCATCGCCCATCACGCCAAACAAGGAACGCAGGGTGGCCAGCGGCAGCCGCCAGAGATCGGCTATTTTATGGACATTGAGCAGCCGGAGCATCACCTGAGCTTTAGGGCCAATACCTGGAATGGCAGAAATATCCAGCTCACGCAAAAATTCTTCTTCCTCACCTGGCTGAAGCTCAAAGAAACCACCTGGCTTGGCTCGTCTGGTGGCTAACTTGGCTAAGATTTTGTTGGAAGCCGCCCCAACCGAAACGCTCAGACCAACTTCCTTTTCTACCCGGCGTTTTATGTCCTTAGCCACCTCTGTAAAAGAAGAATAAAGCTGGTTGCAGCGGGTAAATTCCAGGTAAGCTTCATCCAGCGAAGCTTCTTCCACATCAGGTGTGTAGTCGTGGAGAATCTGGAAGAATTTCTCGGAAAAAGCCTGATAGAGATGATAATTACCCCGGACAAAAATCGCCTGGGGACATAGCTTATAACACTCACGAAGTGGCAGACCGGAATGAACGCCATATTTACGGGCCTCATAGGAGCAGGTAGCGGCTACCCCTCTTTCGTGCGGCAGGCCACCGACCACCAGCGGTTTACCCTTGAGGGAAGGATTGAGCAGCACCTCAACCGAGGCAAAAAAAGCATCAAGGTCAATATGGACGATATAACGCCTTTTTTGACAACTGGAAAGCTGAGCACCTGGTAACCGCATCATTTTCCCCTGATTTTAAAGAATTAATACTTTCGAATCACACCGGCTACCCGGCCGACGATCCGGACTTCCTTGGCTTCAATCGGCTTAAAGGCCGGGTTTTCTGGAACCAGCAGTACCCGGTCTTTTTCCCGGCGGAGGCGTTTTAGAGTTACTGTGCCATCTTCAAGAAGAGCCACCACCATCTCGCCTGAATTAGCTGTCTCCGTCCTTTCTATGACCACTAAATCACCGTCATCAATGTAGGCATCAATCATGCTTTTACCGGTCACTTTCAGGCAGAAAAGATTGCCACTTTTCCGCCCGGCAAACCAGGCCGGGACCTCCACACTCTCACCTAAGGTATCAAACATCTCACGCGGGCTGCCGGCTGGAACCAGGCCAACTAAAGGCAGCCGGACCTGATTGACCGCATCCGGCAGATAAGAAAGCCGCAGCTCGCCACCTTCTCTCCTTAAATAGCCTTTCTTTTCCAGGCTGAGGAGGTGCTTGAATACAGCCGAAGGGTTGGTGAGGCCAGCCATCTGCCCTATTTCCCTCACCGTGGGGGCATAGCCGTTTTCAAGGATAAAATTCTGGATTTTATCCAGAATTTCCTTCTGCCTTCGAGTCAGTGTCTTTTTAATTCTGTTAACCATTTTGTTCACCATTTATAAGATAATACCGGCCAG
>JAKPXU010000049.1 GCA_029571905.1 Acidobacteriota bacterium | reverse complement strand
GAACCTCAACCACCTCGTGTGCCAATAGGACCAAATATTCAGGAAACTTCAGGCAAGAAAGCAGCTGTAGCCACTTATCAGGATTTGCTGCGAACTCCATTTGATGAAAAAATATTCGAATTCTTTTCCACAGTTCAGCTGGCCAGGCTTGATATTCGTTCGGGAGAGCTCACCAATTTAGGCCAGCCTGGAATGTACCAGGAAGCCTCCCCTTCTCCCTCAGGTGAATTTATTCTGATCAATAAAATAAAACGCCCATTTTCTTATAGTGTTCCTTATCGCCTGTTCGGCCACACCTTTGAAGTTTGGGACAATCAAGGCAATTTGATTAAAGTGATTGCTGACCTGCCGGTGGCCGACGAGGTCCCAAGAAACGGCGTTCCAGTTGGCCCACGAGCCCTAAGCTGGCAGCCACTAAAACCGGCAACTCTAACCTGGGTAGAAGCTCTTGACGGCGGAGACCCGGAGAAGAGCGTTCCCGCCCGTGAAAGACTTATGTTGCTTGAAGCGCCATTTAGCCAGGAGGCAGTAGAAATTTTAAGACTCCCAGAAAGATATCAGGGAATCGTCTGGCTGGGGAAACCAGGTCAAGGGCTCATCTCTCAATACGAATGGAAAAGGCGCTGGCGGACAACCTACCTTTTCTCAACCGACCGTCCAGGATCGCTGCAGAAGATATTTGATTTAAGCACCCAGGATCAGTATAACGACCCAGGACGACCGGTCATGACTTCAACTCCGTCTGGAGATAGAGTGGCTGTTCAGGATGGAGATTATATCTACCTGAGAGGAGAAGGTTCATCACCTGAGGGCGATCGTCCGTTTATTGATCGATTCAATCTCAAAAATGGCCAGGTGCAAAGGCTTTTCCAGTGTGACCGTGGTGTTTATGAGACTTTTATTTCATTTTATGATAAGAGCAAAACAGAAATAATCACCTCCTTCGAATCACCCACGACACCACCCAATTATTATCTGGTCAATCTCAAAACAAAGAAGAGAACAGCTTTAACTTCCTTTCCTGACCCCGCCCCGCGGTTGACCGCGGCTAAGCGCCAGCTCATCAAATATAAAAGAAACGATGGCGTAGAGCTTTCGGGCTTTCTTTACCTCCCGCCAGACTATAAAGATGGCCAGAAGCTACCCCTGGTCGTCTGGGCTTATCCTATGGAGTACAACGACCCATCAACCGCCGGACAGGTTAGAGGATCTCCCTACCGATTTACGTTTTACCGTGGGGCCAGCCAGCTATTCTACTTAACCCAAGGCTATGCTGTCCTGGACAATGCCCAGATGCCAGTAGTTGGCGATCCTAAAACCATGAATGATACTTTCATCCCGCAGATAGTCGCCAATGCCCAAGCAGCCATAGATACTCTGGACAGGATGGGCATTATTGATCGAAGGAAAGTCGGCGTCGGCGGCCATAGTTATGGAGCCTTCATGACCGCCAATCTGCTGGCCCACTCCGACCTTTTTGCTGCTGGCGTGGCCAGAAGCGGGGCCTATAACCGGACACTGACTCCGTTCGGATTTCAGAATGAGAGAAGAACCCTGTGGGAAGCTCCTGAGCTATACTGGAAAGTTTCGCCTTTTATGTACGCCGATAAGATTAACGAGCCTCTTCTTCTCATCCATGGCGAAGCTGACAATAATTCGGGCACTTTCCCCATTCAATCCGAACGAATGTTTGCTGCCATCAAGGGGCTGGGCGGAACGGCCAGACTGGTCATGCTGCCGAATGAAAGCCACGGCTATTCAGCCAGGGAATCAGTGCTTCATGTTCTGGCCGAGATGATTGACTGGTTTGACAGGCATGTGAAGAAAAGATAACAAGCATTGGAGATGAAAACTTTTTCCACAATTCCTGTGAAAATCCCTGTGGAAATCTGCGGCCAAAGGCGGTTTATTGCTTTGAAAATAAACGGGTTCTGATAAACTGCACATTTTTTGTACACCGATGGCTGGGGGCTTCCCCTGGGCATCAGGGTAGTGATAGGATAAGATGAGAATAGCAAAGGAGGCAGTGTGAAAAAGAACTGGCTTAAGACTTCAATTTTCATTTCGCTTTCGGTTTCTGTCATGATTTTCAGCTCGGTTGTAGCTTTTCCCGTAACAGTAGCCCGTGGTCAGGTGACTGACATTAAGGTTGAAATCAAACAGGTAGAGCCTTTTGTTTATTGTTCTTTGAGCCGAACCGGATCTTTTTCTGACATTGAGGCAGCCGTGGGCGAATTGCTGCAGCAGATGCAGATTCAAAACGTTTTTCCCATGGGTTCAATGATTGGCATCTATCACGGCGACCCTACCTTATCAGACCCTGAAAAAATCCAATGGGAAGTTGGCTTCCCGATCAATGAACAAGCGCTGGTCCAAGCCCCACTTCAAAAAAAACAATGGACTTTTACCACTGTGGCTGTCGGACTTCATGAAGGGCCCTATGAAAAAACTGGCGAGACTATTTTGCAGATGCGGCAGTGGTTGGAAGATAACGGCTATGTTCAGAACGGACCGATTCTTGAGCGTTATCTGGATGCTGACCCGGCTTCAACTTCACCTGATCGTCTGAAAACAGAAATCTGGCTTCCCTGTAAAAAGACTTGAAGCGCAGGCTCGGTGAGAACTGTAGCCAGGAGATCTGATGTCTCTTTCTTTTCAGTCCTCAGAGGAGTAATCTTTCAACCGCTTTTGCCCGTAGCAGGCTTTAACGCAGACACCGCAGATAAACTGACTGACCAGACCGGACCGGCGGAACTCCTTTAACTGAGCATAACAACCAAGATGGTCAAATTCTTCCGGGGTATCTTTTATCGCTCGAGCTGGACAGGCTAACTGGCAGCGGCGGCATGACCCACAACCAAAAGGAAGAGGCTGGTCTGTTTTAAGGGGTAAATTGGTCAGGACGGTCACCAGCCGAAAACGAGACCCAAATACAGGGTTGACCAGCAGATTGTTCCGCCCCAGCCAGCCCAGGCCGGCTAACTGGCCAACTTTTTTATGAGAAACATGAGCTTTCTGATCATTCCAGTCTATGATCTGAGAAGCGGCTATAGGCAGGGCCAGAAAGCCACGAGAGGTAATTTCCGCCGCCAGCTGCAGGGCAGCTCGGTCAAGGAAGTTATTAAGTTGGCGATAGTGATGAAAATAGAGCGGAGTTGGAGCCCCCTCCACCTCCTCAAGAACAGATAGCAAAACTTCCTTTCCAAGAGAAATAGCCACCGGATAGTGTTTGACGAGGGAAGACGGGAGAAGGAAACTATCCCTGACAGGTAAGATGTCAGCCACACCGAATAGGTCTAAGCCGAGAACAGCAAGCGAAAACTTTCTCAGAAGTTCATAATTTTCAGCGGAATTATCCTTATTGGCATCAGTACTCATAGTTAAAAATTTTATGGCGAGATGAACAGAATGTCAAAAAGTTAGAATAATCCCCGCTGTTGACCAGTAGAGATTTTTAAAGTATAAATTCAATTTAAGGAAAAGGCAGTTTCTCGCCAGCCAGGAAAAATAAATCAGGGAGAGGCAAAGATGAGCGAAAAAACTTTGGCCATAATCAAACCAGACGCCGTCAAAAAAAGAGTCATCGGTCGGATTATCCAGAGGATAGAAGATGAAGGATTTAATATCCTCGGCCTGAAGATGCTCAAATTAAGTCTGGAAGAGGCAAAAAAATTTTATGCAGTTCATAAGGAAAAGCCATTTTATGAGAGTCTTACCGAATTTATGTCTTCTGGCCCGATTGTGGTTCTATTACTGGAGGGGGAACAGGCTATCAAGCACTGGCGGGAAGTGATGGGGGCCACTAACCCGGCCGAGGCCAGACCCGGCACGCTGCGGAGAGAATTCGGATTTTCTATAGAGAGGAATGCGGTTCATGGGTCGGATAGTCCTCAAACAGCTGAGGCGGAAATCAAATTCTTTTTTTAAATATCAGATAATAAAAAACTTATTTATCCCCAGGGCAAAAAATTTTACTTGACAAATGGCAGAAAAAATTTTATGTTTTTTCTGCGCCTTGGAGGAGAATGAAAAGCAGGGGGTATTGGACTCTTTCCTGCCCTCTCTGTCTGTCATCCCACAGGGCTAATTTTAATGGATGGAGGATTTCATCATGCGTAAATCTTTAACCAAAGCTATCGCCATTCTGGTTTGTCTGGTTTTCACCATCAGTCTGGTTCCAGCTATGTATGCAGCCGAAAAGAAAGTTTCCAAGGACGACAGATTGCTTTTACAGAAGCCGATGAGTCTGCTGGTTTCTCTGTTTCCTTTCCTGGGAAGCACACTGGGCAACAGCAGCAAGACTATCAGCAATGGCAATGTACCCAGCAAGAAGAGCCTGAAGCCGACTGCTGAGATTCGTATCGGCACGAAGCCTGGAAGTGAAAGAGACTAGAACGAAATCTAATAATTTTTTTACTTTTTCTCACCTTTGGGGGTGAGAAATAAAGTTTTTTCTCACCCCTTTCTTCCCCTCTTTAAATGATTGACAAAAATAAAGATAAGGTTAATCTATATAATCCAGGCGGTTTCTAGAGTGAGAAGCTATATTCGGATAGTGACAGTCTGCTTTCTGGCCAGTTTCTTATACTGCCCGCTTTTTGCCCAGAACAATCCTGCCAAAGTTAAAATTTCAGCTAATTTTGACCGGCTTTTAACAGAAAGTCAGAATTATATTAGAGAAGGCCTTTACAAGCAGGCTCAGAATAGCCTCCTCCAAATCCTGAAGACGGCCAGGACACCTCAGGAAAAAATGACCGCCGCTTTTAAGCTGGCAGAAGTTGAAGCCAACCTCGGTGATCTGTCTAACGCCTATGACTATTATCGCCAAAGTCTGCAGTTAGCCCTGGAAAGTGAAGATAAAAAAATAGCTGATTATTGCCAGAAATCTATCGAAATTATAGACGTGTATAACAAGGCCAAAAAACTCAGACAGGAAAATCATTTTGAAGAAGCTGTAAGTTTTTTTAATGAAGCTATCACTTATTGTGATGAAATTAACAACTCTATTTTAAAATGCAAGGCTTTGAGGCAGCAGAGTTATAATTACCTTAACCTTAATAAATTAAAGCAATTTATGGAAAATAACCTTAAAGCTAATGAAATTGCAAAGCGTTTAAATAATGTTGTTGAAATGATCATAACTTTTACTAATATCGGGCACTATTATTTTTTAATTGATAATATCAATCTTGCAATGGAAAACTTCGATAGTGCTATTTTGCTTTCAAACAGTGAAGAGCTCCCCCCGGATATTATTTTTGATGCTTATTATAACGCCGGAGTGATGAGAATAGATATCGGTCAATATGATAAGGCCATTGAACATCTTAATACAGCCATGCAACTTATTTCGGGAGATAAATCTGACCCATATTATACAGCCTGCCTCATAAACCTTGGTTATGCACACACAAAAAGGGCTCTGACTGCTGGGAATAGAGAAGATTATGACCGTGCCCTGGAATATTTTAATCAAGCCCAGGCCGCTGCTGAACAGGTGGGAAATGAAGCCTTCGAAGTGGCGGTTCTCAATAATATAGGATCACTTAAAGCCCACCTTGAAGAAAATTTAGATGCCCTTTATTATCTTAACAAAGCCCGAAATCTGGCTGAAAAGATTAAGCTCAATAACTATCTGGTTTCTATCTATACGAATATTGGCATTATCTATGCCCGGCAAGGTGATTATCAGAACTCTTCTCTTTATTATGATAAGGCTATAAATCTTGCCCTGAGCGAAAATGAAAATAGGACTCTGTGGGAAAGCTACCTGGAAAAGGGCAATTTACTCAAGAAACAGGGTAAACTGACTGAAGCTCAATTCTACTATCTTAATTCAATTAACATTATAGAAACTCTTAGATCAAAACTGACCATGGAAGAGGATAAGGCCAGTTTTCTGGGCTCAGACAAAAGACTTAACGCCTATCATAATCTTATAGATTTATTGATTAATCTAAATAAGCAAAAGGGCGAACCGACTTACCTGGCTCAAGCTTTTAATTTTATGGAAAGAGCTAAATCGAGAGCTTTCCTCGATAGTATAGACAGCTCCAGCCTGGAAAAAGAAATGCCGGTTGATATCAAGCTGGTCAATCAGGAAAAAGAAGTCATGAGCGATATGTCCAGGCTCTATACCAGGCTGATCACTCCTGATCTCAGTGAGAAAGAAAGAGGAGAAATTCTCCAGGAAGTGAAGAGCCTGGAAGCCAGGCTTGACAATATTAAAAGGCAAATTCGTTCCGAGAATCCAGCTTATGCCAATCTAACTTTTCCTGAAATCATCACCTATGAGCAGGCCAGCAAAGAGTTTATTAAAGGTAAGACGGCCATTTTTACTTTCGTCATCGGAGATGACAGCGCCTATGCTTTCGCTTTGACCAATCGCGGTCTTAAGGTTTATCCTGTCCCTACCCGCCGCGAATTAAGATCAAAGGTTACAAACCACCGCCGGGCTATTTCTGATATAGACAACAAGGATTTTCCAACAGGCCAGGAGCTTTATGAACTGCTACTCAAACCTGGCCTGGTCGACGGAATAAAAAACCTGATCATCATTCCCGACGATATCCTTAATCTTTTGCCATTTGAAACACTTCTTACCGCTGACCAGAACAGTGACTGGCTGATCAAAAAATATACAGTCTATTATGCACCATCGCTTTCCTCACTTAGAGAACTAGCCCATCGCCAGAACAGAAAAAATCGCCCTAAGCCACAGCATAATTTACTGGCCGTTGGCGACCCTTATTATGGAGATTTAGAAGAAAAATATCCTGAACTTTCAACCAAGGCTATTTTCCAGGATTTTTATACCTTGACTGATCTCAAATTTTATCGACTGAGATATTCCCACGAGGAAGTCAAGCGGATCTCAAGCCTCATACCGAGAAGCACAGTCCTCGAGCGGGAAAAAGCTTCCGAAGATCTGGTTAAAAGCGCTAATCTGGTAGATTATAAAATTATCCATTTTGCTGCCCATGGGCTGATCGATGATCAAAAGCCAGCCAGATCGGCCATTATCCTCACTCTGGATAATGATCCTGCCGAGGATGGATTTTTACAGATGCGAGAAGTCTTCAATCTGAAGCTTAATGCTGATCTGGCGGTTTTATCTTCCTGTCAGACTGGCCTTGGTCAGTTTATCAAAGGCGAGGGCATGGAAGGCATTAGCCGGGCTTTCTTTTATGCCGGCTCTTCTTCAGTCGTGATGAGTCTCTGGACTATCAATGACCAGGTATCTGCCCAGTTTATGGAAAGGTTTTATTATCATTTGAAAGGTAATGAAAACCTGGCTGAAGCTTTAAGAAAGGTAAAACTCGAAATGATACAATCAGAAATTGTTTCTCATCCATATTATTGGGCAGGTTTTATCCTCAGTGGCGACGGCTCGACCCGGGTTTTCCAACCAGTCTTCAATAAAGCTTTAATCGGGCTGGCCACAGCTTTTACTGGATTGTCTCTGACCATTTTCATCTTCAGGAAAAAGCTTTTTAACCTGAAGAGACCACCAAGATAACTTATGAGCCAGTCCGACTTTCTACTTGGTTAACCAGTTCTGATCTCTAACTGTAATAATCGAGTAAGGGACCAACCACCACTGGAAAAAGAAGGCAAAGAGGCCCTCTAGAACACCATAATAAAGCCACTTTATATTTTTTTGAACTCGATAATTATTCAAATTTAAGGCCATAGTCAGAACAGTCAGAAAAATCAATTGATTAATAAAGAAATCAGGCCGGATAAAAACAGAACAGCTTAGAAGGGCCAGAGCGGTCAGATGCAGCGGATGAAGCATTGATTGGAAAAAAAAGTCAATGGCTGGCAGTATATAATACTTCCGCCGACCGCGAAGAAAAATAAATCTGGCAAAAAACCAGGACTCACGGACAGCACTCCTGGTCCAGCGCAAGTACATCCTGTTAGCCTCGGACATCCTTTCCGGCACCCTGGTATTAACCACAGCATTGGATTGATATTTTACCAGGTAACCCTTTTTTAGAATCAGATTGGTCAGAGAGCGATCTTCCCCATGCTGGCAGGCAGCCTTTAAAAATTTTTGCCTCTTCCAGCTGTGAATAACCTTCAAGAGAATTCTCTTTCGGAAAGCACTTAAAGCTCCCGGGCAGCACAAAACGCCACCATAGACACTTTGATAAGCTCGCCCAAAATCAAAGGCCAGAGCATAACGAATGGCCAGCATTCTAGTCATCAGATTCTTATTCTCATTTAAGACAGCCACTTTACCGGCCACTGCCCCCACGCGCTCATCAGCCAGTAAAGGCAAAATCAAATTTTTGATAGCCCGACGCTGGAGCTGGCTGTCAGCATCGGTGGTAATTACGATCTGACCGCTGGCTTCTTTTATCCCTCTGAAGAGTGCTGCTTTTTTCCCCCGATTTTGATTAAAGCTGATAACTTTTATCCTGGCCGGGTCATGCCGCCGCATCTTCTCCAGCACGGACAGTGTACCATCGGTTGATCCATCGTTTATGCAGATAAGCTCCAGCTTATCCTGTGGAAAATCACTGGCCAGGATGGATTCAACTGCCCGGCCAATCCATTTTTCTTCGTTGTAGGCCGGCACAATAACCGACAAAAAAGGAAAATCAACCGGATCCACAGTTTTTATAGTTTCCGGGCGATATTTTAGCCTCAGGCTTAGCCTGAAAGCCAGCCCTAGAAAAAGCACGATTAAGCAGGCCAGAAAAAAATATGAAATAATTTTGATCAGACTGGAACTATCAATAAAGCTTACCCAAAAAGGTATGATTTGCAGATGATACGTGGTCACAGCCACCAGACTCAGACTGGCCAGCCCAAAGACCAGACTTTTCCACCTTTGCCCTGGCCTGGATTTCTTTATATTTCTCATCCTTCCTATAGAAATAAGGTCTGATTAATCAGTCTTTCTTTTGATAATATTAAAAGGAAGATTGACAGTCAAGAAATAGATTTTAAAAAAAAGAAAAAAATCTTTCTGGTAGAAATAAACAGCATTTTATAAAATGAGTTTTTCACTTTCATAAGCCAGGATAGAGAAAAATATTTTTCTATAATGAGAAAAAAGAGCAGTTATCACCATCTATATAAAATTGATAAGGGCTGAAACAAAACTCAAGATGATAGACAGGGAGAAAAAAGAAGAAATTTTTAACCAGCTAATGGAAAGCTTCTCCAGCTTCATTCATTCCCATGTCCTTAAATACAATCTCCAACGATTTGGCCTTGAAGCTGAAGACCTTGTTCAAGAAATAAAATTAAAAGTCTGGAAAATAATTGATGATGAGAAAACTATCAATTGCCCTCCGTCTTATTTAAAGAAGGTAATAGAGTCAGCTGTGATAGATCAAATAAGAAAGATTAGAAAAGAAGAAGAGGTTTTCTATTCAGAAAGGCAAAAATTGATCTCTGAGATAGAGCCAAGAGGAAATTCCTATAACGAGCAATTTGGCTCGTTAAAAGAACTGATGATTAAAGCGGCTGATCGCCTGCTCGATTCCAGGAAAACTGTGGTCAAGCTTTATCTTCTGAATATGAGCCTGCCAGAGATTTCCGATTATTTAAACTACAGCCAGGCTAAAACCAGAAATCTTCTCTACCGGGGGCTGGAGGATTTAAAAAAAATTTTAGAAGAAATAGGTCTTAAAAATGAAAAAGACAGACCAAAATCTTAAAAATCTATTAGCCTCTTCCCTGGAAGCCAAAGAGATGGTTACTCGAGCAGGTTGCCCTGCTCCTGAAGAGCTCACTAAACTATTTGATCCGCAGGTCAGCCTGGAATTAAAGGCAAAAATTGTTGACCACCTGTTTGACTGCCCTGCCTGTCGGCAGGAATTTGAGCTTCTCCGTCTTGGCGAAAACCTGGCAGCAGAAATAAACAAACAATTATTGCCACCCCAAAAATCTTTCCGCCAGAAGCTCTGTTCTGTTTTTTCTTCATCTTTATTTCTAAAACAGGTCGGGGCCGTGGCCACCACTCTGTTGATCGCTTTTTGCTTCTTCTATTATCTGAATAATACAGCCAAAAAAGACGAGCAGGTCGAAAGAAAGGCACAAGAAATCCAGAATATGATGATGTTTGAAGAGATGGTTGCCTCTGAACCTCTTCATATTACTCTGAGCTGGCAGCCAGCCGAAGAAGCACTTTTTTACCAGGTAGAGGTCTTTAACCAGAATATGTATCTTGTCTGGCAAAGTCCACCGACCACTGAGACCAGCCTCCGCCTGCCGGAAAAGATAGCCACTGATCTCAAGAATGGTAGCTACTTCTTCTGGCAGATATTGATTTTTTGTTCAGACGAAAGAATTATAGATTCACCGGTCAGAAAAGTTAGTCTGACTCCTCAATAAACCTTTCCGACCTCTCCCATCAGGACAAAAGCCGCCCAGTAGTAGGGATGTGATTTCGAAGAGCCGATCATTTTCAACTTGGCCACACGTAGAGCCTCCTGCTTGTCTCTTCCGGTCAGAAGCCCTCGATAAAATTCCAGCATCAGTTCTTGAGTGGCCAGATCATTGACCGCCCAGAGCGAAGAGATAACCGACCTGCAACCAACCAGAAGAAAAATCCTGGGAAGACCAATAACGCCTTCTCTCTTTTCCACCAGGCCACGACTGCTTTCACAGGCCGACAGAACAATTAATTCAGTTCTCAATCGCAGCTGGTATATTTCCCTGACGGTCAAGAAACCATCTTCCTGGCTGCCTTTTCTGGTAGCCAGAATTAGAGAAGATCTTAGAGGAAATTGTTCGCTGACCAATCCATGGCAGGCTAAATGAATAATCCTGTACTGAGTGAGGTCCAGAGCTTTAAACCGATCTTCAGTCGCCTTTTTTTTATAAAACAGATCTCCTGCCTCCGCTGGAAAAAGGGCCGCAATCCTTTTAATTTCCTGCTGTGAATAAGGAAGTTCAGATAAATGGGGTCTTATGCTCAGGCTATAATTATCAGCGAAATAAAGTCTGGCCAGCAGCTGGTCTTTTTCTTTTTGCTGGCAGAGAGGATTGCCAAAGCCCAGAAAGTCTTTTTTGTAGTCGCCCTGGTCTTCTTCCTGAGTTGATCTGTAAAGTGAGGCCAGAGACAGGCCGTAAGAAACCGGAAACTTTTCTATTAGATACTCTTGTCTCTCTCCCGAGTTCTGATTGTTCAGACGCAGAGTCTCGAAGGGGAGATAATTTAAGATTCCATCAGGAATAACAGCTAAACTGGTTACGGCATCAGACAAACCGGATAGAGGGGGCAGTAGCCAGTGTCCGAGCTCGGCCCCAACTTTCTTCAAGTCTTCTTCCTCACTGGTTGGATCAGCCAGCAGCTTGATATAAAGTTTAACCGATTTTTCAATTTCCTTTTCTGCCGGCAGGTGGAAAATTTGGAACTCAGTCCGGCTGAAAAGAAAGCAATATGATTCATTCTCACCTAAAAGATAATCCAGAATGACTTTACCGCCGCTTAAAAGATTTTCCTGAAGGCTGAGCAGTGAGGGCTGAGAGGAGATGTCTTTTCTTTCTTTTTTATTTTCTCCATCTAATTCTGCCACCCAGAGCTGCAAATAGCGGTGCTCGAGCTCAAGCAGTTCCCCGAAGGAATCCTCCTCACCCAGATTCTCATCACGATTAAAAAAATCATTGATGACACCCTCCAGCTCAGCCAATTCTCTGGAAGAGGCGCTGGAAGTTCTACCTTTCTTAAGGTTATCCATCTCCTCCAGAAATACTCTGGCCTGCAGCTGATTTATAGTGTTAAAAAGCTGCTCATCAACCTTAGAATCTCTCTTACTGTCTTTAATCTTAACCAGAACCCTAATTAACCCTTCATAGACTTTCCTTTTACTCCGGTCAAAACCTATTTTATAAAAATCAAAATTGATGTTGTCTCTGACTTTTTCAAAAGTAGCCAGGGCCTGCTGATAATTTTTAAAGGCTTGAGAAAAGTTACCCAGCTCTTCATAACAGTCAGCCAGACCGGCATAATCTTGCCAGACCTCCTCCCAGTTGTTTATTTCCCGGGCTGTCTGCAGGGCCCGCTCATACAGTCTGATCGCTGGCAGCACTTTTTTCCTCTTCAAATTGATGGTAGCCAGATTATTTAAAGCCGAGCTGATAACTTCTTTATCTTTGAGTTTAAATCCTTTAGCCAGGGACAGGTTTAGATATTGTTCGGATTGGTCAAGGTTGTCGTTTAAAGAAACATAGCCCAGATTATTGAGAATACGGGCTTCCAGAGCTTCGTCTCTGGCCTGACGGCTCAGTTTAAGGGCTGTGGTCAATAAAGCTTCCGGCTGTTCCCTGGCAAAATAGGCGGGACTGTTCTGCTTTTGCCGGTAAATCGAAAGAGCAAGAGCATAGAGAACCGAAATAGTGGAAGCCAGGTCATCCTGTTTTTCATAAATCTTCAAGGCCTTTTCGAAATAGTAGACTGTCAGTGAATACAGACCCAGTTGATAGCAGACAACAGCCATGTTGGTCAGACTTTCTGGCACCATTTCCAGCAGATTTTCTTTTTCAGCCAGGGCTAAAGCCCGGTTAAAATAGAGAAAACTCAGAGATAAATTGTTCTTTTTTGAATAATAGACACCTATTGAATCCAGCGAACGGATCTCTTCATGCCTGTTATTTAAAAGACGGGCAATACTCAGCTGGCTTTCTGAGCTCGAGGCAAACTTCTCCATTTCATCCATCTCCCAGTATAGAAGGCTTAACTGGCGCAGGCACTTAAGCTCCATTTCCTTCATGCCATTTTTTTGGGCTAGATTTATGCCTGACAGAAAAAGGGCTTCTGCCTCCTGATAACTCTTCTCCTGTCGCTTTATTTTGGCTTCCTGGTAAAGCCTGATAATTTCCAGGCTGGTTCGGGCATAGCCTTTCATGGCCTGATCATTTTTCTCATCAGCCAGAGCCTCAGCGAAAATAAAAGCATTCTCTGCCCTGGAAACCTCCCCCAGATTCCAGTAATTAAGGGCTATATTCAGCCAGCCAGCGGTCAGTTCTGATGAGTTTTTTCTGCCCGGTTTATGGCTGACTTCGTTTTCCAGAACCTTAAGAGATTCAGCAAATTTCCCGGATAACCTCAGCTGCCTGGCCTCTTCTAATTTTCTGGACGTCACTGTCCTGGTGTCATTTGCGGCCATAAAGACAGTTAGGAAAAAGAAAATAAAGACGAATAACTTCAGCCTGGCACCGACCCCTAAAGAAAAGGCTACTTCTCTTCTGACCATTTCCCGCTTTGAATTTTAATAATATTTATCTAATTTTAAGTCAATTACTTTTTAATGACGCCTTTCTGCTTGTTTTTTCTCATCTGGAGATAGAAAAATATTAAACCAACTTTTCAGAATTAGTCTTCTCGCCCCCTCAACTCGACATTTATCACCCGTTCCTAAATTAATCAGGAGAAGTACGGGCGGTGTAATTAAATTCCTTTAAGTGGCTGATGATATCCAGGATTATATCTTCCTTGCCGAGTTTCAGGATGACCTCTGGTTTCACCCCGGGCAAAAATGGCCCCTCTTTTCCTCCCGAAACCGGCGAATTTTTATCTTTCCGGCCAAAAGTCTTTAAACTCAATTTTAAATCGAGCGAATTTTTCGGCAATGAAATAACATAATGAAAGTTGGCAACTTTGCTGCCTGGAAAGTTTATCTGCAGATGGAAACAACTATATTTTTGATGCCAGTATTTTATCTTTATACCATGCTGTTTTAATTTATCTTCGAGAGCCTCAACTGCCGGCTCGACAATAAATTCACAGAACTGGTCAAAGTGTTCCCTGGCTTCCTCCTGAGACTTATCGATAATTCTCAAGCCTTGAAAATAACGTTCAAGTTCTTCCTGCCACTTTTCTTCTTTCATCTTTTCACCTGTTTTTTATTATAGCATTAAGGTTTAACTTATTACCAGACTCAGGCTTAGTTCCCTTCTTTTAAGTTATAAAAATCTGGCCAGCTGGCTACTTCTCATCACTCCTGTTGTTCAACCAGGGTCTCCTGCTTGTTTCTCAGTCGGAGCAATGAAAAAAAACCTCAGATCCATAACGTTGGTTCCAGTTTGACCGGTAAAAATCAGCCCGCCAATCTTTTCAAAAAAACCATAAGAATCATTGTTATCGAGAAACTTTTGAGGGTTAAGACCTGCTTTAGCGGCCAGCTGGCTACTCTCGCCGGTTATCCAGGCACCGGCTGAATCAGTAGGCCCATCTCGTCCGTCGCTGGCCAGACTGACAATCAGCCAATCACAACCAGCAAGTTCATCTCGTATTTTCTCCATTTCTAAAAGACAGGCCAGGGCAAACTCAGTATTCCTCCCGCCGCGACCGCTACCCTTAACCGTCACCGTCAATTCTCCGCCGGTCAGAAAGCAAAAGGCCCGTCCCTTCTCTTTAACCTTGCGGCTTAGCTCCCTGATCTTTTGTATATAAGAGCTGGCCACTTGCCTGGCTTCACCGGTCTCAGAGGAGGTTAAAATGACAGTTTGGAGGCCGCTGGCTCTAACTTCGGCTTTGGCGGCATACAGGGCCTTAAGGTTATCACCGATGATAAAGGCCCGGCTGTTTTCCAGGATTCTATTATCTTCTTTTATAGTTTCTTCTCTCCACCCGGCCATTCCCTCCTCCAGGGCATTTTTTACAGAGACAGGCACAATCGGCAGCAAGCCGGTAATGTCCAGAACTTCGAGAGCTTCTGCGTAAGTAGAAGGATCATACCAGGCTGGACCGGAAGCAATATCAGATATTTTGTTATCTATCACGTCGGAAATAATAATGTTTATTACTTTGCCTGGCCAGGCGGCCTCAAGAAGCCTGCCTCCCTTAATTTTCGATATATGCTTTCTCACCGTGTTAAGTTGATGAATATCGGCCCCCGCCTTGAGGAGAAGCTGGGTAACGGTTCGCTTATCTTCCAGGCTAAGGCCATCGGCTGGCAAGCAAAGATGAGCTGATCCACCACCCGAAATCAATAGCAACAGAAGATCCCTGTGGCTGGTAACAAGAGCCAGCTCTAAAGCCTTTTGTCCGGCTCGAACGCTCCAGCTGTCTGGCAGGGGGTGAGCTGCCGGGAAATAGACAATCCTATTCTTCTCTTCGTATTCTTTTACCCCGGTCACCACCCCGGCCGCCAGTTTATCTTCTATTAATGGAAGGAGACTGGCGGCTAAAGGAAACCCGGCTTTCCCACAGCTAATCAGTCGGATGGTGGAGGTCGCCCCTAGCTCAAAAATTTCGCCATTGATAATGAGCCTTGAACCCTCTCGCACAATATTTTCTGCCACCAGCCGTTCCGGTTGAACTGAATCGAGAGCCGCCCGGGCAGCTTGCCTGGCAATTGTTTTTAAATCCATCGCCGCCTCCAGTCTTTTTCTTTTAACTTCTAACTTCTTTCACTTTGATCAGGTCTATGGTAAAAATAATAGAGAAAAAGCTATGTTTTTATCAACTTTTTCTGAGAAACAAACCTGCCAGTCGTTGTCTCCAAGATCAGTTTTCAAAAGGATCTGGCAGTTGACTGTCGGTCTGCTGGCCATGCTTATTTTAATCCAGCTGCCCCTTTATCCTCAACAGGAAAAGTCCGCCGCTTCCGATATTCAAAAAAGACTGAATCTTATCGATCAGCAGATTACTCAGCTCAAAGCCAGGCTGGAAGAAGAAACCAGAAAAGAAAAATCGTTGCTGTCAACCCTGGAAACGATCAGGCTGAAACGCCGTGTTCTG
>JAKPXU010000042.1 GCA_029571905.1 Acidobacteriota bacterium | reverse complement strand
CGGAGAATAATTTCTCTGGCCCCCAATCTGACTGAAATCCTTTTTGCCCTGGGCCTCGGCCAGCAGGTAGTTGGAGTAACCAGCTTTTGTGACTACCCCGGGGAGGCCAGGCAAAAAGAGATTATTGGCGGCCTGGTTGATCCAAACCTGGAAAAGATCAAAGTTCTCCAACCTGATTTAATACTTGGCTTCAGAGGCAATCCACGCCGCATTCTGGATAGACTTTATGAAGAGAAGCTGCCGCTCCAGGCGTTTGAAATCGGGCAAACCTTTGAAGATCTTTTTTCACTGATTGACCGGATTTCACGTTTAACCTGTACTGAAGCCAGAGGTCAGGAATTAATTTCCAGCTTGAAAGAAAGAATCAAATTGATTGAGGCCAGGGCACCACAACCTGGTCTGCGACCAAAAGTATTTCTGACCCTTTATGGCCAGGGACAGGAGCTGTGGACCTGCGGGCAAAACAGCTACCTTAATTATCTCCTCACACGAGCTGGTCTTCAGAATGTGGCAGCCGACTTCAAAGGTAACTGGCTGGCTTACAATCCTGAAAAACTCATCGCCGATAATCCCGAGTTAATCCTTATTCTGGCTCGCAACCGGGAGGATTTTATCCAGGCTACCAAATGGCTGGAAAGCTTGACTCCTCTTCGAGATATCGCCGCCATCAAACATAAGAATTTCATCTTTCTTGATGAAAATCTATTCAGCCGCTTTGGACCAAGACTGGTTGATGCCTGTGAATGGCTGGTGGAGGCTGTCTATTTTACTTCTGACCGGAGGTCCAGTTGAACAGCCAGCGGAAGACCTGGCTTTTCCCGGCTGGCCTGAGCCTCCTGACGGCCGCCGCTTTTCTCCTGTCTATCAAAATCGGAGCAGTCAGCGTGAGCTGGAAAGAGGTTTGGGCTGGACTCTTCTCGGGTGGTCAATACCGGGACATTATCGTTCATCTTCGGCTGCCCAGAGCGATCCTGGCCTATCTGGTGGGAGCTGCCCTGGCCCTCTCCGGAGCTATTCTTCAGGGGTATTTCCGCAATCCTCTGGCCGATCCTTTTATTCTGGGTGTTTCCTCCGGGGCCTCCCTCGGGGCGGTTCTAAGTCTTGAGCTTGGCCTGACCTGGACTGTCTTTGGCTTCTCCAGTCAGAGCTGGCTGGCCTTTCTGACCAGCCTCCTTTTAGTCGCCTCTGTCTATCTTGTCTCCGAG
>JAKPXU010000033.1 GCA_029571905.1 Acidobacteriota bacterium | reverse complement strand
TCTTTCAATGTTTGTTGCCTCTGAGGCCCAAAAATCGCCTCAGCCAAAAAAAGTTGAGAGCACTGATCCAGCCCTGCGTTTCCAATGGTTTGAGCAATTCCAGTCCATGAAGGCTAATACTCCATTGAAGGACTTGAAATGGCGTCACATTGGTCCATTTGATGTTGGGGGGCGATGCACGGATGTGGAGGTCCCAAAGGGAAGCCGGCTGACCATTTATGTCGGTTCAGCCACAGGTGGTGTTTGGAAGACGGATAACGCCGGAATCAGTTGGGCTCCAATCGCCGACGAATTGCCGACTCTTTCGGTCGGGGACCTGGCTATTTCTGAATCCAATCCTGACATCGTTTGGCTTGGCACGGGCGAGGCCAATCACTTCAGGGCTTCTATAGCCGGGATCGGAGTCTACAAATCTGTTGATGCTGGAAAGACCTGGAAACATATGGGTCTGGCTGCCACTCAGACCATTGGCCGTATCGTTATCCATCCTACCAACCCAGACATCGTCTACCTAGCTGCAACCGGCCACGAATGGACCTTCAATCCCGATCGGGGCGTCTACAAAACGACTGATGGCGGCAAAACCTGGCAAAAGGTTCTATATATCAACGAAAAGATAGGCGCCATTGATCTGGTAATGGATCCGACCAATCCGGACATTCTAATTGCCTCGATGGTTCACAGGATAAGGCTCCGCTGGAGCGACCCGACGCCTGGCGGTGAAGGCCTCTTCAAAACGACCGACGGTGGTAAAACCTGGAAACCATTGACTAATGGTCTACCCCCTGACAAAACGAAGATCGGTCGAATTGGCTTAGCTCTTTGCCGGACCAAACCAAATGTGGTTTATGCTTATGTTGACAATCACACTCCAACCAGGATGCCCGAGCCGGGCGAGCGGGACTCATATGGCCGGATAAGAACTTACCCTGATATTGTCGGAGCTGAGGTTTACCGTTCAGACGACCAGGGTGAAACCTGGCGCAAGATGAACCCTTCAGACAGGATGTTTCAGCGATTCGGCGGAACTTATGGCTGGGTATTCGGCCAAATTCGGGTTGACCCCAACAACGCCGATGTTGTCTATCTAATGGGGCTTCGTTTGTGTCGATCCATTGATGGTGGTAAAACCTGGGAGAGAATTGACCAGGGGCTTCATGTAGACCACCATGGCCTATGGATTGACCCGCAAGATTCGAACTACCTACTCAATGTCAATGACGGTGGGGCCTATGTGTCTTACGATTACGGGAAGAACTGGCGGAGCTTTCAGGACGGCATCCCGGTGACTCAGTTTTACAATGTTGCCTACGACCTGAATAAGCCGTTTGCCGTCTATGGTTCTGTTCAGGATTTCGGTACTTTTCGTGGTCTAGGAGTCGCTCCTCTAGCCACTCAGGAACCGGGCCGTCGACAGCCGCCTCAGGTAGTCCGATGGGAAAGAGCCCCCGGCGGAGAGGGCACTCTGATTGCTATCGATCCCAACGACCCGAACACAGAATATGCCTCTGGTTATTATGGGCGGGTCGAAAGATCCGAGTTCAAGAATGGAGAATGGATCAGCCAGGAGATTTATCCAAAACCTTCCGAAGGTGAACCAGAGTATCGAGGCCAATGGCTGGCCGGTCTTTTGCTTTCACCGCATAATCCCCAAATAGTATACTGCGGATTTCAATATCTCTTTCGCTCGATGAATAGAGGTGAAAAATGGGAGAAAATCAGTCCGGATTTGACCTACAATAGGCCTGAATGGCAGGGGAAACTTCCTTATGCTATTCCCTATCAAAGTATAACAGCTATAGCTGAATCACCATTTAAATTTGGAGTAGTTTATGTTGGGACTGATGATGGACGGGTTCATCTGACCAAGGATGCCGGATCAACCTGGACCGATATTACAGCCGGTCTTCCTTATAATAAGCATGTCTGGAACATTGTGGCTTCTCAATATGACCCAGCCACAGTCTATCTGGCTCAAATCGGGCGGCATGATGACGATTTTGCTCCATATCTGTATAAATCCACAGACTACGGCAAAACCTGGGTAAGTATTGTCGCTAATATCCCCGGCGGTCCAACCAATGTCATCCGGGAAGATCCGAAAAAGAAAGATGTTCTCTACTGTGGTACTGACCAGGGAGTGTTTGTGACTACAAACGGCGGTAAATCATGGAATTACCTTGGATCCGGATTGCCCAATGCCCCGGTCTGGGATCTGCAAATCCATCCACGCGACAACATGCTGATAATCGCTACCAATGGTCGTGGTATGTGGGTCATCGACGATGTCTCCCCGCTCCAGAAATAAATGCTCGGTGAAGTTAGTTTCAAGATTTTTTTGAAATAGGCTTGCGATGGAGTAATCTTTAAGAATTTAGCCCTGGGTGGGTTTGTCTAATAAAATTTTGATCTTCTCGGATCGAAGTCGTTTTTTGGTTGAAGGAGGTTTTATGAAAAATAAATCTAAGGCGGTATTCTTAGTTCTCTTTATAATCTGGCTTCTTCAACCAGTCTTCGTTTCAGCTCAGGGTACCCAGGCAGATTACGAACGAGCCAGCAACCTCCAGAAGAAAACCCAATTTTTGGCTTTGAACGTCGTTGACCGAGCTGGTTGGATAGAAAATACCAGTCGTTTCTGGTATCGGAAAACGGTTAAGGGAGGTTATGAATTCATCGTAGTGGATGCCCAAACCCTGGTCAAAAGACCTGCCTTTGATCACCAGAAATTAGCCAGCTCTCTTTCTGCTGCTTCTGGAGATAATTATTCTCCTCTCAATCTGCCTTTTATAGTCCTTAATTTTGCCAGTAATGAGCAAGCCATCGAGTTCGAAGTCGGCCAGGACAGATGGAGGTGCGACCTGGCGGACTATTCTTGTAAAAAAATCGGTCCGGTTTTTCGCCGACCACCAGGTTCACCATTCGCCCCACGCCCTGTCCCGCCTCAGACTCCTCGGGTTTCTCCTGACGGTCGGTGGGAAGCTTTCATCAAAAATTTCAATGTCTGGTTGCGATCCAGAGAAAACCAGAAGGAATTTGCCCTAAGCTACGACGGCTCGGAAGGTAACTACTATGCTCTGTATACCTTAAGATGGGCTCCGGATTCTAAAAAGCTTGTCGCTTACCGCCTTAAGCCTGGATATAAACGCATCATCCAGTATGTAGAGTCTTCTCCGACTGATCAGCTTCAGCCCAAGTATCACCAGTTGGAATACAACAAGCCAGGCGATGTCCTTGACCTCCAGCAGCCAGTACTCTTCAACCTTGAAACTAAAAAACAGGTTAATATCGACAACACTCTCTTCCCCAATCCGTTCAGTCTTTCACCTCTTGTCTGGTGGCAAGACAGCCGCGGATTCACCTTCGAATATAACCAGCGTGGCCATCAGGTCTATCGTATTATAGAGGTGGAAGCAACTGCCGGGACTCCGAGGGCAATTATCAGTGAAGAGCCAGATACTTTCTTTTCCTATCGTTACAATAAATACCGCTACGACGTTGACGACGGAAATGAAATTATCTGGTTATCGGAACGGGATGGTTGGGGACATCTCTACCTCTACGATGGAAAATCTGGTGAGGTCAAAAATCAGATAACTCGGGGAAATTGGGTGGTTCGAGGCGTAGATAAAGTCGATGAGAAGGCCAGGCAGATATGGTTCCGGGCTAGCGGTCTGTATCCAGGTCAAGACCCATACCTTATTCATTATTGCAGGATCAATTTTGACGGCACCGGGCTGACACCACTGACCAAAAGCGATGGAAATCACTCAGTTATTTTTTCAACAGATATGAAATACTACTTTGATACCTGGTCTCGCATTGATCTTCCCCCTGTTTCCGAACTCCGTCTCACTGAGAACCAAGAGCTTCTCCAGGAGGTGGAGAGAGCCAATATCCAGTCGCTCCTTGAAGCTGGCTGGCGAGCTCCAGAGGTTTTTGTGGCTAAGGGGCGTGATGGCAAAACCGATATTTGGGGAGTCATTTTCCGTCCGACGAACTTCAGGCCATCAAGAAAATATCCTGTGATTGAATACATCTACGCTGGCCCGCACGACTCATTTGTCCCTAAATCGTTCAGTGCTTATTATCCAATGCAGTCTTTAGCCGAGCTGGGTTTTATAGTCGTTCAGATTGATGGCATGGGGACAAACAACAGGTCAAAAAAGTTTCACGATGTCTGCTGGAAAAACCTGGGTGATGCCGGCTTTCCGGACAGAATCCTATGGCACCGGGCGGTGGCAGCTAAATATCGCTATTATGATCTCAGCCGGGTAGGTATTTATGGTGGTTCGGCCGGCGGACAAAACTCGACCGGCGCCTTATTGTTCCACCCTGAGTTTTATAAGGTAGCGGTATCGTTCGCTGGTTGTCATGATAACCGAATGGATAAAATTTGGTGGAATGAGCAATGGATGGGCTGGCCGGTTGGTCCAGAATACGCGGCTTCTTCTAATGTGGATAACGCCTACCGGTTACAGGGTAAGCTCCTGTTAGTGGTTGGCGAACTTGACACCAATGTTGATCCAGCCTCAACCATGCAGGTGGTCAACGCCTTAATCAAGGCTAATAAAGATTTCGACCTTTTGATCATGCCAGGCCTTGACCACGGAGCTGGCCGGCGAGAAAATGCCGAATATGGAGACAGAAAGAGGAACGACTTTTTTGTTCGCCACCTGCTCGGAGTTGAACCCCCTGATTGGAATAACACTGCTGTCGTGAAATGATATTGATATCAGATTTCAAGAAAGAAAACTGTAATTTTGTCCACTAAGCCCGTGGGAAGTAGACGCCTCTGAGAAATAGAGTTTACCCTCACTAACCTTGCCTGGCTCAGAACCAGGTTGGCCAGATAAGCTCAGCTGGCCACCGCCTCCGGGCAGTAGGATTTATTGTGATGAGCTCTTCAGGTAGATGTTCTTTTTTTATATTGTGGTCGACGTGGAAGACAGCCGGACAGCTCAAAGGTAATAATAACTGTAGATTATAGTCGACAATTTATTGATTTTTTTGAAAGTGTCGATTATAATCGAAAAGAGGTGAGGTGATGTTAATTAACAGAGAAAGCTATATTAATAAGATTGAACCTTTTATCAATAAGCCTGTCATTAAGGTTATTTCCGGGATGAGGAGAACAGGAAAAAGCAGTCTCCTCAAATTAATTATCGAAAAGCTTAAAAAGGAAGGCATTGCCGGAGAAAACATCCTCTACATAAATAAAGAATCACTTGAATTCGACTCTATCAGGAGCTATCTGGATCTCGATAATTATGTAAAAAATAAAATGAAAAAGACTAAAGGTCAAAGATATCTATTTATAGACGAGGTTCAAGAAATTGAAAATTGGGAAAAGGCAGTTCTCTCCTTTTTAACTGATAACCTTGCTGATATCTTCATAACTGGCTCAAATTCAAAGTTATTATCTTCGGACATCTCAACCATCCTTAGAGGAAGATATTATGAAGTTAGAATATTTCCTCTATCTTTCAGGGAATTTCTTTCTTTTCGCAGGAAACCAGATGATACAGAGAGTGAATTCAAGAATTATATGAAGTATGGAGGCTTGCCTGGACTTCACGGGCTACCAATTGATAATGAAGCCTTAATTTCTGAATATCTTTACGCCCTGGTCAATACGGTTTTTTACAAAGACCTGATTGAACACTATAAGATAAGAGAACCAGAAGCCCTGGCCAGAATTTTAAGGTACTTATTTGACAACCTTGGAAACGTTACCACTGCCAGATCAATATCCAATTTCCTGTCCACTCAGAAGATAAGAGTTACAGTAGATACTATAATGAATTATCTTCATTTCATGGAATCTGCTTTTCTAATCAATCGGGTTAGGAGGTTTGACTTAAAAGGAAAACGTTTTCTGGAGATCTATGAGAAAATATATCCGACCGATGCCGGTTTGAGACGAGGATTAATAGGTTATAATGATAAAGACATATCTCAACTCTTAGAATTGATTATCTATAACGAACTTAGAATCAGGGGATATAATGTCTATGCTGGCACTGTCGATAATTTAGAAATTGACTTTGTAGCTGAAAGAGGAAAAGAAAAATTTTATGTTCAGGTCTGTTATCTCCTGGCCGATGAAAAAGTTAAGGCCAG
>JAKPXU010000017.1 GCA_029571905.1 Acidobacteriota bacterium | reverse complement strand
CCCTTGGGATGGACGACAATCGTACTGATGACCGGATACTGGAGCTCGGCTTCGTGAAGGTCAATGACCAGGTCAATTTTTTCCTGCCTGATTAGCTGGGTCATAGCATAACAGGTTTTTTCAGTCATCAGACCGTCAGGCCGTCCTGGCCAGGTTCGGTTTTGATTCCTGATATCCATATAGGCCAGCTGTTGCTTTGACGGGTAATGAATATAGACTTCTGGATCAGGCCACTGATCAAGCGGGTTAGACCACCTGTCTCCCTGCCTGAACTTTTGCTCTCCCCATGGTGTTTTAATTGAATAATCAGGGGGATAGGCTCCACCTGGTCGGGTGGAAGTCGAAGCGCTCGGATTAGCTGTTGGAATAACGAATATCCGGCCTGCTTTCACCCTGGCATTTTCGATGATGATCCAGGCCGCCAGCCGCCCGGCTGGTTCCTCGGGGTGAGAGCCGCCCAGGATTAAAACTGAGCCTCCATCGGTTTCCTGGCCGAGGACATAAATTCTGGCATCATTAATACTGCCTTTTATTCCAGGGAAATAGTCACTCAACTTTTTAACTTCGGTAACTCCCTCGCCCAGGACTACCGTCTCGGGCAGGTGGCGGCTGCGATAAAAGCTAATTCCTGCCGGTATTAAAACGGCCAGAAAAATCAAAATAAATAGCCATTTTCTCTGTTTAACAGTAAAGCTCATCTCGACCTCACTTCAGACGGAAAAGTCTTAACAGGAAAGGCAAGAGAACTATGAGATAAAGCAACTCTTCTGCCCACTTCTTGCTTTTGATGAAATTATAAAGGAAACAGAGCGAGAAAAAGGCTACCAGAAAGTAATAAAGAATCGTTATGATCGTAGCCATAATTAACCTCTAATTAAAAAACTGCCAGGAAGCCGAGTTTTTTACTGAAAATTACCATTAACATGCCCAGGACGGTAATAATCAGTCCCGGGATAAGGCATTGCTTTAAAAATTTTGAATAAGGCTCCTTCACTCCAACCACATCCATGGTCAGCCGTCCAATGATGGCGGTCGGTGGAAGAGCATCGCCCAGGGGCCAGATAATACTCATTCCAGCTAAAGCCACTACCGGGTTAAGGCCTCTGGTATTAAAAAGAAGGATAAGTGGCACGCCCAGAACCGGTGCTGCTCCCCACATCAAGACTGCCTCGGAGATCGGGAGGGTAATAAAGAGTGAAGCAATGACCACAGCCACGGGCAAGGTCACGACGGACACAGCAATTAATCCCCTGACTCCGGTCAGAGTCATAATTTGAACCAGAATTCCGACGCAGGTTAAAGTCCCGATCAGGGGCAGAAGCTGTCTGGTGGTCTCAAGTGAAATCTTCCAGATGTTTAGCTTCACCGGCGAAACTAAGTAGGCCGTCAAAGCAGTCAGGGCAAAAATCAATGGCAAACCAAGAACAGGAAAGCTGAAAGGAAAAATTCTGCCAGCCAGGACGAGAAGCAGAAAGACCAGAAAGGGCAGGCCAATCCTCCACCAGTTCATTTTCTCCGGCGGCTGGGGAATTTCCTCCAGGGCTTTTTCCAGATCTACCGGCCTGGCCTTCCTGCCCAGGATGAAAATCACGGCCACTGCTCCCAGCAAGCAGGGAATGAGAAGAGGTAGGAAGAAACCAACATAAGGCATGTTAATGCCAGCGGCGGTCATCATGGCCCAGAGGCTGACCGGCGGAGCAGCGGCGCTCAACCCGGCGATCAAAAAAATGATAGCTGCTACTTTCGTTTCAGGCAGACCCATATATTTAAGCACAATGGCCACCAGTGAGCCGGTAATAAGAACTGTTACACTGCCAGCTCCGGTCAAGGCTCCGGGAATAAGGAGTAAAATGACCAACAGGAGAAAAAGCACGACTTTCTGCCGGTGAAATCTTTTGAGAATTGATCTAACAGAAAAAGCTACTCCGCCCGCTTCTCGCATCAGATTCATGAAAAGAGTAGCTGTTAAAAAAATCAGACAGATATCCAGATAAGTAATTGCTCCTTCGGCCAGATGTCTGACCGGCAGCCACTCCCGGCCAGCCAGAGCTCCGGCCAGGGCGGCGACAAAAATAGACAGTTCAGTGGAGAGCTTAAACAACTGGGCAGCAATATAAGCGGCTACCATCACCAGTAAAATAAGTAAGGCACTCAAGGTTGATGACATAAATAATTCTCCCGGTTCTCTAGAAGTTCTTTAATATTTTCTGCTGTCAATGATTATTCTCGAGATACAATGATAACTGAGGGCGACTTTTTTGTTTTGATAAAGAGATCTTTCTACCGTCAAGGTTCCCAGAGGATAGTCATCGAAGCGGTAAATACCCTGGTCGTGACGGTTACCGGTTATGGTCGAAAGCTCAGGTACTCCTTTATTAACCAGTGGTAGATTGAGTTGCTCAAGGACAAAATTCAGAGATTCTGGATCCCCCAAAGTAAAGGTTTGCCCACCGGGGTCCATCTCCAGCTTAAGCTCAGGTGGCGGAGGGACCTCGACCGTCCTTTCCAGTGCACTCTCCGAGGGAGTCAGCATAAATGTGTAAATGATGCGGTGCGAATACTGGTTATCTTCTTCTGTTCTTAGGTAAGAGTATTGAGGAATGTCTGGCGGGAAAAGATCATTTTTCACGGCCTTAAAGCTTAAATACTGCAGACTGGTTGTTTGAAGATAATAAAGAACAACTCCAAGAACAAGACCGGCCACAATCGTTCTGACCAGGCTTTCTGTATAGCCTTTGAATAAAATATAAATCAACCAGATAACATCAATGGCCAGAAGGATGGTGACTATGGTTTTTATCGTTGATGTGGCGACCATTTTTTCTCCTGAAATCCTGGCTTCTTAGATCCGGCTTATATTCTAACAAAAAGGAAAAGTCGAAAACAAATTGAACTTTATCTTTGCCTTAGACTGGCGATAAAGATAAAATCATCTCTTCAATTTCACTGAGGAGTAATCAAATGAAAAAGAAGCTTGTTTTACTGCTGCTGGTTCTTGGAATGACCTCTTTTCTTCTGGCTCAGCCTCAAGAAAAGTTGCCCCGCACCCTTCTTCCTCTTTCTGTTCTCCAGGATATTATAAATGAATCATCAGGAGAACTGGCCCTTCAGAATGAAATCTATCTAACTGGTGTTAATCGTAACCGCCGGCCGGAAGAATATCAAAACGGATATTTTGAAACCAGATTTATTCTGGACAGATTAAAAGAATATAAGTTCGACGACGCAGCCATTATCGAACTGCCGACTACCAGTCCTAAAACCTGGGACGCTGAACAGGCTGAACTCTGGCTGGTCGAGCCGATGAAAAAGAAGCTCTATGACCTCAAAGACGTAGCGGCTACACTCTGCCCTGGCAGTGTTTCTACCGATACGACGGCCGAACTGGTTGATGTCGGGCCTGGTTACAACGAGACTTTTTATCAGGGGAAAGAGGTTAAGGATAAAATTGTTCTGGTCTATGGTTCTCCTGAAAGAGCCAGACAGATAGCCGTCGAAAAATTTGGGGCAAAAGGCATTATTGCCTGCGCTTCCAGCCATCCTGAATTTGACCGGGATCAGCTGGGCTGGAACTCGATCCGGATAGGCGAAAAAGATAAGCCAGCCTTTGCCTTTATGGTCTCAGAGAGAACCTATTATGATTTAAAAAGAATGCTCGATAGAAAAATCAAGGTGAAGGTCAGAGCGATGGTTAAAAGCCAGATGGTGCCTTACCGGGAAGAGATGGCCATGGGCTACCTGAAGGGAACAGAGAAAGCAGACCAGGAACTGGTTTTAACCGGCCATCTGTTTGAAGGCTTTTCCAAGCAGGGTGCGAACGATGATGCCTCTGGCTGCGTGGCCATTCTGGAAGCTGGCCGGGTAATCAAACAGTTGGTGGCTGATGCTAAAATTCCGCCGCTCAAGCGTTCTATTCGGTTTCTTTTTGTTCCGGAAATTTCTGGCACGAGGGCATATATAAACAAATATCCAGATATCGCCAAGAAATTTTATGCTAACTTGAATGAGGACATGGTAGGCGAGGCTCTGATTAAAAATCTCAGCGCCTTTCGCCTGGAAACTTCTCCTTATTCGCTGCCGACTTATCTCAATGATGTGGTGGCCTCCTTTGTCGAGTGGATGGGGGCCAGTCAGCGGATTGCTCAGGATTCTGGCTGGCAATATTATGAGGTTCTGTCACCGGCTGGTAGCCGTGATCCTTTTTATTACACTATCGACCGCTTTTCAGGTGGAAGTGATCACATCGTTTTTGTTGATGGCTCTGTCAGGGTCCCAGCCGTCATGTTCATCTGCTGGCCAGATATGTGGTATCACACCAGCGCTGACCTGCCTGATAAATCTGACTCTACTCAACTGAAGAGAGTGGTAACCCTGACCGTCGCCTCGGCTATCTTTCTATCTAACGCTGGCCCGAAGGAGGCTATCCTTATTCTCAATGAAGTGGCTACCAGAGGCCAGGAACGTCTTGGTCAGGAAAAGGGGCGGGCAGAAGCTTTCATAGTATCAGCCGGCAAAAATCTGGCTACAGCCAGAAAAGAAGCTGTCAATATTCTGACTCAGGCTTTTGGGCGAGAAGAAGAAGCGCTTCAATCAGTAAAATTTTTTGGTCAGGATGACCAGCAATTTTTGGCCCTTCTCAAGGCTAAGTTATTGGCTCTCAATCAAATGGAGGAAGCCTGGCAGAAAGAACTGGAAGCTGTCTATCTGGCTGCCTGTGAGAGCCAGAAGATAAAACCTGAAAAACTGGAGCTGACTGCCGACGAACTGAGGTTAAGCCGAATTGTCCCGGTCAGAAAACCACTGCCGGCTGGAGCTGAACCCTGGTCAGTTTTAATGAAGCTACGGGAAATGAATGTTCAGGTTTCTCCTTTTATCTTTCAAGCTGAATTTGAATTGAGGAATTTCATAAATGGCCAGCGCTCAATTCTTGATATTAGAAATGCAGCTTCAGCTGAATATGAACCGCTGCCTCTGCTTGATGTAGAAAAATATTTTCAGGCGTTAGAAAAAGTCGGGATGGTCGAGTTGAAGAAAAAATAGATAGCTGTGTGGATAGCAGTGACTTGAGCCGGGTAAAAAACCGGGCAGACGGTTTATCGGCCGTAAATTCTAGCCAGCTCGGTCATCAGGTCAACATTTTTTTCAATTTCAATCATCGGAATATTTTTCGCTTTGGCTATAGCGGTGAAACGTCCGTCGCTGTTGCCGTCTTTATTAATCAGCAGGAGATGGCAGTTGGGAGCAACCGCATCAATGCTCTGTTCGTCAGTGGTATCGCCGGCTGAGGCACCTTGAGACCTTCTCTTCATGCCTTCAATATGGGCACCGATGACGGTTATCCCTTCTTTTTTGGCTTCTTCGATTAGCTGGGTTATTCTTTTGATTTCGTCATCGATAGAAATGCCGGCGGCTCCCATGCCTTTCAGGCTGGCTCCCATGACGATGATAACTGAGCCATAAGGCTGGCTGGCAGCTTTCTTTTGCTGCAGATTGGCGGCGGTAGCCAATGGATTAAGTTCAAATTCAATATTTAGCTTTTGCAAGAATACCTTGATCATGGCCGGGCCAGGACTCTGACCGCAGGAGGTGAGAAGAACAGGTGGCTGGGCCAGTGGTTTAGATTGGGCCAGAAGGAAAGAAGCCGGTACCAATAAAATCAAAGATAAAGCCATCAAAACAGAGATTTTTTTCATCTATTTATTCTCCTGTCGCTCATATATGATCAGGCAAGCTAATCATTTCTGACTGCCTGCCTTTAGTTTAGATTTTCCAGAGAATAAAATCAACGACCCGTCTGTCTATCAAACTATTCCAGACTGACTGAATCTCTGCCGTCTGATCTGGCCGGGGTGATTTGTAGCCAGATTAAAGGGCAGATGATTCTCCCTCTGCTGAGGCGTTCAGCAATTCTCTTAATTTCCTGGCATTAAAGATGGCCTGAGCCCGGTAGTCATTATTAAAATAGATATAAGCTTCTTCAACTTTCAACGGGGTAATAATTTCTGCCCATCTCTTTAGTTCGTCGTCTGAATAGCGATAGCGATAACCACCGGTTAGTCCATGAAAGCGGAAGTAAGCCAGATTGGAAGTTACCACGATTTCGGGCTGGAGACGTCCGGAAGAAACAATACACAACGTCACCTGATAGCGGGAAAGCAGGTCATAGACATCAGGTGAATACCAGCTCTGGTCTCTGAACTCAATTACATGACGGAAGCCGGCTGGTAGCACCTTAAGAAAAGAAGTAAGAAGTTCAATATCTTTGGTGAGAGACGGCGGCAGCTGGTAAAGCAGGCAGCCAATTTTACCTCTAAACTGTTTAGCCAGAAAAGCCAGGTGTTCCAGGTCATGTTCAACTTTTTGCAGTTTTTTAAGGTGAGTTATCTGACGGCTGGCTTTTAAACTGAAACGAAAATTCTCCGGCGTTTTATCTACCCAGTTATGAATCATTTCGATCCGCGGGGAGCGATAAAAAGTCATATTGATTTCGACTGTATTAAATTGTCTCGAGTAAAACTCCAGCCATTCACCGGATTTTAACCCTGAGGGATAGAAATTACCTGTCCAGTCTGAGTAACTCCAGCCTGAAGTCCCGATCCAGTATTTCATCTTTCCTGATTAATAATCTATTCATAACCGGCCTGTAAATCAATCTAAAAATATCTGGCAGGGGCAAGTGAGGACAGCTTCCTGACTTCTCAGTTTCTGCCCCGATTCACTTTTGACAGTCTGACCCATTTATGATAAATTTTTTGACTTAGATCCGGCTCAAATTAAAGCCAAAGAACAGGATTTAAGCTAGATTTAATCAGATGTTCGGGCAGGAGGTAAAGGTATGCTGCACCCAATTTTTTGGCTAGCCCCGTTGGGGTCCGTCTCGGCCCTGTTTTTTGCCTGGCTTTTCTATCGCCAGATGAAGAAAAAAAGCGAAGGCACAGACAAGATGGCTCAAATCGCTTCCTATGTCAGGAAGGGAGCCATGGCTTACTTAAAGCAGCAATATACAGTGGTAGCTATTGTTTTTGTTTGTCTAATTGTTCTTCTGAGCTTTTTGGCTTTTGTCCTCAAAGTTCAAAACAAATGGGTCCCGGTAGCTTTCCTGACCGGCGGTTTTTTCTCGGCTCTCTCTGGCTATCTCGGCATGAAAACTGCCACTTATGCCTCCAGCCGGACAGCCAATGCGGCCCGCAGCTCGCTCAATAGTGCCCTGACAATTGCTTTCAGAAGTGGGGCGGTCATGGGTCTGACCGTGGTCGGTCTGGCTCTTCTTGACATTTCTTTGTGGTTTTTGATTCTCAGGCATTTTTATCCTATCTCTAATGAGAATAACCTTATCATCATCACCACGACCATGCTGACCTTTGGTATGGGTGCTTCTACTCAGGCGCTCTTTGCCAGAGTCGGTGGCGGCATTTTCACCAAAGGAGCTGATGTCGGAGCCGATCTGGTTGGAAAAGTCGAGTCCAATATTCCGGAAGATGACCCCAGAAATCCGGCTGTTATTGCTGATAATGTCGGCGATAATGTTGGCGATGTGGCCGGCATGGGAGCTGACCTTTATGAATCTTATGCCGGGTCAATTCTGGCTACCGCTGCTCTTGGTGCTTCAGCTTTCCTCGGGCAGGGAGATATGCAGCTCAAGGCAGTCATTGCCCCCATGGCCATAGCTGGTATCGGAGCAATCCTTTCCATTCTCGGCATTTTTATGGTCAGAACCGGAGAAAAGGCCAGTCAAAAAGAGTTGCTGAGGGCCCTGAGTCGTGGGATTAACACCAGCGCAATTCTTATTTTTATCTTTTCCTACCTGATAATTCGTTCTCTGGGTATGACAATTGGTAACTGGCTGGCAGTAGTGGCCGGGCTGCTTTCAGGAATTATTATTGGTAAATCGACCGAATATTATACCTCTCATTCTTATAAACCGACCAAGCGAATAGCAGAAAGCGCTAAAACTGGAGCAGCCACTGTCATTATCACCGGGATCGGCACTGCCATGCTGTCCACCTGGCTGCCAATTATTGCCGTTGCCTCAGGAACCATCCTGGCCTATCTTTTTGCGGCCAATTTTAATCTTCTGGATGTAGGCCACGGACTTTATGGAATCGGCATAGCAGCAGTAGGCATGCTGTCCACTCTTGGTATCACTCTTTCCACGGATGCTTATGGACCAATAGCTGACAATGCCGGCGGTAACGCTCAGATGTCCAACCTCGAAGCTGAGGTCAGACAGAGAACCGATGCCCTGGATGCCCTGGGCAATACGACGGCGGCGACTGGCAAAGGCTTTGCCATTGGTTCAGCTGCTCTGACCGCTCTGGCTCTGCTGGCTTCATATGTAGAAGAAATAAAAATGGGCCTGGTTCGTATCGGTCAGACAACCCTTCAGATGCTGGACGGTACGACTATTGAAACGGC
>JAKPXU010000009.1 GCA_029571905.1 Acidobacteriota bacterium | reverse complement strand
CTTCTTTTGACCGGGTCAGTTACATATTTCAATCTATCTTTTGACCACAGAACATTTTTCACGTCCCAGGGCAGCTCCCGTTTGCTTCCGGCGTGGTAAAAATCCTTAAGGACGATGTCTATTCGGGCCAGCAGACTGCCGATTTCAGACCAGAGTGATAGCGGCACAGACTCTAAATCGGCCAGGCTCAAGCCCTCCACATAATCAAAAAGCCGGAGATAGAAGATCTCATTCTGGCGCTTGTAGATGTTGATATACTGGCCGTTAACGTCGGGCTGGGGAAGCGGGAAACGGTAATCTGAAAGCTTTTGACTCAGCCTCAAGATGACCTGATTTTCAAAATCCAGTTCTTCCAGGTGGTCAAATGAAGAGGAAATCTTTAAAACATATTTCCGGGCAGACTCGGTTTGTATCAGAAAATTCTGTGAGCGGTCACCGGGAAGGGCCCTGATTTCTTTCGGTGCCAGGGCGAAAGCCTTAGCAGCCATAGCTCTGGCTTCTCTTAAGGTAAGGTCCGGCTTTTTATAATTTTTTAAACTCATGATGTTTTCTCAATGCCCGTAGAGAATGAAGTATCTTTATTCTAAGGAAAACTCATCCTTAATTCAAACTGCTCAAGAGGCAAGGGCCGAATCACATTTAATTTCACCCTTTAAATGGTTCTCTGCCTGAAGAAATTGCAGCTTTTGCTCTGTTTTGAGGACAGCAAAGGCACCGGTTGTTTTAAACGAAGAGTAATTTATTTAGCTGAATAAACCTTCGCCTCATTAAGGCTCCGGGGCGAGAAATAAAATTGGGCATGGAATTTTCGAAACCACTCATCATCATCAAGAAGTTCTTCCACGCCGGGCTTGAGTTTTATTACCGGGTTATACATGTAAATCCGGACAAGATCAAAAAACATGGCGTGCAACCCGAATATTTCCTTAAAGTTTTTTCTGGCCTGGTCTTCAGTATAACCCCAAAAACAGCTGCCATCGGCCAGGAAATAGTCTCTGTTTGGCCGAAGAAGATTAGAGCTGAAAAGTCCGTAGTCTTCGCCCTGACCGCCACCCATGCTTGAGGAAGATAGAAGACCGTCCCGGCTCCGGGTGAAGTTGTTGCTTTTAAGGTAGGCTTCAACCTTTTTTGGGTATTTCAAATAGACCCGCTCGAGACTCTTAAGTCGAATAAGAACTGTAAAATGAACCAGTCGAGTTCCTCCTTCCAATAATTCGGGTTCCGGATAACATTCGTCGTCAAAGTCAATTTTATTTATCAGCTCCGCGAATGATTTTCTGAGCCTTTTTTCGCGCCTTCTTTTTAAAAAGCTAATCATTTATATTCCTCCTTAAAAGTCTTAATAATTAGCCATCATAGCTTCTATCATCCCTGTCTCCATTTCAGGTTCAGATGCGATTATTTCTTTTCATACAATCTATTCCAGCCCGGTCTAACCACCAGCCTGTTAGGAAAGGTGAACTCAACAAAATAATGCTGGCGGAGATAGTAGAAGGAATCAGGCCAGGTCAACCTCAGCTTTTCCTCCAGCTCGGCGCAAGCTTGAACCAGTTCTTCCGGAAAGACCAGGCCGGCAGATTCGCATCTTAGCCTCCATTCGCTGATCGAAGCACACGATTCTGGCTTGACCGGTAAAAACTCCATCCCATTGTCGTGGTCATACTCGTATTCGTCCCAGTAATAGCTTCGACCGACTCTGACCACTTTTTTCCCATCGAGCACAGCCAGGTTCTCTTCTCCAAAATTGAAACCGCCGGTTTCATTGGTAATTTCTGAGATATCAATCCCGCGGCGGTGGAATTCCAGCCTGAGATTGCGAATATAGGTTGCCCGGGCGCAGCCCCAGCCGGAGCTTAAGGCTTGCCCGTTGAACTTTTCTACCAGTTCGAAATCTGAGGCTTGCCTGAATCTTTGCCTTGTCTCTTCTTCATAGGTTATCGGATTAAACTCCATGTATTTGGAAGAAGACCGGGCCTCCTTGCTTAAGGGGTGAATAAAACGAATTGAATTTTTCGGCTTTTTCTTA
>JAKPXU010000231.1 GCA_029571905.1 Acidobacteriota bacterium | reverse complement strand
GTAAACAGCTTGCTGTTGGAGGCAATGCCGAACAGGCTTTGAGCATCTACCGGGGCTGGCTCACCCAGCTTTTTAACTCCATAGCCTTTGGTCAGCAGCACCTGTCCATCTTTAACAATGGCCAGACCAATACCGGGTACTTCAAAAGTCTTCATGACTTTCATCACCAGCTCATCCAGGCCAGGTGGCAGAGAAGCCTTTTTCAGATTAGAAGCACTTCCCTGCGGCCGGGCATTGAGCTCAAAGGGGCTGGCTAAAATAAAGACAGATATAGCTATAAAAACAATCAGAGTTAAGGGCCAAGAAAATTTCTTCCGGTCACGATTTGATAATTTTATTGTTGAGTTGTATCTGTTCACTTAAAACTCCTTTCTCCAATCAATATGTTTTTATTAATATATTAATACAGATCAGTTTTTGATTTTATCACTCTTTTAAGCGTTCAATAAAGAGAAACCCAGGCAACCGCCTTTTATCAAAGCTTATAAATCGCAATTAATATAGACAATATCATTCTTGTTGAGCAATAACTGCCGATCATTTCTTACGAGCTTTCCGTCTGCCCATGATTCCACCCTGGAGGAACAAGCCGGCACCAAGGACAAAGCCAAAGTTATACCATCCGCCATTATTGTGAACTTCATAAATCCTGACATTTTTAGTAAACAATGAAATTATAAAAGTTACCGGCGAGATAAAACCGTGCCATAGCCCAGCAATAAATCCAGCCAGATGGCCATCTTCATCTGGTATCTTTTCGGCAGTATTAGGCCCCGGGACACAGGCAGTCAGAATAAAAAGTAGAAAAAAGACCAGAGTCAGGACGGTCAATTTGTTCCTGTCCACTTACCCTCCTCCTGTCCGAAAAAAGTCATTACCTGCCTTTATATCCCAAAACTTTCACTGGCTGTCAAGTTTTTTCCTTACCCGGGCGAAAAGATAGTGTTGAGGGGTGGATTGAAGTAGCAAACAGGTCTGGTCGCCTCGTGCTATCTGAGCCGAAAATAAATCAGCTGCGCCAGCAACTTATTTATTATCAACGAGTTCCTGAGGCCCGACCCTATTCAAGCCAGGCAAGCAGAAATTTATTTGATAGGCATTGCCGCACTGCTCACAGACCAGCCGGAAGACAGCCTGGCGGCACTTAATTCCCTTCTCGAGCCTTGGGTTTATCTCCCATTTCCCGCCGCACCGATCACATTTTCTGGGCAGGACCAGAAAAACGTCAATTTTATCAGCCGATTTTGTCTTCTTCCCGGCTGATAGTACTACCCGTTTTTTTTTAATTTCATAGGACAGACCATGAATATCCTTTAATTCCTGCAAAAGGTTTTTATAAAAATCCAGACTCTCAGCTGATTTTTTAACCGCCAGTTGCCGGCCGGCCTGAGTCCTCATATTAAGGGGTAGTGCAGCCGCATAGGTCATCTCTTTACTAAGATGATTCATAATCGCTCCCTGTAGATTCCGGCCGCGAAGAGTCGTCTTAATAAAAAAATTGGCCACGCCGACCAAACCGAACTTGGCCAGAAAATCGGCATCATGAATAATATCGGTCAATGAATCAGCCGCGGCCCCCTCCCGGTGAAGATTGATAAGAATGTCTTTTAGCCGTCGCTGGCCTTTTTCCGTGACTCCAGCCTCTTTTAAAATACCAGCCGCCACTCTGGCCGAAGCTTCTTCCTCAGGCAGATTATTCTGATGATAAAGACCTCCTTGAAACTTGCCAGCATCATGCAATAAAGCAGCCAGGCCGGCCAGGGTCGAGTCTTTTTTTTCTGCGCCGGCTATTTTCCAGGCCAGGTAAGCCACATGAAGGCTATGTTCCCAGAGGAAGCTATCCTCATGCTCACTGCCTGAAACTTCTCTCTCACTTTTCTCTATGGCCTGCCTGATTTTATCCACCACACCCGGATAACGACGATCAATAGACCGCAGAAATCCAGACTGCTGCCTCTGGATTTTTTTGACCGTCTTCTTTTTCGCTGAAGGCCTGGCAGTCATTGGCCACCCTCTCTCAAAAATTATTAAAGGCTGAATTATCATCACCATTATCGTCTTCTCCTCAACCAAAAATCAAGCCAGGTTTCTATTTTCATGTTAATATTATAATTTCTGACAGCAGGCGAGTTATCAATGGAGAATGGAAACTCTTTTAAAAATATCACCGCTATTATCCTGGCTGGCGGGCAGAGCCAGCGTATGGGTCGAGACAAGGCCAGCTTACCGGTGGGGGAAAAGACACTCCTTGAACAGCTAGTTGAGCAGCTGGCCGGCCATTTCCAGGAAATAATTATAAGCGTGTCGAGAGGTCAGCATTATGAACTAAAAAATGGGCGCCAGGTCGAGGACAGGTATGAAGGAGTCGGGCCTCTGGCTGGTATTCTGGCCGGGTTGATGGCTTCTTCTTCCGACCTATCACTGGTTATTCCCTGCGACCAGCCAGAAATCGATCTGGCGCTGGTCAGGCAAATGCTAGAAGTTCCAGGTCAATCTGACCTGGTCTACTTGAGGCTGGACGGGCGGATTCCCCATCCTCTTTTTGCTCTCTATCGCCGTTCACTGCTACCGATCATTGATCGGCTGATTAATGAGAGAAAGTTCAGTGTTCTCTACCTCTTAACCGAGGTCAAAGCAGTGGCTCTGGACCTACCTGCCAGTCGCCTTCCCTGGCACCTGAATAGCCTCAAAGATTATCAAAATTATCTGGAATATGTTCGAAAGAAAAACCAGAAATAAAACGGCTTTTAAACCCCAAGCCGTTCATAAAGGCCAAAAAATATAGTCCGCCCAATTACCTCTTCGATGACCACGAGAGCCAGAATTAAACCAGGCCACAAGAAGCCCGACGGACAGAGAGACACACCTGACCAGGAAAGACAGAAGCTTAAAAGTAAGGCCAGCAACAGAAGCCACCGCCGGCTTTTTGAAAATTTCTTAAGGCCTGAAATTTTTTCAGCCGAAATCATATTTTTTAAAGGGAAAAAACCAGCTACCTGATCAAACAGTAGTAGATAAACAATAGAAATAAGCAAAATGATCTGAAGAAGGCTGACAGTCTGGCCGGCCAGAGCTGAGTCAGACCTGGCGCTAAAAAAATAGCGAACAGCCAGAGGCAGATAACCAGCTCCAATCACCAACCAGCTGAGATAAAAGGAAAAAGTGGTCCGCCAGTTGTTCCAGGCAGGGACAGCTGGTAGCCGATAGATTTTCGACATGATATAAGGTAGAGATAGCCCAAGAAGGGCCTCAAGGCTGGCTATAATCAAAATCAGGCTCACTGACATATCAAAATAAATAATGGCGCTGAGGACTATTAGCCCCGCAAAAAACAGACAGGAGCCAAGAATTTCCCGGCTGAGCCAGGAAGTTCCAATATTCCTAACGGCCAGATAAGCGGCAGAAGGCTGACCAAGATGGAAAAGAGAAATAATAAGACTCAAACCCATTAAAAAAAGGAGGCCAAGCACCGGCCGGAAAAACAACGGAAAAAGTCTGACTGCTCCGGATGAAAAGAAATGGTGGGCATTAATTACCACCAGGCTAAACAGAAGAACAAAAGCTCCAGCCACCGCTTGCACCAGAATAGTAAAAGCGACCAGAGGCCATTCTTTAAGACTGAGCTTCATTTAGCTTCTCCTCCAGCTATCACCGCCGGCTGAGTTGAGCTTCTTATTATTTTTGAGGCCAGGCAAAGCAGCAGCAATGTTCCAAAATATTGTGGCTCTGGAGTGGTGGCTATCAGTAAAAATGTTATCCCGGAGAGCAGCAGAGCGGTGTAAAGGCTGATTTTATGGCTGAAGAGAATAACCACTAACAGAATTAAGACCGCCGTCGGGCCATAGAATTCAGGCTGGCCAATCAAATAGAAACAACTGGACAAAATATTGGGATAAAAAGTGGTATAAATATTTCTTTCGCCGAGATTAAGATTAAACAAAATGGTGCTGTTAATGACGTTTAAAGGCCCGAAGGGCAGCATCAAAAGCCAGGAAACAGCCAGAGAGAGAAGAGCTTGTCCGCCGACTCCTAACCAGCTTTTTATGTCTTTAACTTTTAATTGCCAGTAATAATAGCTGCCAGCTAGAGGAATAAAGAAAAATTTCGCACTTAGCCCCAGCCCAATAACTATGGCCAGCAACAGCTGGTTGGCCGTTGATGGTTTTCTTTCCTGCCGATAAAGCAAAGCCATAAAGATCGAGACCAGCAGCATATTCATGGCTGGATTGGTGGTAATTTCAGAAAAAACCAGAAGGGGCAGAAAGGCCAGAATATATCTGGTTCGGCTTTGCCTGAAGGTTAAGACCAGAATTATTCCAGCTAGAAACTGAATAAACATTAGAAAATAACTGAGACTCTGCATATTCCAGACACGAAACAGGCGATAGAAAAACCAGTAAGGATAAAGCTCAAGAGGCGGATAATTGAAATTCTGGTAAACAATCTGCTCTTGACTGTTGCGATGATAGATGCGGCCGCTGGTATAGGGATTTTTCCCTTCTTCCAGATCTTTAAAAACCGACTCATAGGTCTTGGTAATCTCTGGATTCCCTCGGGGTCGGCTCAGCTGATAGTAGCCAAGAGACAGTCCAGCCAGAAGAATAATGACCATAACTAATTTATGGTTAAGAAATTCCGGACTGAGATAATAGACAAGCCAGACACAGAGAAGTTCCAGACAAAGCTTCAGGACCAGTTCATAATGTTGACCGGCAGGCAGAGGACGGGCGATAAACAAAAACAGGGAAAAAAGTAAACAAATCATTAACCCGGCTGGCAAGTAATATTTGATTAATTTTTCTTCGGCCCTGGTAGAGGGAGAGGAAGCCAGGTCAGCGGTTGAAAAGTTTGAGTTCATCTTCCTCGCTTCAAAAAATTAACTTTTTATTGGGAAATTATGCTAGATTCTATTTAGATTTTCTTTCGGCCGGTTTCTGATATTTTTTAGGTCCGAGAGGCTGCCATTCGCCATATGACTCTTCAGACAGGCGGCACCGACCTTCTGCTGTCCAGGTATAGCCATAATTATAGCCAAACCACAGATACTGGTCGCCACCGCCATTTTCAGTCGTGATGATATAGCGGGCAGCCACATTGCCAATACCCAGAGCACGTCCTCCAGGAGCCTCCACATCACCTTTATTAGCATCAAAAGGAATCCAGCCATAGGGCGGAAGATAAACTTCATTCCAGCGATGGAAAACATCATCATAACTGGCATCATCGCCACGGAGGCTGACTGTGCCTACATAGCGGGCTGGCAGGCCGAGAGCCCGGCAGAGGGCGATCAGGGAATAAGTATATTCCGAACAGGAAGCTGTGCCGCGGCGAAGAACAGTTGGGGCCGGGTTCCAGCCGCCAACTGGCTTAAGATTATAACTCAGATGGTCAATCAAATATTCATAAATTTTCCTGGTAATCCAGTAGGGATTTTTTTCGTTGCCAGCAATTTTTTTGGCCAGATTCTGAATGAAAGGATCACGGATACAGTACTTATCGCCATCAGCCAGATATTTCTCTTTTATCTCCGCCGGAATCTGATCCAGGCTGCCAACTCTGTCAGGATAAATAAAATGCTCAACCGCATAAATTCTGGCTTTGACTGTCCAGCCGGTTTGAATCATGGCCGGCGCCTTTAAATTTTTGAAATTAAAATGAGCCAGCTGCTGCCCCCAGCTGTCCCTGATCATCTCTGTCGGTTTGGAGAGAAATTCAACTGGGGAAAGAAGCTCCTGATTATCACGGCTGGCCGGAATGGGCAGATAGATATCAAGGTTGGTGACCACACCGGGCCCATAATTGCGGAACTCCTTGACGAAGCGAAGTTCGAGTTCTTTCTTATCCCAGAGGGTCATGATGTCATTGTCGAAAACCTTAATCCGGTAGAGCTCATCATTTTCATAATCGACATTCCACAGATACTCGCCATCAAAAGCCAGACCAGCCGGGAAAGGACCGTAGGAACGGAGTGAAGATAGACACCAGCCTGAAGAGGGATCAACCAGAAAAATTCTGTCCATCGTCCGATCCGCTACCCAGAGATAATGACCATCAAATTCCAGGCCGGCTGGTTCGCTACCTGGTGCCGAAAAAGTCTGGATCATCATGCCATCAACCGGTGAAACCCGAAGAAGGCTTTTCTGGCGAACATCGGTCATCCACAAATCGTGGCCGTCCCAGGCCAGATCGCGGGGCAGGTCGCTGTTGGATTCCAGAGCCTTAAGAACTTTTCCAGTTTCAGGGTCGAGGCAGTAAACCAGTTTTTCGGCTGAATCTACGTGCCAGAGATACTTTCCATCCCAGGCCAGGCCTTCCGGATGAAAGCCAGGTGCATCAAATGATTTAATTACCTGACCTGAAGCTGGATCGATCTTAAAAATCTTATCCAGCCGGCTATCGGCCAGCCAGAGAAAGCGGCCGTCATAGGCCAGGCCGGTCGGACAGGGCCCGGGAGTTTTTATGACCTTAACCACCTCTCCGACTTTAGCCTGAGCCAGAGAAAACAAAATCATAACCATTATCGTGATACAAGCTACCCTCTTCATTTCTTCCTCCTATAAAATGGGGACACAATCTATATTTCCTAATTTTTCGTCCCCCGGTCTATTATATGAATCAAATTTTTTTTTGCCAATGGTCTTTTTATCCAGCCGGATATGTCTTGGGGTGGCAGCAGACTTCAGTCGATCTATTTCATAGCCGAAACTATGGGAGTCAAAGATAAAAAATGTTAAAGGGACACACATCTACACCTCTAAAAAATAGGAAATATAGATTGTGTCCCCTGTTTTCAGAAACTGAAGCCCAGACCGCCGTTGAGCCTCAATCCTCCCAGGTCAACCTCGAGGTCATAAGGCTTGACCTTCAGGCTTCCATATTTGACCTCAGCCGAGATAAATAGCCTTTTCAGCGGAAAATATTTAATTCCGCCAGCCACGATCAAGCCAGTTTTATTTCCATCGACCGGATAATCGCTGACATATTCACTTTCAACCACCTGCTTATAGGAGTAAAACCCGAGCCCAACCTTTATATAGGGGGCAATGTTCCTTAGCATTAGCTGGTAACCAGCAAAGATTTCTCCACCCTTAACCGTCAGCTCAGCCGGCTCTTCATAAATCCCGATCAATCCATCTCTTTTAAATCCGGCCTCATAGCCACCGCCAAACATCAGCCCCTTCCAGATCAAGGTGACACTGGGGAAAAAGTTCGTCCCCTGCCCGTAGACATCCTTAAGCTCAGAATTATTTAATGTTCGCAAACCAAAGGACAGACCAGCCTCAATCTTCGGCTTAATCCCGGCAGCCAGCCCTTGTCCGGTCAAAAAAGCTAAAAACAAAACCAGACAAACGATGATTTTAATATTCTTCATAATGTCCATTATCATCTTCCTTTTCATTTTCTTCCCCTTATTTCGAATCAGACAGGTTCCTGGGTGCCACTTTGGTTCGATAGGCTTTGGTCTTTTCAGCTTTAACCGGTACCAGCGGCGAAGCTGAAATCGTCACCGGGTCACTTTCTCTTTCATATTCATCAACCACCGTCACCTGATAGGTATAAATGCCGGGATTCCTCAGCCCTCGATCATCGAAAGTATACCGGGTGCCATCAACCGTCGCCAGGAGCGAGTAGGTACTTTCATTATTGGCTTTGCGATAGATCTTGTGGCTGACAATATTCGTACCGTTGGCCGGATTGGCTGCCCAGGACAGGCGGTTAATGTTCTCTTTGAAAAAGATAAAATTGTTTTCAAGTTGCTGTAAGCGGAGATTAATTGGTGGGTAGATGGGAGTCATCCCGGCAAAGGCCTTAAGGCAAATATCATAATCAAAATAATCGGTAAGAGCATCCCACCCGGTTCCATCTACACTGATTAAACACATCCCGGGGTTTGAGGCGGCCGATGAAGAATAGCCTTCTATGCGTCCTTCTGCCGGGATTGGATAGTTATAGCCAACTGTCCTTAACTTTAAAACCACTGAAAAGTACTGACCAGTCGTCAGAGTGACTGGATTATCAAGTTCTACTGTAAAATAGCCGGGCGAATTTATAACCCCACTTTTGGTAGACTTAAGTTCTCCTGACCTCGGCTGTCCCTGGGCTACGCCCACATAGATATAGATTTCATAGTAGTTCTCTGTCGAGGGGGTGTAAAAGCCAACAGCTTCCAGCGGCAGGCCAGACTGAGCCTGGAAAACATTGGCCATCCAGGCGGTATCCAGGCCATAACCCAGGCTGGTGATCCAACCTAAGGGATCATACTGGTAATTAACTACATATTTTCCTGGATTTTCAGCTTTAACCACCCCCAGAATGCCTCCCCGCCCGAAATAGGCATCATAATAAGAAACATAAAAATAACCATGATCTCCCCAGCTCGAGCCCCAGCTATTTTTGACAATAAAGGCACCGTTTCCCTCTGGTGCTGAGCTGAATTTGGCCGCCTCAAAATTATCATCCCAGCCAACTATGGCCACGGCATGACCGCCGCCAGTGTTACCAGGATTATAATAGCTCTTATTAGTTGAGTTATAGCTGCTGTCATCCCAGACCATATCGGTATAGACTGCTCCATAATTCATCACTGCCTCTTTAATCAGATTATTATCCAGAGGACCAGACCTGGGAGGGATCCCCATGACTTCATGCACATGTTTAACAGCCGATAGACCATTACCTGAAACATAAGGATCATCTGTTTCGTTGACAGGTCCTGACCATCTGACCAGATAAGCAGTAGCCATATCCAAAGTTCCACCGTAACATGGTTCATAGTCGAAACCGTGATTGTTAATCAGATGTTCCTCAGAAAAATCACGTGGTTCTACCGGCATTAAAAAAGATTCTAAGGAGCCATAGGTGGCAAAGGCCCAGCACGAGCCGCAGCTTCCCTGGTTTCTGACCGGGGTTAGCTTGTTCATTGTCCGCAGATCATAAGAAACAGGCAAATCAATTTGCCTGGATCTCCTGGTGACAGATAAATTCTTTAAATAAGATAAATCACGAGGACCGGGGATTAAGCCTAAGGGGTGTCCTTCGGCTGTATAATGTAAAACCTTAAGCTGGTTGGAAAGATATTCAAGAAAAGCCTTGTTGACCGGGGCCACGGATAGCTTTCTGTCCTGAGCAGTTAATATCCCGGAAAAAGCTCCAAGCCCAAGAAGGATAAAAAGCAAGATGATGATTGGGATTCTTTTTCTCTTCAAAGATAAGGATAAAGATTCTTTTTGTTTATAAGTCTCAGCTTTCATTGTGCCTCCCTTCAAACAAAAGGATTATCAGTTAAACTGAAAATACAAAAAATGGCAGCTACCTGTCAAGTTTAATTTAGACCTCTTCTCTGTTGCTGACCGTAACATCGCCTGGCCTGGCCTTAGCAGCGGTAGGATGCAGCTTGATTATAAACGATGGTCGAGTCATAGCCTCAGCGGGCAAAGGAAAGACAGTTCTTACCAGGCCGTATTTTTCCATAAGTTTATCGAGTGGTCCAAAATCCAGGGCCCTCATTGGACAGGCATTGACACAGGCCGGTTGCTCGCCTCTATCAACCAGATCCACACACAGGTCGCACTTAGTCATTCGCCCTGCTTTTACATCATATTGGGGCGCCCCATAAGGGCAGCTCCACTCGCAATAGCGGCAGCCCAGGCACTTTTTCCGGTCAATAAGGACTATTCCGTCAGGCCTTTTGCTTATAGCTCCGGAGGGACAACCTTTGAGGCAAACCGGCTCCTCACAATGATTGCAGCCCAGCGAAAGATTATAGGCAATTAGATCAGGCACCCAGTTATTTCCAACCCTCAGCCACCGGCCGCCGCTGAGCTCATAGACTCGCCGCCACCTGACGCCGGCCGGCCAGTTGTTTTTATCACGGCAGGCGACAACGCAGCTCTTACAGGCCGAGCAGGCACTGGAATCAAAGAAAAAGGCATACTGGTTCTGACCCGGCTGGCTGTTTTTCTTGTTTTCGGCTTCTTTCGCTTGTTGCTTACCTCTCTTCATATTTTTCAACCTGAACCATGATGGTGTGCTGGGTATTACCAAAAGCATAGGGCGACCAGCGTTCCGAGGTCAACACATTGATATTTCCACCCCGATCAACCCCCTCCTCATCCGGCTCCCACCAGGCTCCCTGAGGAATAGCCACCACCCCTGGCCTGATTTTAAGCGTCACCCGGCAGGGCAAAATCAAAGCGCCGCGCTCATTAAAAACTTTAACCGGCTGTCCGGTCTTTATTCCCCGCTCCTCAGCATCAACTGGATTGATAAAAACCCGCTGCGGAAAAGCTTCTCTGAGCCAGTCGTTATTGTGATGGGTCGAATGAACGCGGGCTAAATAATGATGGCCGATGGCCTGGAGCGGGTACTTTTTTGCCTCCACCCCGAACGGGCTTTCCCATTCCTGGATATATTTAGGAACCGGCGGAATCTCAACCGGTTTTCTCAGCTGGTGGAGCGCGGCCGAAAATATTTCAATTTTCCCTGAGGCTGTGGGCAGCGGATACTTTTCAGGATCGCGTCTAAAATCTTCAAAAGCAATGGCCGGGTTGCTGACCGGCCTGGCCCAGACGCCAAGATTTTTCTCCAGCAATTCATCCAGCGAGGGTAAATCAGGAAAGCGGGTCTGGCGGTAAATATCCAGCATCCACTCCACCCATTGTTTTTCATCCCGCCCTTCAGTGTATTTCTCACCAAAGCCGAGGCGCTCGGCCACTTCAGCACAGATGGCATAATCACTTTTGGTTTCGGGTAGTGGCTCGAGTATTTTTGGCATCAGGATAACTTCATCGCCATATTTCCAGCCGTCTTCGAGTCCCCAGGTTTCAAATTGAGTGCAGGCGGGAAGCACCACATCGGCGAAGCGGGCAGTCGGCGTCATAAATTGTTCATGGACAACAATAAATTCGACCAGGCTCTCATCGCTTAAAATTTTTGCTGTGCGGTTGGTATTGGCATGCTGATTGATGAGGCAATTGCTGGCGACGACATAAAGAAGCTTGATATTGTTATTGAGCTTCGGCACGCCTACAACGCCATCTTCCGGCCCCATTTCGCGGCCGCGAAGGACCGCTTCTGTCCAGAGAAAACTCGGGATCGAAACTTTTACCGGGTTCTCACCAACGGGAAAAACCAGCCAGAATGGACCGCCGTCCGGGGCCTGATTGCCGAGACCGCTGGCCCAGCCACCGTGGATACCGATATTACCAGTCAGAGCAGCCAGAACACAGGCGGCTCTGACTGCCTGCTCGCCATAAGCCCGTCGCTGAAGGCCATAGCCTGAATAAAGCATGGCCGGTTTGGTGGTGGCATATTCACGGGCTATCCGGACAATGGTTTCGGCCGGAACTCCGCAAATGCTCTCTGCCCAGCCCGGTGTTTTGGTCAGGCCGTCCCGCCGGCCGAGGATATAATCCTTATAAGTTTCTTCAGCTTCAAATCCGGGCGGCATCTGAGTTTCATCAAAGCCGACACTGTGAGTGCGGATAAAATCAGCATCATATAAATTCTCAGTTATCATCACATAAGCCATGGC
>JAKPXU010000223.1 GCA_029571905.1 Acidobacteriota bacterium | reverse complement strand
CCATTATTCAATGGCTGCTTTCTGCTGATTAACTTTAAAGAAGAAAGCCGGATCAAATTTTGGTTGCCGGTCAAAGGTATAAAGGCCGTTGACTTCCTGTTCAATGTCATATAGCTGGGTATAGCAAAAACCGGCCACTTTCTGATTAAACAGCAAGGCTTCGGTTAAAGCCTTATAACGTTCCAGAAATTCTTCTGGACTTCTGGGCCGGTCGCCATAACCCCAGGCCTTTTCATCTTGCTGTCCTGGATTCCACCAGATCCCGCCGTATTCACTGACGAAATAGGGCTGCCCTCGATAAGGAACGTGGCGTTCTCTGTTTCCATTGACGAAGACTTTAGGCGGCGTCAGGAGCAGGCCATCATAGGCTTCTTTAAACTTAGCCGCATTCTGTTCATAATTGTGGGAATCATAAACATCAGGTCTGACCAGATGATAACCGCCGGAGGCATCAATCATGAGACGGGTTGGATCTAAAGCTTTGGTCAGGTGAAAAATACTTTCCATGACACCCGGATAATTGTCTCCCCAGCGTTCATTAAACGGGCACCAGCCAATGATAGCCGGATGGTTGAAATCGCGCTCGACTGCTTCCAGCCATTCTGACTGAAATGTAATAAGGGCGTCTGGCCGGCTTAAATCGAGCCCCCAGTCAGCAAATTCTCCCCAGACGATATAACCAAGGCGATCGGCCCAGTAGAGAAAACGCCGTTCAAAAACCCGCTGATGCAATCTCGCCCCATCAAATCCGGCCGCCAGTGAAATCTCTATATCATGGCGCAAAGCCTCATCGGAAGGAGCAGTATAAATGCCGTCGGGATAAAATCCCTGATCCAGAACGAGACGCATAAAGAGTGGCTTGTTATTAAAATAAATTTTTTCGCCGCGCGCTTCTATCTCTCTCAGTCCAAAGTAGCCCTGAACATGATCGACAGCTGGACCAGAAGCAGCGGCGGTCAACTCCAGTGTGAAATCATAAAGATAGGGGTGTCTGATGTTCCAGAGTTTGGGATTTTTCAATCTGACCACAAAGGCTGTTAATCTGGTGGCTGGTCTTGTTTCTTTAAAAATCGTTTTTTGCCCTTCTGACACAACCAGAGTCAAAAAGCCTGTGGCCGGCTCCTCATTGAGATAAACCTGCAGAATAGCCTGCCCGTTGTCCAGGTCAGGATAAACACGGTATTTTTCTATTCTTATGGCCGGGACCGGTTCCAGCCAGACTGTCTGCCAGATACCTGTTGTCCTCCGGTACATGCAGCCATAAGAATTATAACGCTCACTCTGCTTCCCGGCTGGCTGGCGGCCGCTTCGAACATCATCCCGGCACCTGACTACCAGGACATTCTCCTGCTGCTGACAGAAGTCTGTAAGATCAAAAGAGAAAGGAGTATAACCGCCACGATGAGTTCCAACTTTTTGACCGTTAATCCAGACAGTCGTTTCATAATCAGCCGCTTCAAAATTCAGTTTGATTCTCTGCCCCTGCCAATCGGCTGGAATGGAGATCTGCCGTTTGTACCAGGCGGCTGCCACAAAATCAGGATAGCCAATTCCTGAGAGCTGACTTTCCGGGGCAAAAGGAACAAGAATTTTCCGGTCAAACCCTTCGCCCTGCGGCAGTCCACGTTCTTCGCCTGAATCGGATAAATCAAAGGCAAAGTCCCACTGACCATTTAAATTGAGCCAACGCGAGCGAGTGAAATCAGGACGTGGATATTCTGGCCTGGGAAGAGAAGAAGCTTCTGACTGAGCGGGAGGTGAGATTAAAAAATCTAAAGCCTTTAACCCGACGGCCAGTCGCCCTCCTTCCTCGCCTTTCTCTCTTCCAGCCAGAGCCGGCGAGGCCGTAAAGAAAAATCCCATGAGGAAGAGACTGAAGGTCAGAGTCAGGCTTTTACTCAGGCTCTTCCCCGGACAAGATTCGAATTTATTCTTCATTTTTTCCTCCAGGCCCGATTCGTTCTTAAATTTATTTATTTATATATTCTTATATATTTTTAAATTTTAAAAATTTATCCTGCCGAAACATTTTGAAATCAGCCTGGCTTACTGGCAACAAGGATAATCTCAAACTCGGTCTGGGTCCTTTTTATATTCAGTCCCTTAGTTTTTAGATACTCTTCAATCTCAGCCAGGCTAACCCCGGAAACTTCATGCTCGTCTCCCTCCAGGCGATGGATTTCGGCCATCATGGCCAGTCCTCGTTCATTAAAATCACTTATGACCTGCTTTCCAGAAGAGGCCAGCACCCGCTGGAGTTCATCCATGACCCGATAAGGATTTTTTAAATGATGAATCAGATTGACAGCAAAAATAACATCAAAGGAACCATCCGCCAATGACAGATTTTCCCCATCTTCCTGCCTGAGTTCGACCAGTTCAGCCAGACCATTGGCTTCCAGGTTCTGGCGGGCAAAATCCAGCTGCTCGGCTGACTGATCAAAACTCACCAGGTGGTAGCCCAGCCTGGCCAGGTTGAGGGCCAAATGCCCCCGGCCTGTTCCTGCCTCCAGAATCCGACCGGCCAGCGGTCTGGCCGCTTCAATCACAGCCAGCCTTTCCCGGTCAAGGTCGTAACCATATCTGGCCTGAAGCTCTCTTCTTCTGGCTAATTTAGACAGCACCTGACACCTTTGTTCTCTATCCTTATCCTTTTGTTCCACTACTCGCCCTGCCCCTTCTCGCCCTGGTTTTTTGATGATGTTTGGAACCGGTCTGGCGCCCTTCAAGTTTCTTGTACGGCTACAAATCTTCTTAAGAAGCTAACCGCCCGGTCGCAGCGGCGGAAAACCGGCAGGCCGTGGTCTTCAAGATAAGCAGCCAGCGGATCATACAACGCACCGGCATCAATATTGATAATGAGCGGCTTATCAGTCTTCTTAAAAGCTCGGAGAAGATAGCCGGCCAGGCTATTTTCAGCGTAGATATTCTCCGCATGCCCTTCACCTGGAGGCAAAGTCTGAAGAGCAGCCGTCACCGGGACAATCGAAACAACGGCGCAGTCTACATTATCCTCTTCGAGCAGAGCTTCGACACAGGTTCCGAAAGTTGCATCATCCGCCATAGGTGTCACATCAAGTGGATTGTGAACATCCTGCAGACGGTCAATGCCAGCCGGCGCTAAAGCCTGATTTATTTTCTTTACCGTCTGCTCTGAAAATTCAGCCAGCACCAGGTCACCATTTTCTCCTCTCAGATTATCCGCCATAATGACCGATTCGAAACCGGCATTGGTCATCAGGCCAACGCGATTACCCCGGACCTTTTTGTTGGCCAGGTAAGCCAGCCCTTTGATCAGGTTCTCAAACTCATCCACCGTCTCGGTGACAATCATTCCGGCCTGAGCCATCAGGCTGGAAGAAACAGCATAGTCACCGGCGACCGAAGCGGTATGGCTGGAAGTAGCTTGGCGTCCCTCCGGGCTCCGCCCGGCTTTATAGACAACAATTTTCTGGCCTGCTTTGATAGATTTTTTGGCTGCGTCGAGAAGATTTAACCCATCTCCTGGCTGCAAACCTTCCAGGTAAAGGGCAATGATTTTTACTTCCGGCCGACCTTGAAGATACTGAAGATAATCACCAGCCGTCAGATCAAGTTGATTGCCAATCGAGATGGAATAAACAGCTTCCAGGCGTCCTTCATTGCTCATCCTGGACAACATAAAAGCACCGCTCTGGCTGACCATAGCCAGACCTGCTTCGAAACCATGCGGTCTTTTGAGTTTGTAATCCGGAATGAAAATGCTGTCATATCTCCCGGGGACAGAAATAACTCCCAGACAATTGCCGCCATTAACCACCGGCACAATTTTCCCTTCCTGCCTCTTCTGCTTTAAAAGGTTCCTCAGGCTGGCTTCCAGTTCCTGCGTCCCTGCTTTTTCTCCCAGACCGCCAGCAATGATAATGACCGAATAAGCTTTCTGCAGTTCAACCAGATCCTTCATTACTGGATAAACTTGTTCTGCTCCTAGCGAATGGATAAAAAGATCAACAGTCATCGGCAGCTCGGCCACACTGGCCACACAGCGGCAGCCCTCAATTGACTGAACGCCAGGTTTTATTACGAAAATATTTTCAGCTGGAAAACCATTCTTTAGAATATTATTAAGAATGATATGGCCGGTATTCATCTTTTCTGAGACGCCGATGATAGCAATCGTTTGAGGTTCAAGGAGCTTCTTAATCTGCTCGGCTGG
>JAKPXU010000210.1 GCA_029571905.1 Acidobacteriota bacterium | reverse complement strand
GGCTCAAGATGAGATGTTCAGCCAGATTCATCTTACCCTGAAGAACTGCCTCAGCCCAGAGTTTCAGGTCAACGACACTTTGCCAGCGGTTAGAAGTCAGATGAGAGGCAGCCGATGGCCCAAAACCAATAACTGGCTGATATTCCCAGTACTTAAGGTTGTGGCGGCAAGCAAACCCAGGCCAGGAGTAATTAGAAATCTCATATTGCTCATAACCAAGTTCTGGGAGTATATTCTGGTATCTCTCATAGGTTTCAACCAGCTTGTCCTCAGATACCGGGCTTTTTTCCCAGATTTCTTTAAAGGGAACTTCCTCCAATTCTTCCAGCATATAAACAGAAAGATGTTCCGGGCAGATGGTTTTAATCCCAAGGATGTTCGCCTCAAAAGTGGATTCATCTTCCCCGGGGAGTCCAATCATCAGGTCGAGACTCAGGTTTTTAAAACCAGCTTTTCTGGCTTCTCTGGCGGCAGCAAAAATATCCTCAACAGAATGAAGACGGCCAAGCGTCTTAAGAACTTTTCCAGAAAACGACTGAGCACCGACACTAAGGCGATTGATACCGGCCTGCTTAAACTCAGCGAGTTTCTGACTGTGACTTCCGGGGTTAAACTCCAGCGTTATTTCTTCCAAATTGCAGCTGAAATTCTCTTCGAGCCTGGAAAGGACTATCTCTATTTCTTCTGGCATCAGACTGGAAGGAGTTCCACCACCAAAATAAGCCGTATCAACTTCCATCTCATCAGCCTTTCCACTGGCCAGCAGGTTTATTTCCTTCAGGATGGTCTGTAACCAGAGATTATGGTCTTTTTCCCCGCCCTGATAGCTATAGAAATGGCAGTAAGGACATTTTTTCTGGCAGAAGGGGTAGTGAAAATAAACTCCGACGTGGGTTTTTTGAGTAATTTTTATTTTCTCCTTGAGTTCAGAAGGAGTGATAATCATTTCCACTTGAAATTTCAAAATCAGGGAAGCCCGAGTTTAAGGATAAAGTCAAACCTGGTGATAATAACCTATAATAGCATAATAAAGTGCCCGGTCAAAAAAAGTCACCAGCCGGTCATAAAGTTCCAGAGCCTGATAAAGGTCAAGAGCGTTATCCAGCAGGCCTTCGGATTGAATCTTATGCCAGA
>JAKPXU010000209.1 GCA_029571905.1 Acidobacteriota bacterium | reverse complement strand
TTCGCTCCTCTAACTGGCAGAAAATAATCAACAAACACAGAAATAATGGTAACTGCGGCCAGGCTAAACAATAATGGCCGGCTAAAAGTATCCCAGCCCCGGGCCAGGCAAAGCAAAATAATACCCAGAAAATTAAGAGGAGGCCCGGCCAGCACTGGTAAAATGCTTCCAGCCAAACCAAGCAGCTGAAGCAAAGAACCGGCGACCAGCAAAAATATTTCAAGCATATCTTAATCAGCAGAAAATATCAGGCTGTCCTGTTCACTGCCATTAGATCGGCCAGGAAACTTTTGACTGCCTTTACCGCCATTACCTATCTTATCAGCGGTTGGACTCAGATTGAAGTACGAAAAGGAACAGCATAAGGGCCCTCCCTGATAAAAGCCATAGCTGGTTGAAGATTTTTTAACTGGAGTTTGGCCACGGCCAGGAGAACCGCTTTTTGAGTCATTTCCCTGGCTTTTTCGATTAAAGTCAGCTGATTATTTTCCTCGAGCAGTTCTAGTCCGCTCCTTCCAGGCAGAAGGCTGTAATCTTTTGGGCTTATTTCCGGCGAGCAATAAATCAGCCCTTCTTCTCCAACTTTTCTTAAGACTTTCCCCCAGACTTCTGGCTCCCACTGGTCCCGGGTAAACTTCCAGCCAGGAGAGTTAATCAGGTCGAGGTAGCCGTCCGGCCCCTGAAGTTTCAGCAGGTGAAGAAAGGTTCTATATTCAGGCGAGCCAACCGGATCAAAAGGATCTCTGTTGTTAGCCACAATAATAATCGTACCACCTTTTTTAACCGCCGGCAAAGCTCCGGCCACCGCTTTGGCCGTCTGATAATGATTCTGGCCGACATACCCCCCGTGAGTTAGAACCACGTCATATTCTCTGTCCAAAGGAATAGCTACGTAATCCTTGATAAACTGAAAGGCCTGGAGGTTGGACTCAACCAGATCTCCGGCGAATACTCCAGTCATCTGCAAATCTTTATTGAGGGTAACGTTGAGGGCGAAATCAACTCCGGCTTTTTCAGCAATCTCCAGTGCTTCTTCGTGGCAAGGGTTGCCATCAAGAATGAGATTGGTGGCCAGTGGGTTTTCCAGATATTCAGGGCCGTGAAATTTTTCTATGGTTTTAACGTTAACCAGACCTGGACAGATAGCTTTCCTGCCCCCGGAAATCCC
>JAKPXU010000204.1 GCA_029571905.1 Acidobacteriota bacterium | reverse complement strand
CAGCCAGCTCTTCTCTTTCCCATCTGCTTCTGGCCTCAAGCCACCCAGGCGAATCTTCCTCCAGTGACTTTCTGGCTTTTTCATTTAACATCTGCCGAAGAAAGGTCAGATCACGGCCGACCAGAATTTCCTGGCCATGGTCATTGATGACAGAAATTCGCATTTTTAAGTAGCGAGGGATTTCAAGTTTACTCCAGATTTCCTGAGGCACATCCAGGTTATAGCGTGTCTTTAACAGGGCAGAAAGAGCTTCGTAAAAAGAAATACCTGATGGCTTTAATTCCCTGGCGACAAGCTCGGCTGTGTCCGATATGGGTTGTAAAAACTTTCGGTATTCCTTGGGTAAAGCCTTGAGTGTGGCCAGAACTTTTTCGGTCATCAGCCCTGGAACTGGCCAGGTCAGCAGGGCCTCGGGGACAGCACTTAGGAGCTGGCGCGGAATGAGGATAGTGACACCGTCTTCTTCCTCTCCTGGAGCAAATCGATATCTTAATTCATAGCTATGACCTAAGATTTTTATATAGTCGGGAAATTGACTGACGAGCTCCTGATCGGGCTGCGTCAGATAGAGATTTTCTTCCTTAAAGCGAAGGAAATCGTCGCTTCCTGCTCTTTTTATCAACTCGTCGAGAGCATCAAGACGGTAAATCCCCTGCAGTCGGGCTGAATAAAAATCAAAAAGGTACTGATCAGGTATAAGAATCTGACGGGTACGCAACTTTTCTTCGAAACGCCGGATTTTCTTTACAACTTGCTCGTTATATTCAAGAAAATCATAAGGTCGATTGACCTGGTTATTGAGCAGAGCCTCTTCAACAAAAATTCGATGAGCTGTCTCCGGGTCCTGCTGCCCAAAGGGGACATCGCGGCCCTCGACAATGTTCAGACTGAAAAGGCTGATCTTTTCTTTAGCCCGTACCTGGCCGCGGTCTTTATCCCAGTATGGTGATTCGTAAGAATAATGGCAGAGATGAGGAGCCAGCTCTTCTGCCCAGGCAGGATTGACTCTGGCTGCCAGACGCAGATAAAGCTGGTTGGTTCGAACCAGCTCGGCGGCTACCAGCCAGTCAGGGGATTTTTTAAAGAGGGCTGAACCTGGCCAGAGCCTGGCTTCTTGACGGCGCGCTAGCTGATAAAGATTTTTTTCTTTTTGAACTGCCAGGTGAGAGATAAAGCCACTCAGAATGCTCTGATGAATCGCTGTGTAGCGATCAGAATCCGAAGCAAGCTTTTTCTCAGGTCGAGCCTCAATCTTTTCCTCTTTGAGAACCTCCAGTATCTGGTCACGGAGAAAATGCCATTCCCGCAGGCGGTTATAAGAAAGAAAATAATCTCGGGCGAATTTTTTGAGTGCCGAAGTGTCGGCTGAGTCCTGACTGATAGTTTTCATCGCTTGCCAGATATTGAGCAGGGTCAAAAAATCTGAGTCAGGGTGATCAAAGACAGATTGGAGGCGATCAGCATCAGCTGCCCTATCGAGTGGCCGCAGGCGCGGATCGGGCAGGCTCAAAGCAGCGGCAATAATGGCTACTTCTTCTACCACACCGCGCTGCCCTGCCTCCAGCAGCATTCGCGCCAGCCGCGGATCCAGGGGCAGCCGGGCCATCCGTTGACCGAGTGGAGTCAACTTCCAACCGCCATCGGCTTTAGTGATAGCCCCGAGTTCAAAGAGCGTCTGGTAGCCATCCCTGACACTTCTGGCCGGAGGTGGATCGAGAAAGGGAAATTTGAGTGGGTCGCCCAGCTCGAGGTATAGCATGCGTAAAATAACTTCGGCTAAATTACTGCGCAGTATTTCAGGAGGGGTATAACGAGGACGAGCCAGAAAATCTTCCCTGGAGTAAAGCCGGAGACACAGACCTTCGCTGACCCGGCCGCAGCGTCCCTGGCGCTGTTCGGCGCTAGCCTGAGAGATGGGAAGAACTGGCAGGCTATGAATTCCGGAGGAAGGCTGATATTGCGACAGACGCGCCAGCCCGGTATCAACCACATAGCGAATGCCCGGGATGGTGAGCGAAGTTTCAGCCACATTGGTGGCCACGACTATTTTTCCCTGCTCGAGGCTATAAATCTGCCTTTGCCGGTGAGCTGGCAGGCGGGCATAGAGTGGAAGAATTACTGAATTCTGATAGTGCCGGCCCTGCAGGCGTCGGCAGGTTTCCATAATGTCTTGCTCGGTCGGCATGAAGACCAGAATATCGCCTGGACGTCTTTCGCCTTTGATAAAATCGACAGCTTCGACGGCCAGGTCGACGTAGTCCAGCTCTTCTTTTTTCTTTGGCGGCTGGAGATCATCAAGATACATGACTTCTACCGGGAAAAGACGACCGCTGATCTTAAAAACCGGTGGATTACCAAAAGCCCGCTCGAATTTCTCGACCTCCAGCGTCGCCGAAGTAACGATGAGCTTTAATTCCGGTCGTTTGTCGAGCAGGCGGTGCATCAGACCAAGCAGAAAATCTATATTCAGGTTTCTTTCATGAGCTTCATCAATGATGATCGTGTCATATTCTGTTAGCAGGCGGGCGCCCTGAGTTTCAGCCAGCAGCATTCCATCGGTCAGGATCTTAATATAAGAGCCGGGGGAGGTCCTGTCCTGGAAACGGATCTTGTAGCCGACTGCCTGCCCGAGAGGCAGATGTAGTTCATCAGAGATTCGCTGGGCAATGGTTATGGCCGCCAGTCGGCGGGGCTGGGTACAGGCGATTTTGCCAGCCAAACCCTGGCCTGCTTCCAGACACATTTTCGGCAGCTGGGTGCTCTTACCGCAGCCAGTTTCACCCGAGACAATTATCACTCTGTTATCTTTAATGGCCTGAATAATTTCCTCACGATTTCTGGTAATGGGCAGCTCCGGCGGATAATAGAGACGGGGCTTTTTTCTCTGGCGGGCCAATCTCTGTTCGGCCGATTGTTCCAGCCTTTTTTTGAGATTGAGTAAAATTTCGGCTGCCCTGGCCGGATTTTTCCTGGGAAGGTTAGAAGAAATAAGCCGGACCACTCTTTCTCGGGCATAATAGGCATCCCGGAGCATGGCTTCAGAGGTCAGAGATATAACGTGCTGGCGAAGGGCAAGAAGATCAGGTGCTACGGCGCGAGTTCCGTCGGCTCGAGGCTCATGATCACGCTGTTTTCTCATCTTCTTCTTCTAACTCCTGCTCTTATTATACTAGAAGCAATTAAAATGGCGGTCGGTAATTGAAAGGCCAGTTGCTTCCACCGATTTTCAGGCAGTTAATTATAGGTGGCCAATAAAACCAGGAAAATTCCAGGCAGCATTGGCCAGGTAGGTTAAAAAAATAAAAAGCCGAGAAGATTTAGCCAGGTCAACCAGCCCTGGTGCTCAGACGCGATTCTGCTATAATTCTTACTTAATTTTAAGAAAATCCGTCTTACCGGCATAGAAAGAATAATCATGAAAATAGGATTTATTGGTTTACCAAAGTCAGGGAAGACAACTCTGTTTAACGCTCTGACCGGCTCTTCGGCGCAGGTTTCAGCCTTTTCCACCGGACGGGTCGGCCCAAATCTGGCTTCCGTCAGGGTTTATGATGAACGGGTGGAAAAACTGGCGGCAATCTATAAACCCCAGCGCCAGGTTTATCCGGCGATTGATATCGTTGATCTGGCCGGGGTAAATGAGGGCGATGGGAAGGCAGATGCCTTTTCAGGCGATCTGATGAAGCTGGCCAGAACTGTTGACGCGCTGGCGATAGTTTTAAGAAATTTTAAAGATACAACTTCTTCCTCGCCGGCGCCGCTTGTGGATTTGAAAAAGATTGAACAGGAATTACTGCTGGCCGATTTGATAATTTCCGAGAAGCGATTGGAAAAGGTCGAGGCCAGTCTTAAAAAAGGTGGCGGTGGAAATAGCGTCCAATCACTAAGGGCCGAGCATCAGGTCCTTAAAAAGATAGTCGATGCCCTCAATGAAGGGCGGCCGCTGCGACAACTGGAATTTGATGACAACCAGAAAGCCCTCATTCGCTGTTTTCAATTTCTGACCCAGAAACCGGCTATGGTCATCCTGAATTCTGATGAAGCTTCAGCCGGAAAAAATGATAGTACCCTGGAGACCATCAAGCAGCATTACCAGGTGGTGGAGTTTGCCGGCCAGCTGGAGATGGAATTGTCTCAGCTGGATGAAGAATCAGCCCGGGCTTTTATGGAGGATCTGGGAATAAAAGAATCGGCTAAGGACAGGTTAATTGCGCTGGCTTATCGTGTTCTTGGCTATATCAGCTTTTTTACAGTGGGGGAAGACGAAGTCAAAGCCTGGAATATCAGGCGGGGAGCAACAGCCCTGGAGGCGGCGGCAGCCATACATACTGATCTGGCCCGCGGTTTTATTGCGGCTGAATGTTTCCACTACGATGCTTTAATGGCGGCCGGCTCAGATAAGGCGGTCAGGAGCAATGGTCAATTCAAACTGGTTGGAAAAGATTATATGGTCAGAGACGGTGATATTCTGAGCATTCGTTTCAATCTTTAATCTGAGTGCTGATTTTGGTCTTTCGCCGATTTTTTTCCAGACAGGTAATAAAGGTTTGCTCCAGCCTCAGCTCTTGATTCGACTTGCACCTCAATCAGCTTGATCTGTCTGCCCGCTGCTGTCTGATTGGATCGATAACATCCCGTCTGCCAGAAAATTTGCCGTTGTTATTTTTACCTTGCCTGTTATAAAATCAAGATAAGAAAGGAATAAGAAATAAAAATGCTCAAAATATTTCTCTGGCTGCTACTGGTGGCTGTGGCCGTTTTTGCCCTGGACCGGCTGCTTCTTTATATGGAGAAACGCGGCTGGATATATTACCGGAAGAAAAAACCCAGCTCGAGCGCTCTGAGCAATGCTTGCCTCGAAATCCAGCAGCTTCTCGAGCCGTCCAAAAAGTATGTTGTCGAGATAAAAAAGGATGAGAAAAAGCAGCAGGCCGAAGCCGGCGATCTTCCCCCCGGGCTGGAAGAAGAAAAACCCGAGGTGGAAGAATGAAAATTGCCTTTTTTTCTGACATTCATGGTAACCTGGCGGCTCTTCAGGCGGTTCTCGAAGACATCGACAGGCGCGATGTGGATATGGCCTTTTGTGGCGGTGATCTTGTTGGCTACGGCGCTTTTCCCAATGAAGTGATAGAGCTACTGCGCCGGCGGCATTGGCCGGTTATCATGGGTAACTATGATCAGGGTGTAGGTCAGGATGCCGACGACTGTGGCTGTGCTTACCGGGACGAAGTCTCCAGAGCTCTGGGCCAGCGTTCAATTACCTGGACCAGAGAAAGAGTTACTGCCGACAATAAAGCTTATCTGAGAAATCTACCGGCAAAAATCAGCCTGGTTATTAACGGGAAAAAAATCCTGATGGTTCATGGTAGCCCGCGCCAGATAAGTGAATATCTGTTCGAGGACCGTCCGGTTTCGGCGGTGGCCAGGCTGTTTCAGGCAGAGGAAGCGGAGGTCATCATCTGCGGGCATACCCATATTCCCTATATAAAAGGGATGATTATTGAAGAAAGCTGGGAGACAGGAGCTGGAACGGATGGTCAGGCGTCCGCCCACCGCCGGCCTGGCGGACATTATATTTTAATCAATGGTGGCAGTGTTGGTAAACCAAAGGATGGCGTTCCACGAGCCAGCTATGCTCTGATTGATTATCAGGATGGAAACTGGCAGAATGAAATCATCAGGGTTGGCTACGACGTGGAAACCATGGCCAGGGCGATTGAACAGAGCGGACTGCCGGTAGAATATGCCGAGCAGCTCAGGCTGGGGCATTGAGGTTAAGGGGACAGGGTATCACGTCCCCTTTTTTTAAATGATTTAAGTTCAATGAGTTGGATTAGAAGAATTAAGGGACAGAGTATCACGTCCCCAGGTTGAAATAATGGCCAGAGGTCCGGTCGTAAAAATCCCTATTGATGGTGTCCTTGACCTTCATACTTTTCAGCCCGGGGAGGTAGAGGACTTGCTTAATGATTATATTGAGGAATGTCTCAAAAAAGAAATTTATGAGCTGCGGATCATCCATGGCAAAGGGACCGGCATCCTTAAAGCCTTGGTCAGAAGCGTCCTTAAAAAACACCCGTCGGTCGTGAGTTATACTGATGGCGACCTGATGTCTGGCGGCTGGGGAGCAACTCTGGTCACTTTGAAAAGGGAAAGAAAATAAAAGGCACAAACTATCAGGAAAAAAATAGGAAATATAGATTGTGTAGCAATTTTATAACTGGCGAAAGGCCCACAGCCAGTCTTCAAGTTCGACGCCCGGGCAGGTGAGACCTGTCTTAGATATAAAGTTCTCAATAGCTTCTTTCAAGCTCGTTTCATCCAGGCTAACCCCGGCCAGGGCTTTTTCCAGCTCGGCTATTCCTTCTTTGGGAAAGGCAGTAAAATCTCCTGAAATCCAGACTGCATCCAGTCGGCCGGCTTTAATCCTGGCGGTCAGTCTGATTAAACCGCCAGGGGCTTTATAATCTATTTCCTTAAGGTGAACGTCCTCATGAATTTTTATGGCTGGAGAGTGAAGTGGACCTTTCTGGAAAATCCAGTCCTCGCTCTCAAAAAGGTGGTCCAGCCTTTCAGCCTCAGCCAGTTCGGCTTCGGTCATCTCCCCTTTAACCAGCTCGGCTCCGGTCAGCCGGGAGAGCTCTTCTAAGTAAATGTTAATAATTTTTTCCCGGGATGGAACTTCGGGCAGAAGCTCTTTGATGGTGGCCATATACTGCTCCAGGCTTTGAAAGACTTTATCGCGCATTTTCTCGGACGAAATTTTTAAGACCTTCGCCATCATCTTTTTGTCAAAGTCAAACATAAAACTCCCGACAATGACCTCGGCCTGATTAATTCTGGCCGCTCCTGTCCCGCAAATTTTCTTGCCGCCAACTTGAATGTCATTGACCGGACGGTATTCAGCTGGAATTCCCAGCCGGTGATATGTTCTGATCATCGGCTCAACATAAAACCTGAACTTGTCTTCCAGCCTGGTTGGAAAATTGTCCGGGTGGAAGATCCATTGAGCGAAAAGCTGATCGCGGTCAAGATAAACCGCCCCGCCCCCAACTTCCCGCCGGTAAACAGGCAGACCTGCCTGGCGGCAAAAGTTCAGATCAACTTCTCTCTCCGCTTCCTGATGAAAGCCAACACAGACATAGGGCGAATTGGGGCTAACCAGGATAACTGTATCCGGTGTGTCGGGGCTGAGAGCATGGCCGACCGCATGATAGCAGGTCTGTGAACGGACTGCTGAGACTTCTCCCAGCTCAATCACTCTGATTTGCTTTTTGTTGCTCATTTTCAGTTCAGTCCTTACTCCAGAATAAAAATAAAAATTGCTTCTTTCTGATGATGATTTTATTTTTTAAGACTTTAAACTAAAAGGCTCCAGTCCTCCATAATATCTAAGGCTCTTCTGGCCATGTGCTTGACCGGTTTTTTAAGTTTCTGACTCAAGCCGACCCCCGGGCCAATTTTTTCCGGCTGAATACCTATCAAATAAACAGAGTCAGGATAGCTGTGCCTTATTTTAGCCACAGCTAAAACTTCCTGGAAGCCTAACTGGTGCCAGGACAGCCGCTGGTGATAAAAAAGATTAATCTCTTCGTCCTTATACTCAACGACCGTCCCCGGAGCTGCTCCAGTATCAGCTGCATCCAGAATCAATAAATGGCTGGCTCCTTCGACATAGGGCAAAAGATCAAGCCCCAGAACTCCGCCATCGACCAGCTCAAATTTCTTTTTTAGCTCTTCGGGGAGGAGCTTCTCCAGCTCTTTCAGGGCATAGAGTCCTGCTCCCTCATCGCCATTCAGGATATTTCCCAGCCCCAGGATAACTTTTCTTCTAGTCATCTAACCATCGCTTATTGGCCATAATTTTTATATTTAAATTATTTGCCTTCTATCTTTATTAGATTATTGGTCGATCGGAATGTTATTCCAGGACCTCTTTTGTCCTGTTGAGAAGGTTACCACCAATAAAGTCGTCTGGACAGCTTTTTTGAAGGTAACTGTCATCATTCTCCTACCTCTTAAAACGAGCCCGGCCTGAAGACCTGGCCCTCATAACCGTTTTAACTGGCTGTTAATCTTGTTCAGTTTTTTCTTTTTTTGCCTGCTGGATTCTGGTTACTTTTATTTGAGCACCAGATTAAAGCCTGTGCCGGCTTCTCCCACCACCTGGCCGCGGGCATCTATCAGATGAACAGCGCAGGCCAAGCAGGGGTCAAAGGAATGAATCGTCCTGAGAATTTCCAGAGGTTCCTCCGGCCGGGCCAGCCTGGTTCCCACCAATGAGGCTTCATAGGCCCCTGGCTGATTTTTATGATCGCGGGGCGAAGCGTTCCAGGTGGTTGGAACCACCACCTGGTAATTTTTTATCTTTTTATTCTCAATAACCACCCAGTGGCCAAGTGCTCCCCGTGGAGCTTCGGTATAACCAAAGCCCATAGCCTTTTTTGGCCAGCTGCCCGGATCCCATTTTTCGCCGTTAAAAGTCTCTGTTCTACCGGCTTTTATCTCGGCTATTAGCTCATCATAAAATTTCTCAAGCAGCGAGACTATGACTTTGGTCTCAATAGCCCTGGCTGCTGTCCGGCCCAGGGTCGAAAAAACAGCTGAGAGTGGAGCCTTAAGTGTCTCCAGCACAGAATTGACCAGCCCGACGGTCTCTTCATGCCCTGTGGCATAAAGAATCAGGACTCTGGCTAAAGGGCCAACCTCCATGGGTAGCTCATTCCACCGCGGCGATTTGATCCAGCTGTATTTGCCTTCAACCTCCAGATAATCAAACGGAGGCTTCGGCCCGGTAAAGTTAAAAGCTGTTTCTCCTTCCCAGGGGAAAAGCCCGGCTTCATCGCCCTGCCGGTATTTATACCAGCTGTGGGTGACAAACTCTTTCATCTTAGCCGCATCTTGCGGGTCGGGTGTGATCACCTGTTTTAAATCACGGTTAATAATCACTCCGCGGGGGAAAATAAGCCTGTCCAGCTCATTTAGATTCCCTTCAGGAAATTCGCCCCATGTTAAGAAATTTCCCAGCCCTTCCCCGATAGCGGCATAATCCAGATAATAGGGAGCGATGGCCAGCAGGTCGGGCAGATAAACCTGCTCGACAAAACTCTTCATTTTCTGTATTGAATCTGCAATGACTGACAGGGCTTCAGCATTTAAAGCCTGATCACTATTCATATCAATGGGCAGCGGAACTCCGCCCACCACAAAATTGGGATGAGGATTCTTCCCGCCAAAGATAGTGTGGATTTTGGTGACCTGTGACTGCCAGTCAAGGCATTCTAAATAATGGGCGACGCCGAGAAGATTTATTTCAGGCGGCAGCTGGTAAGCCGGATGTCCCCAGTAGCCATGGCTGAAAAGAGACAGCTGGCCAGAATCAACAATAGCTTTGACTTTTTTCTGCACTTCAGCGAAATAGGCCGGCGATGAATTCGGCCAGCCAGAAATAGTCTGCTGAATATCTGAGACCTTCCTGGGATCAGCCTTGAGGCTGCTAACCACATCCACAAAATCCAGGGCGTGGAGAATATAGAAATGCATGACGTGGTCGTGAATGAATTGCTGGGCCACAATCATATTGCGCATGAGATTGGCCGCTTTTGGTATTTTTATTCCTAAGGCATCTTCGACTGCCCGGATAGAAGCAATGGCGTGGACCGTGGTACAGACCCCGCAGATTCTTTGAGCGAAAGCCCAGGCTTCCCGCGGATCTCTCTTCTTCAGAATGTTTTCAATTCCTCTGACCATGGTCCCGGCTGAATAAGCCTCAGTTATAGTATTCTCGCTGTCGAGAGCGGCTTCAATTCTGAGGTGCCCTTCAATTCTGGTCACCGGATCAATAACAATTCTATTGGCCATCTTTTCCCTCCTTCTCTTCACAAATTGCGAAGCCAGTCTAAGGCTTCCTGCTCGGTCTTGAACCAGCGGACTTCACTCGCATAGTAGCTTGTGTCTATCTCAAGAATTTTCGGGTCAAGATCAGCTCCGAAGATAGCGGCCGCCGGCATTATTGGCCTTAGATGTTTGATATGTCTGAGACACTCAGAGGGCTCACTGCCGCTCAAGTCAATCAGTAATTTTCCTGTGTACTCCCGGAAAAAAGCAGTTAAAGCCTGGATATCTTCCGGTGTAAATGGTCCGCTATGACGGCAGCGAAGAATCCCTTTCTCTACAGGAGTTAAACTAAATGAGGGCATGTTATTCTCCTTTCCTCAGATGAGTGCCCTGGCCACCAGTTCAGCCAGGCTGTGGACTTTGACGGCCGAGTTAAAATGGGCCAGGCTATCCACGAACTGCAGGCGACAATTGCTGCAAACCATGCAGACCGCTTGAGCCTGGATGTCCTGCAGTTGCTCCAGCTTCATTTCAAAGACCTTGTAACGGTTGCTATCAGCTTCTTTGATGGAAATCACTCCTCCGCCGCCGCCACAGCACATGGACTGCTCTTTATTGGGTGTCATCTCTTTAAAGCTGGTTGGGGCCAGCACCTGAAGAATTTCCCTCGGCTGTTTGATCAGGCCACCCAACCGCTGGATCTTGCAGGAGTCATGAAAGGTAATTGTCTCGCCGTCAAAAGCCCCTTCTTTGATTTTGATCCGGCCGGTCTTCCAGTATTGATGGATAAGCCCGGTGATATGAATGATCTCCAGTCCTTCGGGCACTTTCATTACATTGGGTGCTGTCCAGCGGAAAGCCTCATAGGCATGACCGCATTCGCTGATAACCAGCCTCTTAACTCCGAGTTCTTCTGCGGCCTGAAAGACCCGGTGCATAAAAAGTTTAGTGAGCTCCTCATCAGCTTCAAAAAAGCCAAAATTAACTACTTCCCGGCCCTTAGAACTAACCGTCCAGTTTTCGCCTGCCTGGTTTAAAATTTTGGCCACAAAAGCCAGATTATCCGGGAATTTCATGAGTTCAATCGAAGTAAAAACCACCAACGTTTCTGCCCCAGCTTTATCCACTGGGATGTTCGATTCCCATTCGTCGGTTATCCAGTCAATTCTTTCCCGCCACATCTCATCGGTTACCCCCAGCGGGCTGCCGATCGTTTTTTGTTTGTCAGTGGCTTCAGCCAGGTCGCCCGGGACCAGACCGGCCGCGGCCAGGCCTGTTCGGACTTTATGAATCAGCGGCCCGATTTCGATGCCCATCGGGCAGACGAAGGCGCATTTATCGCAGACCGTGCAGGCTTCATAAACAATCTGGCTCCAGTGCTCAAGGTCAGAATCAGTCAGCCTTTTCTCCATTCCCAGGGCCAGCTTGATCTTACCGGCTAAAGTAAATCTCTGCTCATAAGCCCGTCTTAATGGTTCGAGCTTCCAGACCGGGGCATATTCCGGATTGCCGAGAGCCTGGTAAAAATGGCAGGCTTCAGCACAGATCCCGCAGCGGGTGCAGGCTTCAAGTTGAGCAGCCACCCAGCCGCCGGTTTCCTTGAGGTAAGTATTTAAAGCACTTGCTGTTTTCATGGTTGACCTCTTTTTCAGGGAGTAACGGCCCGTTTACCGGCCCGGGCGCCGTGGATTGTCCGGGAAAAGAAATAGAACAGGAAGTGGGACATCCGGCTAAAGGGAATCCAGATGAGCAGCAGGCAAACAAAAATCAGATGGAGACTGAAAATAACTTCATAAGGAAACCACAGATGGTGATACATGATGTAACCGGTGACAAACGGCAGAAAAACCAGGGTCCAGTTAATCCAGACCGGCAGTTTAGTCAAAAGTCTTAAGACCGGATGAGTCAGACGATTAATCAGCAGAATAATTAAAGAAATAATCCCGACCGCGGCCAGCCAATCAACAATGGGATTGGGCAGAGGCGCCCAGCTCACACCGAAGAGACTTTGCCAGACAAGAATATGAGCCTCGCCAAAGATCAGGACCAGGAAAAGGCTCAGATGGAAAAGTCCCCCGGCGATAAAGGTCAGGGCGTTATTCTTAAATGTCCGCCGCACCCAGGGGATGAAGGGCAGGATGATCAGGCCCTTCAGGTAACTGATAATTACTCCCGACAGCTTACTGCCCTGGCTTTTGACCCGGTCTTTTTCCCAGCCCAGGAAGATGATTCTGACCAGCCTGTAAATCATCCCGGCGATAAAAATGACCAGTGAGAAATGGAAAAGAGGACCACGCGAAAACCTTAAAATCTCTGTCCAGTCCATTTCATCCCTCCTTGTTGTCCGGCGGAGCGGAGGTGGTTGATTCAGGCGGAGTCGTCGGGGCAGTCGAGGCTAAAGCTTTCTTTGCCCTCTTTTTTCTGGCCGAGTTGATTCCGGCTAAAGCAGCTCCGGCGGCTAAGCCTGCGCCCGCGGCCAGGGCCGAGGTCTGGGCGGTTGGCGGAATTAGAGCGGCCGATTGACCCTGATAAAAACCCCCGCCATCCCAGAAATGAGGCTCAGAGCAACCCAGGCAGGGATGTCCCGACTGAACCGGATAGGAAAGGCCGCGTTCCCATTTGAGCGATGGACAGGCATTGTAAGTGGTGGGCCCTTTGCAGCCCAGCCGGTAAAGACAGTAGCCCTGGCGGGCACCTTCATCATCAAAACTGGCGGCAAATTTACCCGCCTCATAAAAAGGACGCCGCAGGCAGTGGTCGTGAATGGTGTGACCATAGAAGACGAGCGGCCGCTTGAGATGATCTGTCCGGGGCAACTTGCCCAGGATGAGAAAGTGAAGAATTGTGCCGGTGGTCACTTCGGGAATGGCCGGGCAGCCGGGGATATTGATGACCGGTTTGTCTTTAATTAGATCAGCTACACCGCAGGCACCGGTCGGATTAGGTCTGGCCGCCGGGAGACCGCCAAAGGAAGCGCAGTTGCCCGTAGCTATAATGGCTGC
>JAKPXU010000173.1 GCA_029571905.1 Acidobacteriota bacterium | reverse complement strand
CTCATACCAAAATGAAGTTAATCAAGAGAATGAGCTATGGCTACAGAAACGTTGAAGTCTATATCAAGAAAGTCCTCTTATCCTTCATCCCAATTACCATTATCCCCCTTCTTATTTACCACACTTTTGGCTGAAGAGCCTACTAAAAGTTGACATGATGTCTCTTTTTTTGATAAGTAATGTAATGAACATGTTCTGATAGCAGAAGCTAAAAAGAACGAAAGGGGTGCTGTTGATTGCTGCAGCCAGACCAGCCTCTTGGCTTGAGTGAGACAATAGAGTAAAGGAGACAATGATCATGAAAAGACTGGATAAAAACAAGCTCTGGAAGAAAATTACAGGGCTGACTGGAATTTTAGTTCTGGCCTTTTTAGGCCTGGTTGGAATGGCCGTTTCTGGCCTGGCCGCGGAGAAAATAATGCTGATGGTGAGCGGTGGTTATCTTTTCCCGGCCGATGCTGGTTATAAAAATGTTTATGGCGAAACACTGTTTGTGCCAGAGTTCAAGCTGGGAGTCAGGATCATTGATCACCTTTATGTTTATGGTCTTTTCATGACTGGTTCTAAGGATGGTACAACTCCCGACCTCGAGCTTCCCGCTCACTCCCGACAGCAATTTTATGGGGGCGGTCTGGGCTATTTCCCCTCAATCGGTCGACATCTAAAAGTTTTTGTTGGAGCTGGAGTGGCCAATGCTTCTTATAAAGAAGAGGCCATGGAACTTACGGTGAAGGGCAATAAAGTAGGCTTGAACCTGGAGGCTGGAATTTATTATAAAGAAAAATTCCTGTTTAGCGGGATAGAGGCTGGCTATTGTCAGGCTAAAGACAGCTATGAAGGAACTGATTTTAAAATAGGCGGAGCGAGATTATCTCTGGTTCTGGGTGTCCTTTTTTGATTAATATTGCTGCCTGACTTGCCAGCCGATCTGTTTTTCAGGGTTCAGGTTATCGCTATCAATTAATTAAATTTATTACTGACCATTAAAAGATAAAAGCTGCTTTTAGTACACCATCCAGGCGCTCCGAAGCAGTGGTGAAGGCAACCTGAGCTTCTTCAGGCGAGAAGCGGTGGGTTATCAGCCAATCCACCCTTAACTTTTTCTCAGCCAGAAGGTTCAATGATTCTTCCAGGCATTTATTTTGCCGGCGACTGTTGATTATGGTTATTTCCTTTCTTCTAAGCTTGCTCAGACGATAGGGCACTCTCTCTGGCAGTGGAATCCCAATCTGTATGATTTTGCCGCCCGGTTTGACCAGTTCAATTGCCTGATCAATGGCTTCCAGGTCCCCGCTAACTTCAAAAACAGCATCTAAACCAAGTGGCTGACGGGCAGCAATTTCCGAAATAATATCTTCCTCTTCCACGCTGGCGGCCCAGCTGGCTCCAGCTCGAAGGGCGGCATCAACCCTGGCCTCGGAGCGATCAGTAGCAAAAATGGAACTGAATTCATAGCTTTTGAGCAACATAATCAACAGAAGTCCGATTGGTCCAGTCCCCAGTACTCCAACTGTAGCTGAATTTTCAATCGAAGCGAGACGAAGAGCATGCCTAGCAATGGACAGCGGTTCGGCTAACATTCCTTCTTCCAGTGATAAATCAGGAGGCAGAGGAATAAGATTTTTTTCCGGCATGATAAAATAATCAGCGAAGCAACCAGGAAGTTCCCCTGGATGGCCCAGGAATTTAATCGTCCGACAGGTATTTAGCCGGCCAGCCAGGCATTGGTCGCAGACCCCGCAGGAAATTGATGGCTCTACCATCACCAGCTCGCCAGCTTTATATTTTTTTGCTTCTGGCCCGGTGCTGACGATTTCAGCTGAACATTCGTGACCCACAAGGCAGGGATAGTGAACCGGATCTCCGCTGACCGATTCAGAAATAAAATAATGGAGATCGCTCCCGCAGAGGCCCGCCACCTTCGTTTTAAGAATGACTGAATCAGGGGCTAAGAAATCTGGCTGAGGCCTTTCTTCGATTCTGGCCTGTCTCAGACCTGTGATAAGAATAGCTCTCATTTTTATCTCCGGGTTTTATTTTTCTATTTAAATTCTATTTCATTTTATAAGTTAATTCCAGCTTGATGAGATTTGCAGATAAGGCCCAGTTGGTATAAAAATTAACAGGTAAATCTGGTGGCGGCGGTCAACCTGAGTGGTAGCCCGCCTAAAAACTTCTTTATTATCTGAAACTTTTTTTATATTTTAATAAAGTTAATGATAAGGTAACAGAAATGGCTATTAGAAAAATTCAGATTCACCCCTATTTGTACATAATTTTTGTTCTCGGGCTAACCTGGATTCCCTGGTTTCTGGCTATCTCTACCGGTCGGGGAGTCGAAAACCTGGCCGTCAAGGTTCTTCTGCTGGCCGGTTTGCTGGTGCCGGCGCTGGTGGCCGTGGCTTTTATGCTTCTCGGTGAGGAGAGTGAAGATAACTGGGATTACTGGCGGCGAGTTTTTGATCCTACTCTGATCAGTAAAAGAGGTTATCGCGAAATTTTCTTTATCCCCCCGTTAATTACCCTGGCAGCCATCCTGGTTTCTCTGGCCTTAGGTCAACCACTATCGCAATTGAAGCTGATTAATCAGGTCAGGGCTCATCTTCCCTCCATTTTGATCTTTATATTTTATACCTTTTTTGTTGGGCCGTTTCCGGAAGAACTTGGCTGGCGCGGCTACTGGCTGGATAAGCTGAGAAATCTCATGTCAGGTTTTAAAGCCAGCTTGCTGATTGCTGCTGTCTGGGCTGTCTGGTCGGTGCCACTTTTCCTGGTCAAAGGCTTTACCCTTCAGGCCAGGTCATCCAGTATTTTATTAATCTTATTTTATTTCCTTCAGCTTTTTCCTAAGTCTACTATCTTCACCTATATTTTTTATAAAAATCAAAAAAGCACCTTAGCTGCCATCCTTTTTCACTTTATGATGAATTTCGTTGGGCAGCTATTTGAGCTAAGCTTGATGACTGAAGGTCTTCAGACACTGTTTTATTTTATTCTGGCAGCAATTATCATCGGCAGAAACAGAGCTATATTCAAATAGGATTTTTTAAAATTGCTCATACCTGGAAATGTTTAACGAAATTTCTCAAAATTTACGGCTGGCCCTGACCACTATTATTTTTGCCCTGGCTTCCGGGCTGATTTCTGTTTCTTTTATGCTAATGGTGAATTTTATTTTTGCCAGGACGATTTTAAGTTTTTCCCAGCATTCCATGATTTATTTTCTTTTATCAAGTTTGGCCGCAGTTCTAGTTACATCACTTCTATCAGGCCTGCTGGTTAATTTCTTTAGTCCGTCAGCAGCTGGCTCTGGTATCCCTCAGGTTAAGGTCGCCTACTGGCAAGAATTGGGGCGAATTGATCTAAAAACAGGAATAGTAAAGTATCTAGCCGGAATTATTAATATTGGTGGTGGAACTAGCCTGGGTCGAGAAGGTCCTTCTGTTTTTCTGGGATCGGCAGTGGCCTCAAATCTTTCAGGCCTTTTTCGTTTCGAGCGAAATCAAAGGCGTGGTCCCTGTCTGGTTGGGGCCTCCTCTGGTCTGGCCGCTGCTTTTAATGCACCTCTGGCTTCTATTACTTTTGTCATTGAAGAGATACTGGGAGATTTAAATAGCCGCCACCTGGGGTCGGTAATCCTGGCAGCAGTTTCTGCTTCCTTTGTGGTTCATGCTATTATCGGGAGCCAACCCGCTTTTCAGATGGCGAGAGTCGAAAATGTTTCGTGGAACCATTATCTAATTGTTCCAGTTGCTGCCCTTCTTGCTTCTCTGGTCGGCGTCATTTTCCAGAAATGGATGCTGGCTTTTCGGTCTAAATTTCAAAAACAGAAAAAAATCCCACTCTGGGCGAAACCTCTGGCTGGAGGATTGAGTACCTGGTTGCTGGGTGTCGCCGTCTTCTATTTAACTGGCAAACTTGGTGTTTTCAGCCTTGGTTATCAGGATCTATCGGCGGTTTTAAAAAATGATTTTCCGTGGAAAGCAGCCGGTATTTTGATTGTGGCGAAGCTTCTGGCGACGGCTTTAAGTTATGCGGCAGGAGGCTGTGGTGGTATTTTTGCTCCTCTCCTTTTCATGGGAGGAATGAGTGGTTTTTTTGTGGGCGGACTTTTTTCGCAGTGGGTTAACCTTCAGTCCTCCGATCACATCGTGCTGGCAGCCGTTGGGATGACTGCTTGCCTGGGGGCAGTGGTTAGGGCTCCCCTCACTTCCTTATTGATTGTTTTTGAAATGACCCATCAATTTGAACTCGTTCCAGGTTTGCTGCTAGCTACCTTGATTGGACAGGGAGTGGCCAGGCTGGCTGGTCCGCATAATATCTATGATGCGCTGCTCCTCCAGGATGGATACCAGCTCCACAAGATAAAGCCGCCGCTTGACTTACGTAGCTGGCAAAATCAACCAGTTTCAACGGTAGCCAATTACCAACCAGTAGTAATCAAGTCTTTATCTCCGGCCGAGCTCAGTCAGATCATTGATAAATATCCTTACAGGTATTTCCCGGTTCAACAGAATGGGCAGGTAGCAGGATTGGTTTCTAGAGAGAATATAAAAGATTACCTGAATAACAAGGGGGAGATAGAGATACTGGCTCCTGCTTTTGCTTATGAGGATGAATCAATTAAAGAAATTGGAAATCGCTTTCTTCAGACTCCATCCAATGTACTGCTGATCAAAAGAAGAGAAGACGAGCAGCTGGTAGCTCTTATCACCCTTCATGATTTAATAAGGGCTCAAGCCTCAGTCGAAGAATGATTAAAATTAAAAGAGTCAAAACTGGTATTCTTATCCACGAGTGAATGTTTAAAATTAATCTTTTCTGTTCTTAAGCTGGCGATGACCTAACACCTGTTTAAAATTTTTATGATCTTAAAGATTGTAGTCTGTCGTCTGAGGATAAGTGCTCAGAAATAACGACCCAGCCTGAATGATGATGAAGACAACGAAAGCCAGAATAAGGATTCCAAAGATAATGAACATCGCCGATTTCAGGTCTGAAACCTTCCTGGCCATTCCTTGTGGGAAAAAGATATCAAAGCCCATTTTCCCCAGCATCACCACAAAAATAGTAATGCCGACAACCAGCCTGAAGACAAGAATATTAGCCCGACTATAATCTGCCTGGTCCAACCTTATAAACGGGAAAACCAGCCAGAAAGCTGCAGCTAAGGCCACTATTCCCGGCAGGTATCTGACTGCCTGTTCCATTCTTCTGGTATTTGCCATTTGACTCCATTATACCCTCTGATTTAAGACTAAATCAATATGGTTATATCAGCTAAAATTTTGCCTGTTATTGGCTTCTTATATGATGTAAAATTACTGAAAACTGTATAAATGAAATTATTGCTTGTCAATTGGACTAAGCTGGTATATCATGGTACAAGAAATAAGATATATCTCTTGAGAGGTACCGTATGGATATAAAAATTTCTATAGACAAAAAAAGCCCCGTTCCAGCCTATCGCCAGCTCATCAAACAGATTACTTCTATGATTCACGAAGGACGTTTAAAGCCTGGCGATAAACTTCCAACTGAGCGAGAGCTGGCCTCTCAACTCAATATTGCCAGGGGGACAGTTAAAAAGGCTTATGAAGTGATGGCCAGAGACGGCCTCATTGAAACCACGCAGGGCCGGGGTACCTTTGTTTCATCCAGGCAAGATATAATCCCAACGGGCCGAAAAGAAAGAGCTCAAAAGATCATTGATAATCTTGTTGACGAGCTCCGCGAGCTAAATTTTTCTTATCAGGAAATAAGAACCTTTGTTGAACTGGCCATCATTCAGAGAGAGGAAAAACTGGAAAACTTTAATGTGGCTATTATTGATTGTAATCCAGAAAGCTTGAGCATCTTCGAGCGTCAATTGATTTTTCTAAAGCATGTCAGAGTATCAAGATTCTTGCTGGATGAAATTGTGGCTGATCCACAAGCCAGCAAACGCCTGGAACCCTTTGACCTGATTTTGACCACGAGCACCCATTACAGTGAGCTTCTGGGTAAGGTGCCTCCTTTGAAAGATAGGCTGATCCAGGTGGCTGTTTCCCCCAGTCAGGAGACAATTATCGAGATGGCCAGCTTAAGTCCGTCCCAGAGGCTGGGAGTCATCTGTGAAAGCCAGAATTTTCTGGCCAGGGTGGTGGCCAGATTGAAGAGCATGGGTTTGGCTACCGGTCCAGTTCCCTGCCTGTTTTTAAAAGATGAGAATAAACTACCGGAATTTCTAACTGAATTGGACGTAGTTTTTGTCCCACCGGGTTACCACCTTCAGCGTAAAAAAGAGAATATGGCGGCTGTCCAGGAATTCAGGCAGAGAGGTGGAAAAGTTATAACTTTCGATTACCAGATTGAAAGAGGATCGCTTCTTTATGTTGAAGAAAGGATCAGTCAGCTACTGACTCCCTGATTGCTCAGCATCGTCAAAATTAAAAAGTATGAAAAGTGGAAAAATCAAGAGGGAGAAGTCGAGTAACCCGAGGACAGGAGAATAGCAAGATGGAAAACCAAAAGGACACGATTGTCATTGGTGTAATCGGTTCTGATTGCCATTCGGTCGGCAATAAAATTCTGGAAATGTTTTTTACCTCAGAAGGATTTAAGGTGGTTAACCTGGGGGTCATGGTTTCTCAGCAGGAATTTGTTGATGCGGCCATCGAGACTAATGCCAGGGCAATTCTGGTCTCTTCTCTTTATGGACATGCGGAGATAGACTGCCAGGGCTTTAGGGAATTGTGCATTGAAAAGGGGCTTGATCCCATCATCCTTTATATCGGGGGCAACCTGGCAGTGGGAAAGACACCTTTTTCGGTGGTTGAAGAGAAGTTTAAAAAAATGGGTTTTGACCGCGTATTTCCGCCTGACGTGGATCTCAAGCAAGTGGCTGAACTTTTAAGGCAGGATATCAAAGAAAAATTTGGGTCTTGTTCAAAAGGACAGGAGGCCGGAGCCCGGGCAAACCAGACTAGCCCTAAAAATCAGAGCCAGCCAGCCGATCAGATCAGTCAGAATAATAATAACCGGAAAGAGCCAGAAGGTTCTAGGACTGAGTGAGCTAGTATCCCATGAAGACAGTTGTTAGCATCGATATCGGTTCGACCTGGACTAAAGGTGCTGCCTTTGAACTGACCGCTTCAGAATTGGAGCTTCTGGAGAGAGTCTCTGTTCCGACCACTCAGAACAACCTGGTAGTTGGTTTCCACGAGACTTTAGCCCGACTTCTCCACCAGGATGGTCATACTTCTCTTGAGGAATTAAAAGGCCTGGCTGAAGTGTTCTTTTCTTCCTCGGCCAAAGGCGGGCTGAGAATTGCTGCTATTGGCCTGGTGCCTGATCTGACCCTGCAGCTGGCCAAACTGGCTGCCATGTCAGCTGGTGGTAAAGTCATTAAAAGTTTTTCTTTTTCACTGACCTCAAGCGATGTCAAAGAGCTGGAACGACTCAGTCCGGATATTGTCCTCTTTAGCGGAGGGACAGACGGCGGAAATAGTAAATACATTCTGGAAAATGCCCAAAAATTGGAATCTTCCCGGCTCAGCTGCCCTATTGTTTATGCTGGTAATAGGGCCGTGGCTGAAGAGGTGGTCAATATCATGAAAAGCCGGGAAGTGATAGTGACTGAAAATCTGATGCCAGAAATTGGCCAGGTTAACATTGAACCAGCCAGGGAAAAGATAAGAGAAATATTTCTAAAGAGAATAGTTGTTGGCCGGGGCCTGGCAGAAATAGTTGAGTTATTTGGTGCTCAGCCCAAACCAACGCCTCTGGCTGTGTTTGAATTGATCTCTGCTATTCCAGAATTTTATCCGGAATGGTCGGACCTGGCCGCTATTGATATTGGTGGAGCAACAACTGATTTTTATTCCAATACCGAATCGTATCTTGAGACCGATACCGTGGTGCTCAAGGGAATCAGGGAACCAAAGGTCAAAAGAACGGTAGAAGGAGATTTGGGGCTGAGAGTTTCTGCCCGTTCTCTTTTTGAAACCGGTGAGGATTACCTGCGGGATCGCCTGGGGGAAGAAGGGCTTGAATTCAAACACATGGAAGAATTTGTCAGCAGAATCTCAGATAAAATAGACTACCTGCCGGTAGGAGAAAAGGAACATATATTTGACCGGCTTCTGGCCGAGGCCTGTGTCTATTATGCTGCTTTAAGGCACATTGGCGGCTGGAAAGAAATTTATACGCCCCAGGGCAAGGTCTATATGCAAACCGGGAAAGATCTGAGAAGGGTCAAAGCC
>JAKPXU010000160.1 GCA_029571905.1 Acidobacteriota bacterium | reverse complement strand
TCCTGGAAAAAGCCCCTGATCAGGTTTCTGAAGGCCTGATTTTCAACCTTTTCATACATTTCTGCCAGGAAAGCGACAGCCGCCTCCTCAAACTGAACCAGGTATTCATATAGAGCTTCATAGTTTAGCTCCGCCTTATTGTCAACAAGTTTTCTTATTTCATCCAGAATTTTTAAATCCGATGTTCTGGCCAGAAAATCATCCAGCTGACTGGCTCGGTTACCTGGACTGGAGGCCAGCAAGGTCCGTAGTTCCTTAATCTTTCGATTCAAAATGATAGGAATATTAAAATGACCTTTTTTGATATTTTCTAGATAGAAATCTTCCAGGATATTGAGGTTAGCGACAAATTGTTTCTCATTCCCTTCGAGAGCCATGATCTCCATCATCAGATTTATAAATTCCTCTTCTGGCGAGAGGTTTCTATTTTTTTCAAGCAAACTATTGAGCTGGTTTAGTTCTTCTTCTGTGAATTGGAAGGAGATCGGTAATTTTGAGGCCAGGACAGCCTGCTGATCGGCTTCTATAGTCTCTGCACCTCCTTCTGCCGCCCCAGCTTCAAAAGCAAAGTTTTGCTGCCAGTTTGCTGGCAGCTCAGGTACTTCTTCATCGACGAAAGAATTGACAGCCTGCTTTTCTTCTGGTCTTAATTCTAAACGTCCGGAAAAAAGTTGCTGGCGGTCAACCTTAATATCTACAACTTTCCCGGCCAGCTCCTGAGGGATAATTTGCAGGCCGCGTTTAGTCAGACTTTCGGTTCTTTCTTCCAGAATGCGACTTTCTATGAATTCTTCTGGGGCATAATACTGAAGATTGGGAAAATCCTTCAGCCAGAGAGCGTTAACTACATCTGATTCATCTGACGGCTTAGCTGATTCAGTTCTGATAATATCCAGGAAATCACTTATTTCCTCGTCATCCATCCCCTGGTAAAAAGCCAGCAGACGCAGGCCATCTTTATAGAAAAAAAACGGCAGGCTTTTACTGGAAATTTCATCCTGATAGATCAGTTTATCCTGATAATAGAAACCAAATTCGCTGATACTGAGTTCGAGTCTCTGATAGTCGTTAAGAAATGTCTTCAGCCTGGAGATAAAATCCTGGCGGAAATGAATAGCTGAGGCATGCTCTGGCGGGAAAATTTTAAGAGCTGAGATAGTATTGGCCAGAGATAAAACCAGCTCTTTGACCTTCTGGACAGCCTGGGGATCGACTTTTTCTTCTCTGACCGGACTTTCCGGTTTTGTGTCTTCAGGAAGCATAACAATTAACCTTTGCTCGATTAGTTTAATCTACCATGGAGCTTTCAGTCAAACTCTGCTGCTTCTGGCTGAGCCTCAAATCCTTATTTGAGGATCCCCCTGTTCAGATCAGATTCCTGCCCGTCGGGCCTTCGGGCAGGTTTTAATTTCTTTTACACAGGACAGCCTCTTCATATTCTTTGATTTTCTCCAGCCACTGGTTTTCCAGAGGGGCCTGGTGTGTCAGGCAATAATAGTCCCAGACTGCACCGAAAGGTAAATCCCGTGCATATTGGCGCCAGTACAGCTTTCCCAGATTATCACCCTTTATTTCAGCTTCTTCCAGGTGTTTTTTAGGCAGAAGAAGAGCTCTGAGCAAACTTCGGATTACTGCCCTGGCACCCAGAGCCCAGGCTCCGACCCGATTCATTGAGGCATCAAAATAATCCAGAGCCAGATGTATTCTATCTGGACTCGGAACGGTCACAATTTCTTCACTCAGTGTTTCCAGCTCGTCATTAAGCAGGACAACGTGGTCTGAATCCCATCTGACTCCTCGGCTCAGATGGAGAAGTAGCTCGCCACCGCCAGTCATAATGGCTGAAATCTTATCAGCTATTGATTCAGTTGGATGAAAATGACCAAGATCAAGGCAAACCATCTTGCCCTTTTTCAGAGCATAAGTCAGATAAAATTCATGAGAACCGACAACATAAGCTTCACTGCCCAGGCCAAATAGTTTACTTTCCAGAGAATCTTTGAGCTGAGTCTGGCTGTATTCAGTTTCAAATATTTCCTCGAGAGATTCAAAAAGCAAGCGACGGTATAGCCAGCGGTTAGATGGCCAGTCTTTCAACCCATCCGGGATCCATAGGTTATGGATAGAGTAAGTTTTGAGCTCACGTCCGAAAAAAGCAGTTATCTTGCGGCAGGCCTTAACGTGCTCAACCCAGAATTTTCTTACTTCCTTTTTGGGATGACTCAGGGTCAGTCCACTGGCTGCCCGGGGATGAGCAAAACAGGTGGCATTAAAGTCAAGCTTCAAATCGCGGGCTTTAGCCCAGTCCAACCAGCCCCGGAAATGACCTGGTTCATATTCATTCCTTTCAACGTAGCCATCAAATTCTCCATAAATAGAATGGAGATTAAGACGATGGCGGCCAGGAATTAAAGATAAGGCTTCCTCCAGATCCTGTCTGAGCTCCTCTACGTTTCTGGGCCTACCGGGGTAATTTCCAGTAACCTGCAAACCAGAACCGGTTAGCTCTGAATTGGACTTTTCAAAGCCTCTGAGGTCATCGCCTTGCCAGCAATGAATGGATAGCTGATAGGCTTCGAGCTTTTGAAGAGCCTCATCAACGTTTACAACTATTTCGGCCAGTTTTTCTCTGGCTTCGCCATATCTTTTTTCAACAGAATCGTTATCCATTTAAACAACCCTCCTCAATGATAGTTCTTATAATTTTTAACCGCCGCCTGTCAAGGTAGTCAGGAACCAGTCTCGTAGTGAACCTCCGCCAGCCTGACCTTAAACTCAGCCAGGACTTTTTCCCATATTTCTGGTGAGTGTGGCCTGAATTCTTTGATATCAAATGATTGACTGACAGTCTTCCTGATCTCCAGCCTGTCATTAAGCTGACCGGAAGCCAGAGCCTGGATCAGGATATTCCCGGTGGCAGTGGCTTCTTCCGGTCCAGCTAAAACCAGCTTGCCAGTCGCCTCAGCTGTGAATTGATTCAAAAGGTCATTCTTTGCCCCGCCACCTATGATGTGGACAATCCTAAAATTCTGGCCCGTTAAAGCTTCCAGTTCATCTATTACCAGTCTGTATTTTAAAGCCAGGCTTTCCAGAATAGCTCGCGTCACTTCTCCTGGCTCTTCGGGAACAATCTGACCCGTCTGGCAGGCATAATCGGCGATAGCCTTAACCATATTGGCCGGGTTTAGAAAAAGCGGAGCATCTGGGTCTATAAAAAGCTGGAAAGGTCTGGCCTTTTCAGCCATTTCGGTCAGCTGTTCATAGGTTAAATCCCCATGGCGGCACCAGATTCTCCGGCACTGCTGGAGAAGCCAAAGTCCGTTGACATTTTTAAGAAAGCGAATGGTTTTTCCCAGCCCGCTTTCATTAGTGAAATTAGACCGGAAAGATTGCTCATTAATGACTGGTTGATTCAATTCGACTCCGATCAAAGACCAGGTCCCAGAACTGATATAAACCCAGCTATCTCCTTGAGCCGGCACAGCCGCCACAGCTGAAGCTGTATCATGACTGGCCACCTGGACAACGGCCAGGTCGGGTAGCCCTTCTGCTAACAGCCAGGGAGAAAGTCGGCCAAGGGTTTTCCCGGGCAGGTTTATTTCGGGGAGTAGCTGGCTTCGAATTCCCATCCGCTCAAGAAGCTCGGGCAGCCAGCAACGGCTTGTGGCCGACAAGAGCTGAGAAGTAGAAGCAATCGTCAGATCAGTAGCTTCAGTGCCAGTTAAAAGAAAGTTTAGCAGATCAGGTATAAAAAGTATCTTTTCAGCCATTTCCAGCCAACCAGGATTTTCTTCCCGCAGGGCATAAAGCTGAAAAAGAGTATTAAAAGGCAGGAATTGAATGCCAGTAAGGTAGTAAAGTTCTTTTGCTGAGAATTCCTTCAGATAGCTTCTAGCCGCTTCTGGGAAAATTTTATCCCGATAGCAAAATGGCAGGCCGAGAATATGCCCGCTTTTATCTATCAGACCAAAATCAACTCCCCAGGTATCAATGCCCAAACTGTTCAGTCTGAAATTCTTCTGCCTGAGGTTTTCCAGAACCAACCGTATTTGCTCAAACAGGTAGTAAATGTCCCAATGAAAGTGCTGCTGGCAGTGAATCAGGCGAGTAGGGAAGCGATGAAGCTCTGTCAAGTGGATTTTTCCACTGTCTAAGGAACCCAGCATCGCCCGGCCACTCTCTGCCCCGAAGTCAAAGGCTAGATAGTATTCAGCACTCATCAATTTTGTCCTTTAGCCTATTACTAACTATTCACTATATAAAAAACCGGTCAGAATTGGCAAACCCTTTATCTCATAAAATCAAGGAACGAGTTTCCTTTTATCAGTCTTAACAAGTGATATAATGATAACAACCAAAACTTTTTTGAGCTAAAATAAAGATAAACTTAGTGGAGACAATCACCAGAGGGCAGGCAGATGGACCGGGATGAATTAAGAGAACAACTAAGAAAAAAAATAGCCAGGCAGGGACAAACAGATAAAGTTAGAGAGCTGTGGAATAATCTGGAAGCGCAGAAAAATCTCAGCACCAAGGAGAAATTAGAAAAGCTGCTGGCCCTTTCCAGGCAGAAGAAGTCTGAAAAAAAGGCAGAAAGTGATAAAATTGTAGACGAGCTGGTCTCCAGCCCTCCCCATCAGCCCTACCTGGTTCTTGAAAACAATTTCAATCTCAATTCGAGCTATGGTCAGATTCCTATTTCTCTTGGTCTGAACATACCGGGACGTGTTCTTTATCTTCTAAGCAGGGATGAAGCTTTTAAAGATCTCTCTCTGGCTGAAGCTGTTTTTATCGATCTGGAAACAACCGGTCTGGCCGGTGGAACTGGCACCATACCTTTTCTCATTGGTCTGGGCTTTTTCGACGGAGAGGCTTTTAAAGTCGTTCAATTTTGCCTGAATAACCTGGCTTCAGAATTTAAGATGCTGGGGGAACTGCTGGAGCTTCTTTCTGACCGAAAATTCACTTCGGTTATTTCTTATAATGGCAAAGGATTCGATCTGCCCTTGCTGGAGACGCGTTTTACTCTAAATCGTCTGAGATGTCCCTTATCAGATTTACCCCATCTTGATTTTTTGTTTTCAGCCCGTTATCTATGGAAGCATAAATATGAAAGCTGCCGGCTTTATAATCTGGCGCTGGCTCATCTGGGAGCTACTCGAGCAGAAGACATTCCCTCGGAGGAAATCCCCTGGCGCTATTTTCAATATTTAAGAACAGGAGATTTTTCCCTTGTCGAGCCAATTCTCTATCACAATCAGGAAGATATCATGTCGCTGTACGGGGTAGTGGTAGCCGGAGCTTTGACTGTCGGGCAAAGCCTGGAAAATCAAGAGACAGAAATTGATAGTCTGGAACTTTTCGGGCTGGGGAAAATCTGGGAGAAAGCGGGCGAAATGAAGAAATCGGCAGAGCTCTATGAGAAGGCCCTAAGCCAGAAACTGCCGGTTGAATTGTCAGTCAGAGTTAAGAAAAATCTGGCTCTTTATTTTAAAAGATGTGGAGAGTGGGAAAAATCTCTCAAATTATGGGAAGATCTCACCCAGAACAGCGAAGATTTAGAAGCCTGGCGGGAACTGGCCATGTATTATGAGCATCAGGCCAGGCAACCGGAAACAGCTTTGAAATTGGCTCTGGACGGACTGGCCTTATCCCGCCTGATGAATTCTGATCTGGAAAGAGATTTTGAAAAGAGAGTTGATCGTCTGACCAGGAAACTCAGCGGAGGCGGACTGAATGGGGAAAAAGGAGGGCAGCGATGAGAGCAATGGTGCTAAACGAATTCAGTCCAATTGAGAACAGACCGTTAAGGTTAGAAGAAGTGGAAGCTCCTGAGCCAGGAGAGAATGAGCTTCTTCTCCGGGTGACATATTGTGGCGTCTGCCATACAGATTTACATACAGTTGAGGGTGAACTGCCAGCAGTTAAATTACCCAGGATTCCAGGACATCAAATTGTCGGACAGGTGGAGAAAACCGGGAAAAAGGTGACTCTTTTTAAGGTTGGCGAAAGAGCTGGCTGTGCCTGGCTTTATCAGACCTGTGGTCATTGCCGCTTCTGTTTAACGCAAAGAGAAAACCTTTGTCAGGAAGCTAAATTTACTGGTTTTGACGTGGATGGCGGCTACGCTGAACTGGCAGTTGTGCCTGAATCTTTCGCCTATAAATTGCCTGAGAATTTTCCTGATGAGCAGGCTGCCCCTCTTCTTTGTGCAGGCATCATCGGCTATCGTTCTTTGAAACTGAGCAATTTAAAACCAGGCGGAAGGCTAGGGCTGTTCGGTTTTGGAGCCTCTGCCCATGTGACCATCCAGGTGGCTAATTATATGGGCAGCCAGGTCTATGTATTTTCGAGAAAAACTGAGCATCGACAGCAGGCTTTGGAACTGGGAGCAGTCTGGGCCGGCCTGCCATCAGAAAATCCCCCGGCAAAACTTGAGGCCGCCGTTGTCTTTGCTCCGGCTGGAGAGATAGCCCGCCGGGCCCTGGAGGTTGTCGACAGGGGAGGAACGGTAGCTCTGGCTGGTATTTATCTTAGTCCGGTGCCCGAATTGAATTATCAAAAGCACCTTTATTATGAAAAGACATTGAGAAGCGTGGCCAATTCTACCCGTCAGGACGGGAGAGAGTTTTTGAAATTGGCCGGTGAAATTCCTATAAAAACCGAGGTACACCCTTTCCCGCTAGAAAAAGCCAATGAAGCTCTGGAAGCGGTCAAACACAGCCGGATAAACGGGGCAGCTATCCTCAAGATCAGTTGACTCCTCTTAATCCAGCCTTCACCGCTCTAACTGGCGATTGAAAAAACTAAGCTCTTCAGTTAATATTAGACGGGTTAATTGGAAGCGCCCGTAGCTCAGCTGGATAGAGCGTCTGACTACGAATCAGAAGGCCGCAGGTTCGAGCCCTGCCGGGCGCAATTTCTAATCACTGGAAAACAATAAATATTAAGAAGCAAGGAAAAGGGTAGTTCTTAAAGTCTGTTCTCATGTCTGAAATTAAGAGCTTATTGCTACTGGGACCCCCGGGGGCGGGTAAAAGTCCTTTTGGTCAATATCTTTCCCGTCAGAAGATAAAAGGTAGACGCTTTTTTATCTTTGATTTCGGTCAGGAACTAAGGCAAATTCTTGAAGGCCAGTCAGAGGGAATGATTCGCCCCGATGGGCGAAATGGGTTACAAGAACATTATGATGAGCAGGAGCTGGAGCGTATTCGCCAGGTGGTGGAAAAAGCTCTTCTTTTTGAAGAGCCTGATCGGGAGCTGGTGCGAAAGATCCTAATGAATTTTCTGAGTGAAATTAATCCATCCAGAGAAGATGTTTTGATTTTAAACGGCCTACCCCGCCATCCAGGCCAGGTGTTCTGGCTAAAAGGCCTGGCCAGAATTGTTCTGGCGGTTAACCTGGATTGTCCTGAGGGGGTCTCAATTAGAAGAATTCTAGCCAACCTTGACGGAGAAAGAACTGGCCGTCAGGATGACCGCCCCGACATCATAAGTCACCGGTACAAAATCTACGAAGAGAGAACCAGACCACTCCTTAACTGGCTGGAGAGAGAAGGAATCCCGTTGATTAACCTTCCAGTCAGCTATAAGACCCGGCCAGAAGAACTACTGGAGAAAATTATTTCCAACGAAGCTTTTAAGCTGTTATTTAGCGACTAGTTAGTTTTCTGCCCTCCAGATAAAAGCGTTTCTCCCAGGCCTCGCCCATAGAAAAAGTCTTTCTGGGTAGGGCTCCATCCAGAATAACAGTTGGGAAAAGTTCGTTTTTATCCAGTGCTGGTAAATAAATGCCGACATTATTTTTGCCTTTCTTAACCAATTGCAAGAGAGAATCATCTCCGTGGACATAATCGAGGCCCTGGGCTTTCCTGTCGCTAAAAAATTTATCCAGAAAGGTCTGAATCGTACCAACTGTCAGGTTGGTAGAAGGCTTCAAAAATTTTATAGATTTAAGGCCCTGATTGGAAAGTAAACCAGCTACCTGTTCGCTTTTCCCCTTATTATTGACTGCTTTTTTTAACTCTTCATAGGAAGGCTGAGGTCGGATTTCCACCTGCTGATGGAAAAAGACTTGAAGTTCTTGTTCGAAAGCTGGCGAGTCTTTAACCTCGAATAGAATTCGATGAATTGGTTCAAAGACCAATGCTTCATCATGAAGGTTGACAATTTCAACCAGAGCATAACGCAGAGGTGAATTTTTTAATTCTTCCAGATTGGGGCAGGTGACTTTGGTCTTTTCCCAGATTGTTTTGGCTGTGGCCAGCGAATGGTTGCCATCGCCAACGGCAAAGAGAAGAAGGGGAGTCTCTGGCGGAAGATTATATCTCTGACAGAATCTTTTCTGATCAGCCAGCTGACCGAGGCCAGCCAGAATTTTTTCCTCGACTTTCGGCTGATTGACAAAATATCCACGCAGACGACCGGAGTCAAACATCAGATCAAAATCATACAGACAGGGCAAATCAGATCGATGGTCACTGGCTGGCCCGATAAATAAATTTGCCGGGTCGTCAACCAGCATCATAATATGGGGCAGCTCAAGATCCGCCCCTTCCCTAATCTGTACCCGGGGAGGGATTCTCTCCAGAATGGTTCCTTCTGTTGCTCTAATCAAGCTCTGAGCCTGGGGTCGGTAATCATACTTTTCCAGGTCAACAGCTAACAGAAGGCCCTTTCTCCAGCCGTGAGCAGTTTCTCTCTCCACATAGATTATCCCCTCCATCTCTTTGAAAATGCCGCCGGAAAGATATTCTCGCATCTTGCTTTTGATATTTCTTATTCTGGTTTCTTTGTCAGGGGCATTCAGATAAACTTCAGGATAGATCAAATAATAAGTGGAAGGTGCAGCGCCGACGAAAGCAGCTACGCGTTCCCAGTACTCGGGCTCAGAAGTGTATTGATCACAGGCAATCACCGACCAGCGAGCCAAGTCGAGGCCTTCAGCCGGAAGCAAAATATCAGCTTTGACTACTGCCCGGTTGTCAAAAATCTTCATTTTTCTATCCTTTCTCAGAGAGAATTTTAATTAAGAATTTTTTATACAACAGGCCTCTTGTTTTTGCAACCAGGGAAAGTCGGAATAATCAGGATCGGATTCTTTGGCATTAAGAAGTCTGGTTTTCTGGGCGATCACCACTGCCTGTGTCGTGCTACTTTTATGGGAGGGGCGGACCGCCAGCTTGGGACAGGCCCGGACTGCAGACTGTCGTTCTCTTTACCTGGTAGGTCAAAGCGGTTGACAAAAAACCATTATTTGATTATAAAACAAGACTAATAAGATCTGGATACTTTAAGAATATTAAATAGAAGAGAGGTGCAAGGTGATTTCCTTTGAATTAACGGAAGAACAGAAAGCCCTCCAGGAAATGGCTCATTCCTTTGCTGAAAAAGAAATGAGGCCAAAGGCGGCTTTTTATGATCGAGAGGAAAAGTTCCCTGAAGATGTTATGCAAAAAGCTTTTGAAGCAGGCTTTTTGACCTGCAACGTGCCGGTGGAATATGGAGGTGGCGGCTTATCTGATCTGGAAATGGCCATCATCTCAGAAGAGCTGTCCTGGGGCTGCCCGGGAATGTACACCACCATGATGGCCAATTCGCTGGCCTTTACCCCGATTATCCTTTATGGCCAGGAAGAGCAGAAAAAGAAATTTTTGACTCCCTTTACCAGAAAACTGAGTTTTGCCTCTTATTGTCTGACAGAAAGAGAAGCAGGTTCTGATACCTCTGCCATTAAAACGCTGGCCAGGAAAGATGGCTCTGATTATATCATAAATGGCTCCAAGTGCTTTATAACAAATGGGGGAGTGGCCAGCCTGTATGTGGTTTTTGCCAATGCTGCCCCCCAGAAAGGAGCTCGCGGCCTGACGACCTTTATTATTCCCAGGGAGACCCCGGGGATTACTATCGGCAAGATAGAAGATAAAATGGGACAGAGGGCCTCCAATACAGCTGAAATATTTTTTGAGGATGTTCGAGTCCCGGCTGAAAATATTCTGGGTAGGGTGGGTCAGGGTTTCCTGATCGCCATGAGAACTTTCGACCGAACCAGAGCAGCGGTGGGTGCAGCCGGAGTCGGGTTAGCCAGGGCAGCTCTCGAATATGCTATCGAGTATTCTAAAACGAGGGTTCAGTTTGGCCAGCCAATAGCCACGTTTCAGGCTACAGCTTTTAAAATCGCTCAAATGGCAACTGAATTAGAGGCAGCCAGATTGCTGGTTTGGAAAGCAGCCTGGATGGTGGATCAAGGCTTGTCCTGCGGCCTCAATTCAGCCATGGCAAAATGTTTTGGTTCAGACCTGGCCATGAAAGCTTCCCTGGAAGCCTTGCAGATTTTTGGTGGTTATGGATATATGAAGGATTATCCCCTGGAAAAGCTGGTCAGAGATGCCAAGCTGCTTCAAATTTATGAAGGTACCAATGAAATCCAGAGGCTGGTTATTTCCAGGGAAGTGATTGGTCCGATAATTCAAAAATAAAACTTTTCCGGCCAGACAGACGGTGGCTGGATTAAAACTAAGATAAGCATCCTGTCTGGAGAGTTTCTATTAGCTATCGATCAGGGCTGCCCTCAGGAATCTTCAATCGAGAAAGAATTAGTCAGGGGGGAAGCTATCTGCCTCCAGGATTTTTAAGCAAAAAAAAGGGACCCTCATCGGGCCCCTTCTGTCGATACAAAATTAAACTCGGGACTTAAGTATCCTTGGATCTTACTCTTCAATTATTTCAGGAATGATGGCCAGAGTCTCGACACCGGCTCCTTTGCAGATATCCATTACTTCTATAACTTTGCTAAACGGGACTTTTGCTTCGGCCCTGATAAAAATGGTTTTGTCCTGACGAGCAGCATATAAACGGCGCAGTTCTTCCAGCAATAGCCTTAATTCCAGGGGATTTCTCTGTATCTCGACCTGATCATTTTTCTTAACAGTCAGCACGATGACATTGGGATCCTGACCGGTTCTTGAGTCAGACGCCTGGACTTCGGGCAGCTTGACATCAATTCCCAATTGGACCATGGGTGTGATAACCATGAAAATAATTAACAGAACGAGTAAGACGTCACACAGGGGGACGACATTGGGTTCAGCTTTCGCCATGCTCTCCTCCTTAAATATCTATAGATTAGAATTCTATTTAAAATTTATTTCTTTGTCAAATAAGTTTTTGGCCGGCCGGTCAAAAAATTTCTTGTCTCCAGACTCCAATCGGGTTTGACCGAACTTATCAAGCAGGCTTTTTGTGGATCTTCTCCTTAATTATTGCAGAGTTTTCAAAGCCTTACTGTTATTACTTGTTTTAAAAATCAGCAGAGTTCGTCCAGCTCCGGCTGATGAGCCATATGAATATCTAACATCAATCACCGCTCCAGCTAAGAGAGCGCCTATCTCTGCCCCCACCCCAATCCGGTCATCAACTTCAACAGTGATAACCTTGGTTGTTTTTATCTTATAGCCAAGCGACCGCAGAGCAGCCTCGGCCTTTTTATGATCAGAAGTTACCAGATTAAATTGGCCCTTTTCCTGGTGCTTTTCAGATTGGACGCAATAGGCTCGGAGATTAATGCCGGCATTGGCCAGCGTGGCCAGCACCCGTCCAAAAATCCCAGGTTCATTAGGGGTAATAACCTTAAGTTCAATTTCTTCACGGACAACGTTCACTTTTTGTCTCCTTCCAAATATGATTTGGAGTTCCCTGGTAGAACTGACCGAGACCAAGCTTAAAACTTGATTCCAGATAGAAAACGGAGCTGTCAGCTTTCTGGCAAAGGTCAGTTTCAATAAGTAATATATTAGCAAAACTATTCCAAAAAATGAAGATGTTTTTCTCCAGGGCTGATAGTGAGATATAAAACGAGGAAAAGATAAAATAGATTTTCTATTGACAAGGTGAGAGCTTTTGTTTTATTTATAAATTAATCAATATCTTGCGGAGGTGCGGAATGTCAGTCAAAAGACTAAAGGTGATGCTTATACCATGTCTGATATTGCTTTTTGCCATCGGTGCTTCAGCTCAAGTCAAAAAGATTAAGAGCATGGGAAACTTTACCTTTGTTCGTATCAGGGGGGATATACCAACACCAGAAGTGATGAAAATGCTGGCCGATCGCTATGCAGGCGATATCAAATATGGCTTCGATCAGGCCGGATATGGCGATATTTATCTGGCTTTCATTGAACAGTTAAAAAGCGCCCAATTTGAAGATACCACCTGGAACATCGGAGAAACAGTCAAGTGGATGCTCTTCCGTTCTCAGGGGAAGATCAAGGTGACCGGGCCTTTAGAATGGGCAGGGGAAAAACCGCTGGAAGTTTTTGCTGTTAAAGTCAAAAAGGGATTTAAGACTTACAAATTTATTATTCCTAAACCGTGTGGAAACATTGCCCTTCTCGATGAATTTGAAGAAATTCCTGAGGCTGTTTGTAGCCTTAAAGTTTCCCCGTCCAAAGTTAATATAAATGATCCAATTACTGTCGATATGAGCGGGAGCCAATATGCCAGAAGCTTAAAGGTCGAAATCTTTGATAAACAGGGCACTAAAGTCTCAAGTAAGGACCTGACCCCGGAATCAGCCAGATGGCAAACCAAACTTGATAAGCCAGGCGAATATGTTTTTAGGGGAACAGCTATTAATCTAGCTGATAAACCTTCCACCAATACCTGCGAGGGTAGGGTTTACGTCAACTACCCCCCTGTGGCCAGGGTGGTTCCAAATTGCCTTGACTGTCGGGAATATGTCGGACGACCGCTGACCTTCGATGCTACCGGTTCATCTGATCAAGATGGGGAAATAACGAGAGTCGTGTTTGAGTTAACTGATAGCACAGGCCAGGTAGTAGATACCATGACTGCTGCTCAAAAGCCCTATATCTGGGAAAAGACTCTTTATTCTCCTGGAAACTATACAGTTTCAGTCACAGCTTATGATAATGATGGGGCTGCATCAACTGCTACTCTTGATTCCAAAAAGACAATCAGAGTTACCAGAAAAACCCTGTTTATTGCTGCTGAAGCGGGGCCATTGCTGGCTCATGGCTCCTATACTACTTTTGCCTTTGTCCGAACAGGCATGTTTGTCTGGCTAAAGCCGGATAAAACCAGTCTGACTTTTACCAGTGGCGCTGCTGTTCCGTTTAAGGGTGCGCCCTGGAAAGCGGTGATAACTACCAACCTTTTAGGCAATGTCCATTTTGGAAAAGTCTTTTTAGGTCTTGGGGCTGGCTTCATGACTAAGGAGAGATCTGATCGAAAGACTGGAGTCGATGCCCTGGGTCAGCTGGGAGTAACCTTATCTAACAACTATCTTTCCATGTGGCAGCTTTATTTTGAATTTCGGGTTCCGATTGGACGTTCATTCTCTGATTGTCACAAGATGGCGGTCGGAATCAGATATGACTTTTGAGGTTAAGGCCGAACCTACTAAAATAGTAAAGGCTAAGATTTTTTAGCCAGATTGATGCTGAAAATAAAATTCTGATAATATCCGCTTGTTTTCTTGACATCAGGTCAAGTTTCTTATTTAATTAGAGTGTCAGAAAATTTACAGGAGGTGAGCGAATGAAAAACAAAAAGTTTGTTGCTCTGATTTGTTTAACCCTGGTGTTTGTTTTGGTCTCCCAAGCTTCGGCAGAAGTAAAAAAGATAAAATCCTTAGGACAGTATACTTTCGCCCGGGTCAGAGGCCAGATCCCTACTCCGGAAGTTATGAAGATGCTGGTTGATCGCTACTCAGCCGACATCAAGATTGGTTTTGAGCAGGCTGGCCTGGGTGAGGTCTATCAACCATTTATTGATCAGTTAAAAACTGCCCAGTTTGAAGATTCAACCTGGAATATTGGCGAAACAGTCCAATGGATGTTGTTCAGATCTCAAGGGAAAGTAAAAGTTTCAGGGCCATTAGAATGGGCAGGAAACAAGCCAGTAGAAACTTTCACCGTTAAGGTGAAGGTCGGTTATAAGACTTATACCTTTATGATTCCCAAACCGTGTGGAAATATTGCTTATGTTGGCATGGTTGAAGAAATCCCGGAAGCTATCTGCAACCTCAAGGTGTCTCCTGCTAAGGCCAATATTAATGACCCGATTACGGTTGATATGAGTGGCAGCCAGAATGCCAAGAGCCTGAAAGTTGAAATCGTGGATAAACAGGGTAACAAAGTGGCCAGCAAGGAATTAAGTCCGGATTCAGCCAGGTGGCAGACCAAGCTGGACAAGCCCGGCGAATATGTCTTTAAAGGCACAGCTATTAATATGGCCAATAAGTCTTCGGCTAATCCGTGCGAAGCCAGAGTCTATATTAATTATCCACCAGTGGCTGTGGTTGTTCCCAGCTGCACCGATTGCAAAAACTATTATGGGCGTCCGGTTACCTTTGATGCCTCCGGTTCATCTGATCCAGATGGGCAGGTAACCAAAGTAGCCTTTGAGTTAAGAGATGAAAATGGCCAGGTAGTTGATTCTTATGTTGACAGCGAAAAGCCATTTACCTGGGAAAAGGCTCTTTATAAAGAAGGTACTTTTACCGTGGCTGCTACCGCTTATGATAATGATGGTGCTGTCTCTGCTGCTACCGGTGATTCCAGCAAAAGCTTTACTGTTACCAGAAAGAAACTCTTTGGATCGATCGAATTTGGCCCGATGCTGGCCCATGGTGGCGAAGAATACGATCTGTCAGATTATGTCGGTTATATATTTATCAGACCTGGTTTATTTACCTGGCTTAATCCAGATAAGGTCAGCCTGACCTTTACAGCCGGTGTCGGAGTTCCTTTGAAGGGTTCCCCTTGGAAGACAACCATTATGGCTGAACTTTTAGCTAACCTGCATCTGGGCAAAGCTTATATTGGAGTAGGCCCTGGTTTTATCACCAAAGAAGTTGATATGCGCAAGGCTGGAGTGGATGCCGTCGGCCAGATCGGCCTTACAATTTTTGACAATTATTTGAAGATGGGCCAAATCTTCTTTGAATTCAGGGCTCCAATTGGGCGCACCTTTGACAGCCACAAAATGGGTATCGGCTTTAGATACAATTTCTAATTTACTGTTGATTTACCAAAGAAAAGGGGCGGGCTCACCGCCCCTTTTTTATATGTTGCTTGTCGGATATTTTTAACCTGTCTGTTTTTTATTAAGGCCGGGCTGGTGTTAACTTAATACATCGGATAGCAGTGGTAGAGAGGGCTCTCTGTCAGCCGCTGTCCTCAGATGATCCTGGATGCCAGGCAGGTCAGGATGAACACTACCCGGATGGTCGTTGTTCAGGTTAAAGACCATAGAATCACATGGATTTATTGGAGTTAAGCAGCAAGTCTATTCAAGATGGAGCCTGGCACTGGGAAGTCAGAGGAAAGATTAAATCGGGTTTTGATGGCTGTTTTGCAGCGCAAAAGTTGTTTACTTACAGCCTTTAGATGGCCTGACTTTCTCAATTATTCAGACAGCTTGGTCAGTTTAGCCAGTTCCTCATTGTAATACTTGCGATAAAGTATTTCCCATTCCTGAGAGCCTTCTTCAATATGCTTTTTTTGTGAAGTTATCTTTTCTCTGGCTTTATGGTCCAGCTGGTCGTAGAGTTTCATCTCTTCTTCAATAGCTTTAACTACAGTCAAGCGGATTTCATTGGACTCGTCCAGAAATTCTACCAGATCGTTTTTATATAGAGCATTAACTATTAATTTTGACAGATAATGGATTTTCTCTCTGGACAAGCGACTCATCAGATGACAATATTCCTTTCTTTGGCCAGCTTAGTCTTGATCATTTTGAACATCGTCTGATACTCTATATTCCCCTTGCGGATTTCGTCTATATGTTTGTTCAGAATTTCTCTGACTTCCTGGTCAAGCTTATCTTCTTTAAGAAATTCATCTGAGATCAGATTGACTATTTCTTCCAGTACCCGGCTCTTGTCCTCGACCAGAATTTTGCCTTCTTTGATCAGGGTTCTTAAGATTGTAAATGATAAATGTTCTATTTGGTTCTTATTTAGCCTCATTCTTTATTTAAAATACAATAGATAGTGGTAAAATTCAAGGACGGGTGTAAAGATTTTTGGACCAGATTGATAATATTTAATGATTTTATAGAAAATTTTAGGGGCGAGGATGGAAAACCACCTGCGGTTCGAAGAGCTTTTCTTCTGGATTAAACCTGGCCAGGCCAAGAAGATGATGGTCTTCAGTCAGAACTCTAAAGACAGGGGGGAAGGTCTGAATGCTCTTGCTCAAATCGACTTTTACCAGATTGTCCAGCTGTAGGGGCTGTCCACGTAGAAAACTCGCCTGACTGCCGGTCTCGATCCAGATAGCCGGCTGCCAGCCAAGGGCATAGTCAAGGGGAATTAGAAATTGAGAAGTCAATTGGTTACGGTAGAGTTGCTCGATCTGTTCGAGACTGTGGGCCTCAGCCTCAGAATAGGGGCCGGCCAAAACGCGTCTCAAGCTGGAGAGATGGGCACCGCAACCGAGCTTCTGCCCAAGTTCATGGGCCAGGCTTCGGATATAGGTCCCGGATGAGCATTCAATCTGAAAAGTTAACAATGGCGGTTTATAATCCAGGATCAAAAAGTGGTAAACATTAACTTTTACCGGCTTCAATTCTGGTCTCTGTCCTTTTCTGGCCAGTTCAAAGGCCCGCTGACCATTGATCTTTTTAGCTGAAAAAGGAGGAGGAAACTGCTCGATTTCCCCGGTCAGTGTTTCGGTCGCTTTTATGATCGTCTCAATGTCCGGATATTGCTGGCATCTTTCCCCAACCGGTTTTCCCAGCAAATCATAAGTATCAGTTGCCTGCCCCAGGGTGATCTGGCCCGTATAAGTTTTGCCAATCCGGGATAGGAAGGGGAAAAGCCTGGTGGCCTGGCCGACAGTGATAATCAGGATGCCAGTGGCCAGAGGGTCAAGGGTTCCAGCATGCCCCAGCCTCTGTTCGCCTAAAATCTTTCTCAGCTTAAGGACGGCATCATGAGAGGTCCAGCCGGCTGGCTTATCAACGATTATTAACCCGTCCATCAGGATTGCTGTCTAACCTGGTCGCTAAGTAATCTTTCTACTTCGGCTGGGATGCGGCTAGAAAGTTCTTCCAGCTGTCCATAGACGGTAAAACCAGCGGCATTGACATGACCACCACCACCAAATCTTTCAGCCACAAGGGCAGAATTGGCCTGACCTTTGGAGCGCAAGCTTACCCGGAATTCGCCTGGGGAAATTTCCTTAAAGAAAATGACCATTTCCACCCCTTTGATGGATCTGACCAGGGTAGTAGCGTCTTCGATATCCACTTCTTTAAAACCAAACTCTTCTCTATCCTTAATCAGCATGGTAATAATGGCGATATTGCCGGCTTCGTTGAGCCGCAGGGTGGATAATATCTGGCCAAGAAGCTTTATTTTAGAAGGTGAATTATTGTTAAGTAACTTCTCGGCAACAGCGTTCGGGCTGGCTCCGGCCTCAACCAGCTTATGGCAAACAAAGAGCGTCTGGCTGGAAGTATTGGAAAATTGAAAAGAACCAGTATCGGAAAAAATCGCCGAATAAAGATAAGTAGCTATCTCTGGAGTAAGATTTATTCCAAGCGGTTCAATCAACTCATAGGCCATTTCACCAACAGCTGAAGCCCTGGGATCAATCCAGTTTATATTTCCAAAGGGAGAATTTGAAAAATGATGATCTATATTTATTTTAGGCAGGTGGCCAATTTTAGTTTGCCCTGACCGTGGTATGTCCGCACATTCAAGCAGGATAACCAGGTCCAGGCCTTCTGGCTCGATCTCCCCGATTTTGATTCTAGAGGTTTCAGGAAATTCATAGAAGGGATAAGGTAAGGGATCGTGGCTGACCACCTGGACTTTTTTGCCCAGCAGGTCGAGCATGGCAGCCAGAGCCAGGCTGGTGTAAATGGCATCGCCATCAGGTCTCAGGTGAATGGTAATCGCTATGTGGCTGGAATTGATAATTGTTTTAGCAATATTAACTTTTATTAATTGGCTCATCTTTTTTAACTAATTCCAGCAACCGGTCAATTTTTTCTTCTTGATCAGCTGAGGTATCAAGAATAAAAATTAGCTCGGGATTATATCTTAAATTTAATCTACTGGCAAGCAGCCGCCGGAAATGGGGAGCTGCCTTTTCCAGGAGCTTTAAGACAGGCTGACGCCTGTCTTTGGGATAGACAGAAACTGAGATTCTAGCTGTCTTTAAGTCAGCGGGCATTTCCACGCCGGTAACAGTCAAGAAACCGGTCATTTCTGGCAGCTCATTAATCAGATACAGGCTGATTTCCTGCTGAATCAGGTGACTGACTCTTTTCGGCCGATAGGATCCGTCTTTCCTCATGTTATATTCTTTTAATATAAATCAAGCTTGTGACCGGATAAAACTGCTTCCGGGTAGCTATTCGCCTCTTCGAGAATTTTATCCATAATCTGTCTGACCACCGAGCCCTCGCTGTTGACCAGAGCTACGGCAATTCTCGTTCTCTGCCAGCTATCCTGAAAATCAACTTCTGATACCGAAACATTGAATCGGTGCTGGACCCGTCCAATAAAACTATTAATAAAGCGCCTTTTTTCTTTGAGAGAATGAGAATAGGCCAGAAAAAAGTCCAGAGTTAAAACACCGATAATCATCGGGCTTAAATTCAGGTCGGCATGACCTTTTCCCGGACGAAAGCCTCAAGTATATCGCCCGGTTGTATATCCTGTGTTTTCTCCAGTCCGAGGCCACATTCCGAATCTTTTTTAACTTCGGTGACATTCTCCTTAACATGTTTAAGCGAAGAGATTCTGGTCTGATAAAGCACCTGATTATTCCTGATGACCTTGACTTCTGCGTTTCTGACCACCTTGCCGTCAATAACCTGACAGCCCAGGACTGTTCCTACCTTGCCAATGTTGAAGATCTTTTTAACCACCGCCCGGCCAAGATAAGTTTCCTTAATTACTGGTTCCAGCATTCCGGCCACGGCCTTTTTAAGATCATCAGTCAGCTGATAGATGATTTTGTACAGACGGATTTCAACTTTTTCATTTTTAGCTATTTCCTGAATTTTGGGAGGAACTTTTACATTGTAGCCGATGATAATCGCCCCTGAGGCCGACGCTAAGAGGACATCAGCCTCGGTCACATTTCCAGTTGAAGCCTGCAGAACATTGATTTTGACTTTATCCGTGCTCAGCGTGGGTAAAAGGTCTCTTAAAACCTCAACCGAGCCATTGACGTCAGCCTTGACAATGGCTTTTAGCTCCTTTATCTGGTCCTTTTCGATCTTCTTGAATAAATCTTCCAGAGTTAGAGGAACCTGTTTTTCTGGAGTTTCTTTCCTGGCTCTGGCCATTCTAAATTCAGAGATACGGCGGGCAATATCAATGCCAGGTACTACCTGAAAGAAAGTTCCAGCTGGTGGAACATCATTGAAACCAAGGACTTCTACCGGGACGGATGGTCCCGCCTCTTTCACCGGCCGACCGAATTCATCAAAAAGAGCTCGCGCTTTGCCATAAGTCTGGCCGCAAATAAAAGCCTGTCCTGGTACCAGCGTGCCAAGCTGGATAATAACCGTCGCCACAGGGCCTTTCTGAGCATCAAGTCTGGATTCCAGGATGACACCCTGGGCTGGCACATAAGGGTTGGTTTTTAACTCCAGAATGTCTCCAAGAAGCAAAATCATTTCCAGCAGTTCATCAATGTTTTTCTTTTCCTTGGCAGATATATCAACGCTAATTGTTTTTCCACCCCATTCTTCGACGATCAATCCTTCTTTGGCCAGTTGCTGCTTGACTCTTTCCGGATTGGCACCTGGCAAATCAATCTTATTAATGGCGACGATGATTGGCACATTGGCCGCCTGGGCATGGCTGATGGCTTCTCTGGTCTGAGGCATAACCCCATCATCAGCCGCCACTACCAGGACGACAATGTCGGTCACCTGAGCACCTCGTGCTCTCAGCTGGGTAAAAGCTTCGTGACCAGGAGTATCAACAAAGGTAATATAACGATTCTTGTATTTAGCCCGGTAAGCACCTATATGCTGAGTTATTCCACCTGCCTCTTTCTCGGTTAGATTTGATGATCTGATGGCGTCGAGCAGGGTAGTTTTCCCATGGTCAACATGTCCCATAATGGTGACGACTGGCGGCCTTGGCACCAGACTGTCTTCTAATTGAAAGGCTAACTTACGAATATCTTCTTCCAGCGAGACCATTTCCAGATCGACCTTAATTATGTCTGATATGGCTCGAAGGAGTCCTTCATCTACCAGATCAGAGGCTGAAACGTCATAACCACGAACGATGAGGTGATCAACCAGGTCTTTCGGCTTAATTTTAAAGCGTTCAGCCACATCTTTGACTGTCGAACCTTCCTGGATTTGAACCTTCGGTCTCGGACCGGCTGCCGTTTCTGCCTTGGTTGCTTTCTTTTTGGCTGGAACGGCTGATTTAGTTGTAGTTTTATTTTTAGCTTTATCCATCTTCTAAGCCTAGTTTATTCTTGTTTTATGGAAATCTTCCAGCCGACCAGCTTGCTGGCCAGCCTGACATTTATTCCTTTTTTGCCGATAGCGAGAGAGAATTGATCATTATCAACCCTGGCTTCCATTTCTTTGGCTTCTTTATTGGTGAGGACCACTCGATTGACTTTAGCCGGGCTTAAGGCCGATTTGGCATACAGAATAGGATCAGGAGACCACTCAATGATATCAATTTTTTCACCGTCGAGTTCTTTTAAAATAGAGAGTATTCTATTACCTCTGACTCCAATACAGGCGCCAACAGGATCGATATCACCATCCTGGCTATAAACAGCCACCTTGGCCCTTTCTCCGGGCTGTCGGGCAATATCTTTTATCTTGATTGTTCCAGCTGCAATTTCGGGGATTTCTAACTCAAGAAGCCGGGATAGAAAACGAGGTGATGTCCTGCTTAAGATGACCTGGGGGCCCCGTGGATTTTTCTGAACCTGAGAGATCAAAGCTTTGACCAGATCTCCTGGTCGGAAATCATCATTCGGTAACTTATCTTTATCTGGAAGAAACGCCTCAGTCCGGCTGATTTCAACTACTGTTCCGTTGTTTTCATAACGACGGGCAACACCAGTCACTATATCACCAACTCTAGGAGCAAATTCTTCATATACCTTTTCGACCTCAGCATCCCGCACTTTCTGAAAGATAGCCTGTTTGGCGGCCTGAGCAGCTATTCTACCAAGAGTGTCAGCTGGAAGTTCAATCTCAATTGTTTCCTCCAGCCTGGCTTCTGGATTATGAAGGAGAGCTTCATCCAGCGAGATCTCTCTGGCTGGATCGGCAACCTCCGGCACAACCTTTTTTACAGTGTAGACTCGCAACTCACTTTTTTCTGGTTTAAAATCAACTTGAATATCTTCACCCTGATTGAAAAATCTGGCTGCTGCCAAGCGTAGCGATTCTTCAATCGCCTTGATAATAACTCTTGGCTCGACGCCACGCTCCTTGCTGAGCTGGTTGATAGTATTCCAAACATTAACTTTCATTCGCTAATAAGTCCTCAGGGTTATTAAAGCAAAAAAAATTATATCTTAAATAGGCCCTGCTTGCAATTGACGCTCTGAAAATGTTCAGCTGGAGAGCTCACCCTTGAGGCTATAAGCACCCCCACCAGTAATCTTAACTTCCACAAAACCTGGTGATAACTCACGGCTGGAAGAAAAATTTACCACCTGATAGGCTTCGTTTCTGCCGGTATAGAGATTTCCCTTCTTGCTTCGCCCCAGAGCCAGGACTTTTTGCTTCTGTCCCACGGCCTCTTGATTAAGTTTTAATTGAATTTCTTTCTGTCTCTTCTGCAATTCAATCAGGCGTTCAATTTTAACTTCCTCCGGGACATCATCATTCCATCTGGCCGCTCTGGTCAAGGGGCGGGGTGAATAGCGAAAAGAGAATATATTAGTGAAGCGAACCTGTTCAACCAGCTCTAAGGTCTGACTGAAATCATCTTCGGTTTCTCCTGGAAAACCGACAATAATATCTGTGCTCAAGCTGATATCGGGCATAAGGCTTTTCAGCCAGCCAATTTTCTCTAAATAATCTTCACGAGAATAGTTTCGGTTCATCCTGGTCAATACCTGGCTTGAACCGGATTGAACTGGTAGGTGAAGCTGATGGCAGACTTTTCGGTTAGAGGCCATAGCCAGAGCCAGTTCATACGAAAAATTCTTGGGATGCGAGGTTAGAAAACGAATCCACTCTATTCGGGAGACCTCTGCCATTTTTTCCATTAATTCGGCCAACCCTGCACCCGATTCAGGATCACGGTAAGAATTAACGTTTTGACCCAGGAGCTGAATCTCGACAAAGTCTGACTCAGCTAATTGCCTGACTTCTTCCATAATCGACCGCAGTGGCCGATATTTTTCTCGTCCCCTGGTAAAAGGCACAACGCAAAAGGTACAAAAATTATCGCAGCCTTCCATTACTGTGACATAGGCAGAGACCTGGCTTTCCCTGGCTACCGGCTTTACAGGCAATTCGACCCAGTCTTTTGTCCAGTGAGTCACAGCGGCTGGTAGCCCTGGTGTATTGTGCAGGAGAAGTGGCAACTCCTGATAGTGACCGGGCCCCACCACCAGGTCAAGATAAGGAAACCTGCTCAGGAGCTTTTCCCGATAAAGTTGAGCCACACAGCCGAGGCAAACAATAACTGAGCGGCGTCTGGTTTTATGTTCCTTAAGACGGCCTAAATAGGAAAAAAGCTTTTCAACTGATTTCTCCCTGACCGCACAGGTATTGATAAGAATAATTTCGCCTTCTTCGGGTGAGTCTACCTGACTGGCGCCCTCCGCTAGTAAGATGCTTGTCACCTGCTCGGAGTTGTTAAGATTCATCTGGCAGCCGAAAGTGTGGATGAAAAATTTCTTACCTTCTAACATTACTTGCTGTCTATCCTCCATTAGCAGGTTTTAAAAATATATTATAACTGAAAAGGCAAGCTCCGAGCCGGGTTTTTTGGCAGGTAATAGGCAAAGAAAGCAAAATAAGTTTTAGTGACTGGAAAGGTTTTGCTCCAGTAATTCCCGGGCAATTTGCAGGCTGGCCTCCGTCAGACGACTGCCAGAAATTAATCTGGCAATTTCTTCTGGCCGCTCATTATCGTTCAATTTTTTTACCAGCGTATAGGTCCTGCCTTTTTCTGTTTTCTTTTCAATATGGTAATGATGATGAGCGGCTGAGGCGATTTGTGGTAAGTGGGTAATGCATATTATCTGGTGGCTTTGAGCCAATTGCTTTAGTTTTCTGGCCAGGAAATCAGCCGTTTGGCCACCAATGCCAGCATCTATTTCATCAAAAATTAAAGTCTTGCCCGGTTCGCTAGCCTGGCCTATAACCTTAAAAGCTAACATTATCCTCGACAACTCTCCTCCAGAAGCGATCCGGCGCAGAGGCTTAAGGTCCTCACCAGGATTAGGAGAAAGTAAAAATTCCACCTCTTCGCCGCCCGTTTCTCTGATGGTAGATAAATCTTCGAGGTCCAGCTGGTGAGATCTGAAATCAACTTTAAAGCGCGCCCGGTTCATTGCCAGTTGCTCCAGCTCTTTGACCAGCAGCTGTTCCAGATCCTTAGCCCGGCGCTGGCGGAGTTCGGACAGTTCCTGGGAGAGACGTCTGTAATCAATGAAGGCCTGCTGGATAGCGTCTTCCAGTTCGGTTTGCTTTTCCTCACTTTTTTCGAGATTTGTCTTTTCGTTTTTAATCTGCTCCAGGTGCTGGAGGACTTCTTCAATGGTTGACCCATATTTTCTTTTCAGGCGGTCAAGCTGGCTCAGTCGCTCTTCAATCTCTTCCTGCCGGGCAGGTGAAGGAGCGTATTTATCCCGTAGCTCAATCAAATTATTGACCAGCTCCTTTAAAAATATACTGAAATCATCCAGCTGGCTGCTGGCCGCTTTAAGATCGGGGAAGTAAGCAGCCAGGTCAGAGGTCAATGTCTCCAGTCTTTTCAAACTGGTGGTAATAGAATCTTCATTTTCATAGGCCAGGTCAATAGCAGCATTTACCAGACCGGCGATTTTTTCAGCATTTTTGAGGATTGATCTTTCCTGGAGGAGTTGTTCTTCCTCACCGGCCGACAGGCACGCTTCTTCAATTTCTTTTATTTGGAAATTGATAAAATCCAGCCGCTGAGCCCTGTCCTTTTGTCTTGCCTCCAGTTCTAATTTTTCTCTGATTAATCCTCTGATTTTCTGAGCCGACTGTTTGACTCTTTCTTTAAGCTCAGTTGCGCCTGCCCAATCATCAAGAAACAGGAGATGATTGGTTAAATCCAGCAGAAAAATATGATCATTTTGCCCGTAGATATCAATCAACCTGTCGCCAAGTTCTTTCAGTCTTTTTAATGGAATAAGGGCACCATTAGCATAGGACTTGCTTAATCCCTGGCTGGAAATCGTTCTCTGCAAAAATAGCTGATGATCGCTGTCCAGTTCGATCTCAGGTGGAATAGCTTCATTGCTTTCCAGCTCGAAAACTGCCTCAATTGCGGCTTCATTTTTTCCACTGCGGATAAGATCAGGTGTAGCTTTTTCACCCAGCAAAAGTCTAATGGCATCAATTATAATTGACTTGCCAGCTCCTGTTTCCCCGGTCAGGATAGTAAAACCTGGTGCCAGCTCGAGCTCAACTTCTTCGATCGTAGCCAGGTTTTTTATCCGCAGATAACGAAGCATCTTTTATTCTATTTTTATTTCAAAATATAAGGGGCCAAAGCCCGCTTGGCATTGATTCTTCCATAACCAGTATAGTCATCATGGCCAACAGCTTCCACATCATCCGGGGAATATTTTATAAGCTTCATGATATCGCTGGCTCCAAGCCAGGGCTTAGCCGATTTGATCAGAGCAGCCAGTCCGGCCACGTGAGGGGCGGCCATTGAAGTCCCATCAGCAAAAGCATAAGGTAAATAGCCAGGATCAGTCTGGGCTACGGGAAACGTACTGATAATGCCGACTCCTGGTGCGGCTACATCGAGTTCAGGCCCATAATTAGAAAAATCGGCCACTTTATCATTGTAGTCGGTTGCCCCAACTGCCAAACAGTAGTTGTCGTAAGCGGCTGGATAGTAGATCTCCTCACTACCCTCATTTCCAGTTGCGGCCACCAGCACAATCCCTTTGTTATAGGCATAGCGCAGAGCTTCTTCTAGAAAATCGTCCGGCTCAGAGCCGCCGATACTCATATTTATCACCCCAACTTTAGCGTTTCCGCTGGTATAATCAGCA
>JAKPXU010000150.1 GCA_029571905.1 Acidobacteriota bacterium | reverse complement strand
AGCCTCAGAAATATCATCCAGAAAGATAGTGCCTTTATCGGCCTGGGCAAACAGACCTTTCTTGGCTTGATGGGCATCAGTAAAAGCACCTTTGACATGGCCGAACAGCTCGCTTTCCAGCAGCGTCTCAGGCAGGGCACCACAATTAACAGCGACAAAGGGTTTAGCTGCCCGCAGGCTGTTACAATGAATGGCTTTAGCCACCAGTTCCTTGCCTGTGCCGCTTTCGCCATAGATGTAAACTGTGAAGTCAGTTTTGGCCACCTGACCAATCTGTTCAAAAACCTTCTTCATCTTTTCGCTTTTGCCGACAATGTTGCTGATGTTGTATTTATCCTGAATAATCATTTCGAGGTCTCTTATCTGGGACATCAGTCTTTGTTTTTCGAGAGCGTTTCTGATCTGAAGGCTTAGTTCCTTGTGATCGAAGGGTTTGGTCAAATAGCTATAAGCGCCTTTTTTAACGGCTTCGACGGCGTTTTCAATTGTTCCATAGGCAGTCAGAATAATGACCGGCATGTCGGGATTAATCAGCAGGAGGTTTTCCATGAGTTCAATGCCGTCGGTCGCACCCAGCTTCAGGTCGGTAATAGCCAGATGGAAGAATTCTTGGCGGGCCTTGGCCAGAGCTTCCTCGGCTGACTCGACAGCAGTCACCTGGTAGCCTTCGACTTCCAGTCTGATTTTTATGACCTCCAGGATATTGACATCATCGTCGACGACTAAAATTTTTTCATCGGCCATAAGGGCCTCCTCTTTTTTATCTTTGTCTTCTTTATCTTTATGATCTTTATCATGTCTTCTTTATCTTTTTTGAGCCTTTTTCTCAGTCAAAACGTCTATTTCCTTGATTTTTTCCAGCTGGCTTTTGAGGTTATCGATGATGGTATTTTGCTGGCGTATTTTACTTTCCAGCTCGGCGATCTCTTTGGTTTGTCTGGAAATTTCTGCGGTCAGAGCTGCCTCGGTTTCCATTTTTTCTGCCGTGACTTTTTTCAGTTCGGCCTGGAGAGCGCTGATCTCGGTCTGGAGAGAATTGATCTTATCTTCGAGCGAAATGATTTCCTCCAGCCAGTTAAGCCACGGCTGAATTTCTTTGGTGTAAGTGCTA
>JAKPXU010000146.1 GCA_029571905.1 Acidobacteriota bacterium | reverse complement strand
ACGATTTTTTAGTTTCATCTGTAGCCACAGATTGGCAACTGGCCCACCTTGAAGACAGGCAGGACTTTCTCCTGCTGAATTAAGCATTAAACCTGGAAAGGAAATTGCTCAATGAAAAAACAAATTACCTTCCATCATTGTGACCGCTCAGCAGAGAGGAGAGAATTGCCGCTTATCTGCCTGGTGTTTCTTTCTTTTATTTTGTCTTCTCCGGCCAGTGGCTTCTACCTGTCATCGGCGGCTATAACCGAACAGGGAGATAAGGGAAAACAACTGGCAGTTGAGACCGGCTCGAAATTCTCTCAGGAAACGGGAACCCAGGTGCAGGTCAAAGCAGGTAAACAGCCAGAGGCTCAGGAAAAAGCTGCCAGCAGCCAGGAAGAAAACCAATCCAGAAAAGAGTCGGAAACTGAAACCCAGGAAGCCTCCGACCAGAATAAAAATAAAACGATTAAGGACTGGCTTGATCCCTGGGAAAAAACTCTGGAATTAAGCTATGTGGTCACAGGTGGGAACACGGTTACTTCTTCCTTCAGCCTGGGCAGTACCCTGCTCAAGACTCCCAATGAACGTGACTCATACCTTCTTAAAACCTTTTTCCTCAGAACTCACTCCACTACGATTAACCAGAAAGCTGTCGGGAGCGAAGATAATTTCAGCCTGATCGAAGACAAGACTCGAAAACTAACAGCTGAAAATTATCTTATTCAGGCTCAGTATGACCACCGGCCAACCGGAAGACTCCTGACCAATCTGGGTTTTAGCTGGGACAGAAATAAATTTGCCGGTGTGGAAGGGCGGACTCTGGGGACTGCCGGGGCTGGCGTCATCCTGGCCGATTCGGACTCGACCAAGATGAAAATGTCAGCTGGCTTGAGCTTCACCATCAGAAAATACAGCGGGCAGAGCGTCTCCTCATTTCTTGGCTTTCAGTATGCTTTTTCCTGGAAGCAAAAGCTCCTCGACAACTCTTCCCTTGAGACCGGTTTTGTTTTTGACGACAATATCAAACATTTGGGTGACTGGCATTATGACTGGGAGACCAGCCTTATGGCCCCGCTGACCAAATCTTTAGCTCTCAAAGCGAGCGTGAGGGTCATGAAAAACAACAGGCCGCCAGAGGCCGAGGTGCCACTTTATGGCCCTGATAATGTCGATACCGGATTGACTGTTCTGGTTCCCAGGCAAAAAGTGGATACCTTTTTTACTACAACGATTGTTCTTAATTTCTAAGCTGTGACTTTTTGGGCGGGCTGTTGAAAATTGAAGGCGCCTGACTTATGATGTTTCAAGATATAACCTGAATTTGATTAATTATCGTTAGCCTGGCAAGGGAGAAATTTATTGAACGCCAAACAATCGAAAAAGGAATCAACTCAAAAAGATAACTTCCAACGTCCTTCCGGACGAGCTTATGACGAACTCAGACCGATAGTTTTTAAACCTGATTATCTGGATTTTGCTGAAGGCTCTGCCTATATTGAAATGGGCAAAACGCGAGTGGTAGCTACCGCTTCAATTGAGGACAAGGTGCCACCTTTTCTTAAAGGCAGCGGCAGTGGCTGGATCACCGCTGAGTATTCGATGCTTCCCCGGGCAACTGAGAAAAGGACACCGCGCGAAAGGAATCAGGGAAAGATTTCGGGCCGAACACAGGAAATTCAGCGCCTGATCGGCCGGGCGCTCCGGGCTGGAACAGATCTGTCCGCTCTGGGCGAAATGACCATCATTATTGATTGTGATGTTCTTCAGGCTGACGGTGGAACAAGAACAGCTTCGGTCAATGCTGGTGGCCTGGCCCTGGCTATCTGCCTCAAAAAGCTGCTGGAGCAAGGATTGATTACCACTTTTCCTCTTCGCAACCTGGTCGGGGCAGTCAGCGTCGGGCTTGTACAGGGAGTTGAGCTCCTTGACCTTGATTATGCTGAAGACTCACAGGCCGAAGTTGATATGAATGTTGTAGAAATAGACAACGGGCGGCTGGTGGAAGTCCAGGCTTCAGCTGAAAAAGTGGCCTTCAGCAAGAGTGAGCTGGCCTCGCTGCTGAAGCTGGCTGATAAAGGAATTAAGGAAATCCTCGAAATGGAGCGCGCCCTCCTTCGAACAATCCACCCTGTTTTTATCGCCTTTTAGAGCAGGAGCGTTATCTTACCTATAGTCTTCTTTTAGTTTATAACCTTTTTCCCGGAAGAGCCACAGGCAGACATCAACAACTTCCGGGTCATAGAGCAGCCCTTTGTTTTTCTCAACTTCCTGCAGAGCTTCCTCCAGAGGATGAGGCTCACGATAGGGACGAAGAGAACACATAGCCTCAACCACATCAGCCACCGCCAGAATTCTGGCTTCCAGTTTGATTTCCCCTTCCTTTAGACCGTCAGGATAACCGGAGCCATCCAGACGCTCATGGTGCTGGAGAATAATGTCAGCTACCGGCCAGGGAAATTCTATATCCTTCAACAGCTCATGCCCTGTCCGTGGATGATTTTTTATCAGGCCCCATTCGCTCTTACTAAGAGGTCCCGGTTTATTCAATATTTCAGAAGGCACAGCCACTTTGCCCACATCATGAACCATGGCCGCCAGGCTCAAGCCATCAATCACCTCAGCGGCTAGCCCCATATCAAGACCTATAGCTCGAGCCAGACCAGCCACTCTTCTTTGATGGCTACCGGTATAAGGATCCCTGGCTTCAACCAGTTTGTTTAAAGCCTCAATAATGGCGCCAAAGGTTTTCTTTAATCTTTCCAGCCCATCTTTCAGTTGTTCACCAAGCCTCTGGCAATCGAGCCCATAATGGAGAATAGCCAGAGTGGAGGGTGAGCCTTTGTAATCAATGACCGCCACTTCGGCTTCAACCAGAATTTCCTGGCCATTTTTGTTAAGAACAGTCAGTTCCAGCAGACTACAATCTCCGGGCTGTCCTGGCTGAGAATTATCAGGCCCGAATATTTTTTGGGCAGTCTCGAGGGTAAATACTTTTTCGACCGGAGTAGCTATTAATTCGTCAGGACTATAACCAAGAATCCAGCAAGTAGCTCCGTTGGCAAATTCAATTTTGCCCTGCCGAGCAATAAAAATAGCTGATCTACCCTGGCTGTTTAAGTTCTGATTAAAATATTCTGAAGTTTCAAGATATTCGAGAATCTCATCTTGAACCTCTTTTTTCCCTATGGCCAATTTTCTTTTATCTCCTCAAGCTTTTTCTGTCACCTTAATTCCCACCACCCTTTCCATCCGCCAATTTTTTGAAATTCTATTATAAATTTTGTCAGCTAGCAAGTAATCATTGACATTTATAAAAAAATAGCCAATTTTAGTCAAGCATGTTTTCTTTTGGGCAGAAATTTTTCTGCCAGCTGGTTCAGCTCTCTGGTAACCAGGAGCTGTCAGAAGCCATTGCTTGTCTGCTACTTCTGATCCGCCGGGGGCTGGCCATTGATATTCCGTCTGAGCCAGGTTCGCACAAACTTACGATTCAGGTCGATGGCAGGAGCTGACTGGTGGTGGCAAATCTACCAGGGTAGTTTTTCCTTGACTTTAAAAATAAGAAGAATTAATATTTTTCTTTAGTTAGCAGACCAGGAAAATGGCCTGCCGAGGGAAGGTTATTAATTTTTAAAGAATGAAAAATGAGGGATAATTTTTTCCCTTTTTCCTATTTTTGTCTGATCGTCAATTATGATTGTTTATATGATTTGAAGTGAGGGAGGTTTATCATGCCACTTACCACCTGGCTTATCATCATCGGGGCCATCATTGTTTTTCTGGTTTTAGTTGGCCTTCTTCTAT
>JAKPXU010000134.1 GCA_029571905.1 Acidobacteriota bacterium | reverse complement strand
GGCTTTTGCCGGTATCATTCTTTTTCTTGGCTATGGGCTATGCCGATGGATCAAGCCTTTGTCACGGTATAACATTCCAGCGCCTGTGGTCGGAGGCTTATTGGTAGCTTTAGCCACCCTTATCGCCCGGCATTATGGACTTAGCCTGTTCACCTTTGATACGACGCTCAGAGACCCCCTGATGATCGCTTTCTTCACCACCATCGGTTTCGGAGCCAGCCTGCGGCTTCTCAAGGTTGGAGGTCCTCAGGTTCTCCTTTTTTTCATCATTGCCACGGTAGCCGCCATCTTCCAGAATGTCCTGGGTGTGGGCCTGGCTGCCCTGCTGGGCTTAAAGCCGCTGTTTGGCGTGCTGGCAGGTTCGGTAACCCTGACCGGAGGTCCAGCCACGGGTCTGGCCTTTGCCCCCCTGTTTGAAAAAGCCGGGGTGACGGGGGCAGCCACCATCGCGGTGGCGGCGGCCATGTTCGGAATCATTAGCGGTGGATTAATCGGTGGGCCGCTTGGCACCTTCTTGATCGAGAGACACAAGCTGCGTAAGCCAGCTGCTAAGTCCCGGGACATTTCCGTCCCCACTACTGATGACATAGTTGAAGCCGCTACCCTTGAGCCGAAGGAAACTGTGTCTTCTGGAGAAGATGACAGGGAAGCCTACATTCTTCTTAAGAATACAGTCGTGCTGCTGGTGGCTATGTGGATAGGATCCTGGCTAAGCCAGGGCTTCGCCGCCCTCCACTTTACCCTTCCTGCCTATATCGGGGCGATGTTTGTGGCGGCCATTATCCGCAACCTGGATGATCTGACCGGCCTCATCGGTCTTTCTCAGAAGACGATGGACGAACTTGGTCACGTGTCGCTCTCACTCTTCCTGGTTATGGCCCTGATGACGCTCAAACTCTGGGAACTGGCCGGCCTTGTTCTGCCACTGATCATTGTTCTGGTGGGGCAGGTCATCTTAATAGCTTTGCTCTGCCTTGGACCGGTGTTCAGACTGATGGGGCGGGATTATGAATCGGCTGTCATGAGCGGCGGCTTTTGCGGCTTTATGATGGGGACGACTGCCAACGCCATGGCCAATATGAAAGTCCTGGTGGATAAATTTGGACGAGCACCACGGGCTTTCCTGGTCGTGCCGATGGTTGGCGCCTTCTTTATTGATTTTACCAATGCTCTTTTGATCACAGTTTTCCTGAACATTTTTGGTTGAGGTTGTTGGTTTGGTTGACAATTAAGTAGCTCTAATCTAAACTTAAAAATAATTTTGGCCCGTTAGCTCAATTGGTAGAGCAGCGGACTCTTAATCCGCGGGTTGAAGGTTCGAGTCCTTCACGGGTCAATTTTTTCTAGAGGTGGAAATGAAGGGAAAAGGCGCTCTGGCTATCCTTCTTCTTGCTCTGATTATCATCTTTTTTTCCTATTTTCTGCGAACTGAAAAGAAAGCGCCCATCGAAGAAGACATCCAGCACTTTAATCAGGCCAGAATCGAACTGACCACGGTCAATCTCGAGTCGCTGTCACGGGCCATTATCGAATGGATGGCAGAAAGCGGTCGGGAAGCACCAGAATCACTAAAGGAATGGCAGAGAGCGAGATCATATGGCTTGAATCTGACCGACGGCTGGGGACACGAAATAAAATACGAAAGAGTTTCTGACAGTACGTTCAGTCTTTGCTCAGCTGGCCCTGATGGCCTTTTTGAAACTGAGGACGATATTATTAAGGAATACTGACTGTTTGCTGTTCACCTGCCAGGCTTTTAATGATTTTATTGACCTGGATGCCGTCCGGCTGGGGGCCTGGATCCAGGGAAAATGGGAGACAGGGAACATGATGACCCTGGACTAACAGATTCTGTTAGCAAAATGGCGGTCAACGTGTCTGGCTTTCACTTCGATACTTCGTATAAAAGTGTCCACGAAGAAGGCGAAAGAATATGCAGATAGTACCCGGCACTATTCTAAGAGATTGGGATAACGTTTCTTCATTTCTTTAACTTTATGTGCCAGTACGCCTGACAGCAAGAGGAGACCTATCAGGTTCGGCAAAGCCATAAAGGCGTTGGCGATATCACCCATAAAGAAAACGATTTCTATTGAGACAACAGCGCCAATAAAGGTCAGAGCAATAAAAATTATCCGGTAAGGCATTGTAATCTTCAGGCCAAACAGGTATTTGAGGCATTGCTCGCCATAATAACACCAGCTAACAATGGTCGTATAGCCAAATAGAAAGGAACAGAGAGAGACAACGATCCCGCCGACATGGGGCAAAGTTTTCGAAAAAGCCGAGACTGTCATAGCTGAACCTGATACTCCGCTCGTCCAGACCCCAGAAGATAGGTTAATCAGAGCGGTAAAAGTGCAAACGATAACCGTATCAATAAATACTTCCATGACGCCGATTAGTCCCTGGTGAAGCGGACTGGGAGTCTGAGCCGCAGCATGGGCAATAGGAGCACTTCCCAGACCAGCCTCATTGGAGAGAATGCCACGCCTGGCGCCAAACTGAATTCCCTGTTTGATAGCAGCGCCAACAAAACCACCGGTGGCTGCCGCCGGTGTGAAAGCATATTGGAAAATTAACCCGAAGGCCTTAGGTAAGGCGCCGGCATTGTCTATAAGAACAATGATTCCTGCCGCGAGGTAGAGTACAATCATGGCGGGAACCAGTCTCTCGGCTACGGCGCTAATCCGTTTAATTCCTCCGATAACCACCAGGCCAACAAAAAAAGTGACTACTGCTCCCGTTATGATCGGAGAAATGCCGAACTGAGTTTTAATGGCCAGGGACATCTGGTTGCTTTGCATCATGTTGCCGGTGCCGAAGAGAGCAGCAAAGGTCCCACAAACGGCAAAAAAACCAGCCAGAAAAATAGCAAATTTAGTTTTATTCAGGCCGTTTTTGATGTAATACATCGGGCCGCCGGCAATTGTTCCATCGGGATGTTTTTCCCGGAAGAGAACTCCCAGAAAGGCTTCAGAGAATTTAGTCGCCATCCCCAGGAAACCACAAATCCACATCCAGAAAATAGCCCCTGGCCCTCCCCAGTAGAGGGCCGTGGCCACGCCGGCAATATTTCCATTGCCCACCGTGGCGGCCAGAGCAGTGGAAACAGCGGCAAATGGGGAGACATCTCCTTCTCCGCCGCCTTTTCTTGATCGGCGGCTGAACATAATCTTAAAAGCCGGCCCCAGTTTTCTGAATTGAATGAAACCAAGTCTGATGCTCAGAATCAAGCCGATCCCGAATAATATCGGAACCATAATTGTCCAGATGTTAGAGGCTGTTTTATCCAGCCAGCTTGCCAGATTGTTCAGGAAAAGTTCCATCGCAGCTTCTCCTCTATTAGATGAGTCAGTCTTTTCAGGCTGCCAATTTTTATCAAAATAATCTTTCTCTCTCTAACACAGGTTAACCAGGCTGTCAATAAAAAATTTCGGAGTTGTTATTTACAGTTGAAAAGTGAACTCTTTACGCTTGAAAAGTGAACTATTGATGAGGCGTTCCATGTATACAAGGACCGTCTGGAACAGTAAATAGTCTTAGCCTCGCCCACCAGAAACCCGACAGAAAGGAGGAAGAAGATAGAAGCCTTATAACCACTGCGCGTGAAAAACAGGGTTGAAGATCGAAATTAACCATGTAAAAAAACAGGAAGTTTGCCAATCTAAAGGCTGTTCTCAGGGGGCCGGCTTGATATTTTGAGAAAAATCTGCTAATTTATAAGCCACCTTGATAGATGACAGAAGAAGGAGAAAACCAGCCTTGGAACAAAATACCTTTGATAGCAAGTTTCGCTTTGTCATTGTGGCCGCGCAGAGGGCCAAACAGCTGCTTAAAGGAGAAAGACCCAGGATAAAATTTAAATATAAGAACCCGATTCGGATTGCGCAGGAAGAAGTTAGAACAGGCGCTGTCCAGTATGAAATCCTTCCTTATCAGCCTGAAGAAACGGGGGAAGAAGAAGTTATTCTGACTGAAGCTCTGCCACTGGAAGCGGTCGAAACTGAAACCGAAGTTCCAGTTGAAGAACATGAACATGATCTGGTTGAGCCTGAAGAGGAAATTGGAGAAGAGGATCTCGAAAGGTTGAACGAGGATTTTGAACTTGAAGAAGATGAGGACGCAGAGGATGAAGATCACTCAGACGAAGACGAATGATCTTTTTGGCGTTCAGCCATAATCAATTGAACATAATCTGATTTAATAAAATCTCGCCGGCTATATCCCAGTTTTTCAGCCAGTCTAACGATATCGCTTCTTTTGCCTTCCAATTCCAGAAAGCAGCCAACTTCTGACTCATCCAGAGTGATGTTTACCCGGCCGGAGCGTAAGAGCATTCTTTTTTTACGGTATTCAAAAACTGCTCTCAGACCAAGCCTGTGCAGAATTTTTTTGAAATCTCTGATGTTTTTTATTTCCGATTCGAATTCCTCCCTTATTTTAAAAGACCGTGATTTCCGCGGCTGACCTTTATAAGTAATGAAGGCCTTTTTGCCGGCCAGCCTTAACCGCAGAGCTTCTTGCCGGCTGGCCAAATGGCCATCAGGAAAATCATAAAGGACATTCCATTCACGGTAAAAATCATGAACGATCTCACAACCCATTTCCAGCAGTTTCTGCCTGGTCGTTTTGAGGTCTGGCACCCTGATTTTCACTTCGATTTCTATCATCTCTGCCTCACTTGTTTTACCTGGTGTTATTTTTTTCTTTTTAAGACAAACTCGGTGAGTTTAATTAATGATTCCTGATAGAGGCCAGGCTCCAGTTTAGCCAGACAATTCTTCGCTCGCCCAGCTAGTTTTTCTGCTGTTTTTAGACTGGAAGCCAGGGCCCCGCCTGTCTCCAGTTCAAGCAGGAAATCGTTAAAGCCAGCCACTGGCTCCGACCACTCTCTGTGTCTCTTTTTCAGCCAGCCAGCCACTTTCTTTTTTTGTTCCTCGGGCCAGGTCTTTATAGCTCTGATGAGCGGTAGAGTAATGCGTCCTTCTCGCAGATCAGAAAATCGCGGCTTGCCTGTTTCCTGCGTTTCTGCTTTGAGATCCAGAAGATCATCTACTATTTGAAAGACCAGGCCGAGGTTAAAACCAAAGGTTTCCAGCTCTGATTTTATTTCGGCCGGGGCGCCAGCCAGCTCTGATGCCAGCCGACAGCTGGCCCGAAAAAGACTGGCTGTTTTTTTGCTGATTATTTTAAAGTAAGCTTTTTCGGTTAGTTCCAGATTGAAACTCTGAG
>JAKPXU010000126.1 GCA_029571905.1 Acidobacteriota bacterium | reverse complement strand
GACGCTATCTACATCAGCCTTAAGGCAGCCGGTATCGAGCCTGGTGATGAAGTTATTACCGCTGCCAACACTTTCATTGCCACTTCAGAAGCGATCACTCAGTCCGGGGCCAGACCTGTCTTTGTTGATAATGACGAATATTTTCATCTTGATCCAGGCAAGCTCGAAGAAAAGATCACCGCCAAAACCAAAGCCGTCATCCCTGTCCATCTTTATGGCCAGTCAGCAGCCATAGACCAGATAAAAGTCATTTGTGACCGTCACGATCTATTGATGATTGAAGATTGCGCTCAGTCCCACTTTGCCACCTATGACGGCCGCAAAACCGGCACCTTTGGGCTGGCCGGCACCTTTAGCTTTTACCCCGGGAAAAACCTGGGTGCCTACGGCGATGGCGGTGCCATTATCACCAACGACTCTGACTTTGCCCGCCGGGCCCGCCTGTTTGCTAACCATGGCTCTGAGAAAAAATATATCCATGAAATTGAAGGGATAAACAGCCGCCTGGACGGCCTGCAGGCAGCGATCCTCAGTATCAAACTTAAATACATCGAAGGCTGGAACCAGGCCCGCTATCAGCATGCGCTCAAGTTCAACGAGCTCCTCCAGGATATCCCGGAGGTTAAAGGCCCGAAGCTAAGGCCAGGCTCATCCCACATATTTCATATCTATTGCCTCAGAGTTAAGGACAGGGAAAAACTGATTGATTATCTCAAGGCTCAGGGCATCGCTACCAATATTCACTATCCCATTGCTCTCCCCTACCTTCCCGCTTATAGCTATCTAAAACACCAGCCTGAAGATTTTCCGGTAGCTTATAAATATCAAAATGAGATTCTTTCTTTACCTATGTACCCAGAGCTGACAGATGAGCAAATAACATTTATTTCGGACTCAATACATAAATTTTATTCCCGGCAGGTTTAGCCAAGGACCTGCTCCGGGAAAAAGGGAGCGGAGGCATGATTAATGTCGGCGTTATCGGTTTCGGTTACTGGGGGCCGAATGTAGCCAGAAACTTTAATGCCAGCCCGGAGGCCAGGCTCACTGCCATTTGTGACCTGCGTCCTCAACGAAGGCTGGTGGCTACTTCGACCTACCCATTTATTAAGGCTTATTCCAGCCCGGAAGAACTTATCAACGATCCGGAAATTGACCTGGTGGCGGTCATCACCCCTGTTTCCAGCCATTATGAACTCGCCCGGAAAGCTCTGCTTAACGGCAAACATGTGTTTGTTGAAAAGCCCTTCACCATGAACAGCCAGCAGGCCCAGGACTTGATTGACCTGGCCGCCAGTAAAAACCTTAAAATCATGGTTGATCACACCTTTCTTTTTACCGGCGCGGTCAAGAAGATGAAAGAGCTTGTTGACGCCGGTGAACTGGGGGATCTTCTCTTCTATGATTCGGTCAGGGTCAATCTGGGACTTTTCCAGCATGACGTCAATGTGGTCTGGGACCTTGCCCCTCATGATTTTTCCGTTATGTGCCATCTGATAAAAGACAGGCCGGTGGCCGTTTCGGCTCAGGGTGTTTCCCACTACAATGGCGACTTCGAAGATGTGGCCTATATTACTGTTTATTTTGAAAATCCTTATCTCCTCGCTCATTTTCATCTTAACTGGCTCAGCCCGGTCAAAATCAGACGGACAATAGTCAGCGGAAAACGCAAAATGCTCCTCTGGGACGATGTTTCAGCTGATGAAAAAGTCAAAATTTACGACCGGGGCGTCGAGCTCAAAATTGAAACCTCAGAAGAACATGTTCACAACCTGCTGATCAATTACCGGATTGGTGATGTCTATATGCCAAAGTTAGAGGCAGTTGAAGCTCTGAAAAAAGAAGTTGATTACTTTATTGACTGTTTGAATAAGAATGTTGAGCCTTTTAATAATGGTCAGGCCGGGTTGATGGTGGTAAAATTGCTGGAAGCAGCCAGCAAGTCTATTACTCAAAAAGGTCAACTGGTAAAATTGAATGAGTAGCTGGCTTAAAGCTTAAGGGAGGACAGAATGGAATATTGTCGTATTGCCCCTGATGTTAAACTCGGTGAAAATGTAAAAATTTTTGCCTTTGTTAATTTATACGGCTGTTCCATTGGTGACAATACCAAAATAGGAACTTTCGTTGAAATCCAGAAAGGGGTCGCTGTTGGCCAGAGTTGTAAGATTTCTTCTCACACCTTCATCTGCGAAGGAGTGACAATTGAGGATGAGGTCTTCATCGGCCATGGCGTGACTTTTATAAATGACCTTTATCCCCGAGCAACAACAGCCAGCGGAGGCCTTCAGACTGAAGATGACTGGAAGGTTATACCAACAGTCGTAAAACAGGGTGCCTCCATTGGTTCGGGGGCAACTATTCTGGCCGGGGTGACCATTGGAGAGCAGGCCATCGTCGGAGCCGGTTCAGTCGTAACCAGAGATGTTCCACCACGAACAGTAGTCGCCGGCAATCCAGCCAGGATATTGCGGACTCTTGACGGAAAAGATAAAAAAGTGTGATACTTTAGAAAGGCAGCAACCGAGGCAGGAACGGGACCATGTTAAAGGACCGAGATAGATTTCTTAAAGAAGTTGCTTTCCTTTTTGACCTTCTCTTTTTAACCTTAGCCTACCTTTTCGCCTATTTTATCAGAGAAGGAATTAGCCTTAACCTGAGCTTGCGGCGGATATTTCCAGAAGCCGAGGTTAGTTCCACTCCCCTCTCGACTTTTCAACAGTATGCTCTGGCTTATCTGATTGGCGTGGCTATCTGGCTGGCAGCTATTACCCTGGCTAGAGGCTATAAATTTCTGAGAATTGAGCCTTACCACCGGACTGGGCTGAGAATCATCAATTCCTCTATTCTGATGTTTTTTGGCTTCGGGACAACTCTGTTTATCCTGAAAGCGGCTTATATCAGCCGTCTATTTTTCTTCATCTTCATAATTTCAGGGACGCTGGCTCTTCTCATTGACCGGGCTATCCTCACTGTAGCCCTTAAAAAAATGCACCAGCAAGGCTATAACTTCCGTCAGATTCTGGTTGTCGGAACTGGAAGAAGAGCGGCTGAGTTCATTAAAAAAGTCAGGGAGAACCCCGACTGGGGAATACAGGTGGTTGGTGTCATCAATGATGATGAAAGTAGAAAGATTAAAGAGGTAAATGAGGTCGAAGTGATTGGTGGCTTAAAAGACCTTTTAAGTATTTTCCATCAGACCTCCATTGACCAGGTGGTTTTCATCTTGCCCCGGTCGAGACTCAGTTTTATAGAAGAAGCTCTTCACGTCTGTGAAATAGAAGGCGTTGAGACTTCTCTGGCTATTGACCTTTATGATATGAAACTTGCCAGGTCAGTTATCACCGAATTAGATGGCATCCCACTGCTAAGCTACAACACTATAAGAGTCTCTGAGTGGCAATTATTTATAAAAAGGACGGTGGATATAATTATTTCCTCGGTAGCTATTTTTGCCTTGAGCCCGGTCTATTTAGCTGCCGCTCTGGCCATCAAACTGACTTCACCCGGTCCGGTTTTCTTCAGACAGGAAAGAATGGGGCTCCATGGCCGTCGCTTCAAGCTGGTCAAGTTCCGCACGATGAGAATTGATGCTGAAAAAGAATTATCCAAAGTTGATGACTTAGAGCGGATGACCACTCCCGAATTCAAGAATAAAAAACTTCAGTACATAACTCCTGTTGGCCGGATTCTTAGAAAATTCAGTATTGATGAATTTCCCCAATTTTTTAATGTCCTGGCCGGAGATATGAGCATTGTCGGCCCCCGGCCGACCGTGCCTTCCGAAGTGGACAAATATGAAATCTGGCAGAGGAGAAGATTTTCAATGAAGCCAGGTATCACCTGCCTGTGGCAGGTCTCCGGGCGGAACGAAATTAATCACAGCGACTGGATGAAACTTGATTTGGAATATATTGACCATTTCTCTTTCTGGCTCGATATGAGCATTATCCTAAAAACTATTCCGGCCGTCGTCCTGGGCAAAGGTGCCTATTGAAGATTAAACGAGTTAATGTTATAAAAGAGCGGGGCAAAAATTGAAAAATCCCGGAACTAAAGTTGGTAGCATCTTATTCATTGCCATTTTTCTCCTGGCAGCTGCTGATAGCTTTGCCCAGAGCGGCAACTGGCTGGCCAATAATGTCCTGAGCCTTTTTCAGGATGCTCCCTGGAAACTGGGCAGTATCAGGGCTTACCGGCAGTTTACCCTGGGCAATGCCGGCTATGACTCGGACATCTATTATGGCTATTATGATACTCATTATCCTGACGTTAGTTTTAATGCCGGGCCGGCCTTCCAGTGGTTTGCTCCTCTCAGCAAACTGATCATTTTTGATTCCTACCAGTCACTCCAAGGGGCTTTTTATTTTAAAAACGACAGGGAAAGAGCCTTTGATTTTGTGACCAGAAACCAGGTCCATTTTCTATCTAAGAAATTTTATGGGAAGACTGGGATTAATTATTCTAATGTGCGCCGGCGATTAAGTCCTGAACTTCTGCTGAATATCCGCGAAGAAGAAATTTCCTGGGACGGGCTGTTTCTGTGGCAGTTTTCAAGGTCAGGAGCTGTTGCCTGGCAGATTAGAGGAGCCAAGTTGAATTACCGGCAATCAGACTATCAAGAAATTAACCTAAAACAGGAACTCAACCGGAATGAATATTTTGCCGACGCTTTCCTTTATTTTCAGCCAGGGGCAAGCTTCAGGCTCTACCTGAATGGCCAGGTGGGGCTTTACGATTTTCAGTACAGAGAATCTCAATTTAAAAACAGCCGTACCTACGCCGCCTATGGAGGTCTTGAATTTATTCCTGCCTCCGGGCCAATGAGAAGAGCTTTTCAGGGCAGCCTTAACCTGGGTTATATGTATCTGGATATTAAAAGCCGGGATTTTAAAGATGCGTCGGGTGTGGTCGGGAATGGCAATGTTTTGATCAATCTCAGCCACTGGCTGAGCCTTCAGGCTTATTACAGCCGTGATTTCAGTGTTTCGGTCTATTCCAGCCTGTTGCATTACCTTCAGACAACCTATGGAGGTGGGCTTAGATTCACTCTGAGCAAAAGAGTCACCCTGGGAAACAACTTCGCCCAGGGACTTAGTAAATACCCATTCAGTCAGGAAGAAGGCCTGACCGGACCTGAATACAGATTTACCACTGTGATGGCCAACCTGGGAATAAGATTGAGCCGGGACTGGAGTCTTAATATCTTCGGGACATTGAACCAGAGGAAAATCCTTCCTGAAGAGCGGAAATTAAAACGTTATTTTATCGGTTTTAATCTGATTTTTGGCTCAATCCCGGGCGAAAATATTTTGCCTATCCCATCGCTGTTATGATATTTTTAATGCTAGAAATATTAGATTTAGGAGATACAAAGAAGGCTCTAGAAGGGCTATAGAAGAAGGCAGAATGAGGGAGAAAAGCGAGATGAAATTTACGAGCTTTTATTCACGAGCAGCAGCCATAGCTATGGTGATGATGGCTATGGTGATTTTTAGCCAATCACTCTTAGCGCAGCAATCGGCAGAGTCCCAGACGGGCCAGATCATCGAATACAAGATCGGCTCCAAAGACCTGCTGGAAATCAAGGTCTACGAACTGCCTGAACTGAACCAGACCGTTCGGGTAGCAGAGGATGGGACAGTCAGCCTGGCTGTTATCGGCAAGGTTCAGGCATCCGGTCTGACGGCTCAAGAACTCGAGAAGAAACTGGCTGCTATCCTGGATGAAAAATATACTAAAAACGCCCACGTGACAGTGATAATAAGGGAACACCAGAAAATAGCCGTCATTGGGGCCGTCGGGCGTCCCGGGCTGTATGAAATGGCCGGGCAGACCAGCTTGCTTCAAATCCTGTCTGAAGC
>JAKPXU010000107.1 GCA_029571905.1 Acidobacteriota bacterium | reverse complement strand
GCTCTGGATCGGGCTATCAGCTTTTACCAGCGCCAGCCTTTTTGGTCAAGACTCAAAGACAATGCCTTCCGCTGCGATTTTTCCTGGGAAAAATCTGCTTCCAATTACCATGAGCTATATCGAAAAATACTCTGCTTTTAGCTAGTGGGTTGTTTACTTTTTCTCAGATATTCAGCTGCCGATTCTGGTGACATCGGATTGATATAAAAGCCAGTGCCCAGCTCAAAGCCAGCTACCTTGGTCAAAATAGGTAAAATCTCCAGATGCCAGTGATAATAAAAATCAATACCTGGCCAGGCCTTCTCGGCCACCTGAGGGTTTGGAGCTTGATGGAAGACGAGATTAAAGGGTGGATCAGAGAGCTCGGTTTTCAAGCGGCTAAGAGCTTCCTTCAAAACTTCGGCTAAAGAAACAATTTCTCCATCGCTGATCTGGCGGAAAAAAGCCGAATGACTTTTTGGAATGATAGCCATCTCAAATGGAAACCTGGAAGCAAAGGGGGTAATGGCCGCAAAGGAATCATTTTCATGAACTAACCGTTCACCGGACTGAAGTTCTTCGCGCAACATTCGACAGATAGAACATTCGCGAAAAGAATTGCGAAATAGCCTTTCTGCCCCGTAGATTTCTTCTTTGATCCTCTTAGGAACAATAGGAGTGGCTATAATCTGGGAGTGAGGATGAGAGAGTGAAGCCCCGGCTTCTCTCCCCTTATTTTTAAAAATTTGGACATATTGATAGTGAAATTGTTGCTCAATAGCCACTGTCCGCTGACGATAAATTCTTATAATATCAGCCAGGTGATCAAGAGGCAAATCAGCTATTTCGAGATCATGATCTGGATTTTCAATGACCACCTCGTGGACTCCAACTCCTTCCATCCATTGATAGCTTCCTCTATTTTTCCGGGGAGGAAGCGGGCCTGGTTTTAAGGCAGGAAATTTATTTGGAACTACTCTGGCTTTCCAGCCTGGCTGGTCAGGCCGTGAACCATCGTTTCGGATTGAATAGACTTCCGGCGGCGTCTTAGCCTCATTACCCGGACAGAATGGGCAGAAAGCTAGATTTTCTCTCCTGATTTCGGCAGTGGTTGGGGAATGGAAATCATCGGGACGCCGACTCCTTTCAGTCGAGATAATGACCCATCTTCCGCTCAACATATCTTTTCTTAATTCTGGCATAAATTCATTTCCTTTTTTTAAAATAATTAATTACAGCTAAAAGTTAGTTGCCAATTAGTTCTTTAATTTTAGCTTTTAATTCATCTAAAGATGATGATTTGATAATATAGGCATCGGCTGCCCAGGTCATGAAATCATCCTTGTAACTTTGATAGGCTGTATTGATAATAATTGGAATATCCTTGCGCAGGCCCATAACATTGGCAATAAGCTCAATCCCGTCCTTCCCTGGCATCCTGATATCGGTAATGATTAGATCAAATGGTTCTTTCCTGACCAACTCCAGAGCTGAATCTGCATCATGGGCGACTACTATTGAATAGCCTTCATTCTTCAGCTCTTCTTCATACAGGAGACTTAAAGCCAGATCGTCTTCAATCAGCAGTATTTTTTTCATAGTTATCCCCTTTCTTGGATTTTAAAATACAGTTTAAACATAGTTCCTCTGCCGGGTTTGCTTTGCACCTCCAGCTTTCCATTACAAGTATCTATGATGCGCTTGACAAACAGCAATCCAAGCCCTGTACCATTTTCTTTCGTTGTATAAAAAGGACTGAATAATTTATCACGACTTTTCTCATCAAGGCCCGGTCCTGAATCTTTAATAATAATCATTACATACTTGTCATTATAAGGTCTGGCTCGCAAATAGACTTTGCCGCCATCTGGGGTGACGTCTAAAGCATTATCCAGAAGATTGACCACTGCCTCTTCAAAATAGACCTGATCACACTGGATCAAGGGTAAATTTTCGGGTATTTTCAGAGAAATTGTTTTCTTCGCTGCTTTAAGTTTAATATCAGGCCTTTCCACCAGGTTCAAAAGAATTGGCCTGGCATCAACCGGTTTTAGTTCTCTAATCGTATTTTTTAAGAAATGGCTCAATTTATAAATAATATCTTCCAGATGCTTCACCTGCTCCTGAATGATATTCAAATTTCGCCGGCAACGTTCGGGCTGGCAGGGGCTGGATAGCATTTGTGTGGTGAAACCGCCAATAGCTACTATCGGATTTCTCAGCTGGTGAGACACAAAAGCGGCCATCTCACCCAGGGCTGCCATCTTTTCCATTTCTACTACCTTTTTATAAAGGTTAGTAGTGTAAATATAATTTCCGGCCAGCAGAGCGCATAATCTGGCCAGTTCGATATCTTTGGCTTCAATTGGGGCATGGGTGATTCCCTTATCAACCACGATTTCTCCCAGTATTTCATCCTGGGCGACCAAGGGTAAGCACAGGAAGCTATCTACTTTAATAAAATTGATAAAATTGGGATCGACCGCCGGTTCGTTTTGAGCTTCAGTCACCAAAATAATTTCTTTATTAACAGCAGCCATGGCTGGCAAAGGCAACGTCCTGCTCTCCAGATCATAAACCAGAGACTTCAGTCTGGGCTGAATATCCCTAACCATTTTGGTTACCAGGTCGCGATTGTAAGCAACTATTTCTGCATAACCGATACCGGGTGAAGACAGCATCGTCCAGATGGCCTCTGCTTCCTCCGGAGATCTGGGGCCCAACCAGGTAGCCGCTTTTAATTTCATTCCGTCATTTAAAAAAAGCATGGCCCGGTTAAAACCAATGCCTGAACCGGCAGTCAGGGCAGTCAGGATCACCAGCAGGTTATCTTCGAGTGAAAAAGGCTGGAAAAAACTCTGGGCAATAATCGACAGTATCACTAATTCCTTAGGAGTCTCTGGGTTGAAATTGCTGGGTTGTAAGCTGTATCTTTCAATCATTCCAGTCTCCAGGCTTTAGGGATAACTCTGATCCCATCGGAACTGATCTTAAAATGGCTTTTGTCTTTTTCCAGGTCAAAACCAACTGCAAATTTTGGCGGGATAACAATTTGCTTGTCAAGAATTGTCCGGTAGATCCTGGCCCCCTTCTTTATGATTGTTCCTTCAAATATTATAGAATCCTCTATTTCCACTTCATCTTCTACTACGATTCCTGAAGATAAAATGGAATTTTTAATCCGCCCCCCCAGAATCTGACAGCCTGAGCCAAGAACCGAATTATTGATATCTCCGGAGGTAATGAAAGAGGAAGGATACTGCGGCCGGTAAGTGCGGATTGGCCAATCTGGATCGTTAAGTTGGAAGGGAGAATTAGCTGTCAGAAAATCCATATTAGCTTGCCAGTAAGCATCTATGGTCCCGATATCCTGCCAGTAATCTTCATAAGTGTAGGCATAGGTTTTGTGGCGTTTGATAAGCTCCGGTATCACATCACGCCCGAAATCATGGGTAGATCTGGGATTTTTGGCATCATTGATAAGGGCTTTGACCAGAACGGGAGTTTCAAACATGTAAACTCCCATAGAAATCAAGGAGATATCCGATGCCCAGGGTATAGGAGCTGGCTTTTTAGGTTTCTCGCTAAAGCCAGTGATCAGCTGCGCGTCGTCGATACTGATCACTCCAAAGCGGCTGGCCTCTACAACTGGACAGGTATGAGCCATGACCACAGCTTCCGCCTTTTTTTCCAGGAAAAATTTTAACAATAAACGGTAGTCAGCCCGATAAACATGATCCCCGGAAAGAACCAGAATAATATCGGGATTTTCCTGTTGAATGGTATAGATGTTCTGGAAAACAGCATCGGCTGTGCCTTCATACCAGTGCTCACTAAACCTGCCCTGGGCAGGCAGCGAAATAATATATTCATTGCTTTCTGGGTGAAAAATGCTCCAGCCCTGACGAATGTGTTTTTCGAGTGATAGTGATTTATATTGAGTTAACAGGGCAATTTTTCTCAGGCCGGAGTTCAGGGCGTTAGATAGGCTAAAATCAATAATTCGGTAGCTGCTGATAAAAGGGACCGATGGTTTAGCCCTATCCTTGGTTAGAGGATAAAGCCTTTCCCCTTTTCCTCCGCACAGGATCATAACCAGAATTTTTTTATATGATTTTTCCATCTGGTAGGATAACCTCCCTGAATAAAGAATCTTCTGACTCAACTTTTTCCAGCCAGAAATACTCTTCGGGAGTCAGAGGCTGGCCCTTCTCCATTAAATTGAGGAGCCTGGTAGCTCGTTCAAAATGAAGGCTGGCTCTGGCTTCGGCATAATCCCTGGCAGTCATAGTTGATATCAAAAAGGGCCAATCTGAACTTTCCAGCAGGAATTTTTCCTGACATAAAAGTTTCAAGAGTCTGCTACTTAATAAATCCGGCTGGTTTTGATTGTTAAAAGCTGCCCAGAATCTTTTTTCCAGCTCATAAATTTTTGACCAGATCCAGGCTGTTCTATCATTTAACCAGATCCAGTGAAATCCACCTTCTCCCCATGAACCTTCCGGCAGCGAAACATAAATGGCAGGAGGGACTTCTTCGAGGCAGCTGGAGGCAGTATTCAGCTTGACTTTTGACTCGGGCAGAGAAAGTTTTTTTATCACCTGATATAGCCACTCCGGTCCTTCAAACCACCAGTGTCCAAATAGTTCAGTGTCATAGAGAGAGGTGATTATCCCTTCTTCTTGATTTTTTAAAACTTCGTTGACCAGCCAGACGAAATGACGGGCATGTTCTTCTATCCTGGCGTTGGCCTGCTCGACCTCGTATGGAAGCTTATCAGCCAGATCTGATGAAGATGAAGTTATCCGCCAGTACCGCAATCCGCCAGGAAAATGCTTTTTATGAAATTCAAGATAGTAGCCATCACCTGGATAACCTGAATAACGGCTCCAAACTTGCTGCCCGGTAATTTCATCTCTGGCCATGAAGGCCAGACCAGCCGGATGGGTCAGATAAGGTAAATAGGGACTCTGGGGCCGCAGTGGCTCACTCGACTGATATTTTTCCTTAAATCTTTCCCATAAATCCTGAAGAGCAGGGAATCTCTCCAGATAAACTCCTTTAGCTTCTCCACCCCGCAGTAAGTGATTATCAACAAAGAAATAGTTGAGATTTTCCTCTCCTAATATCTGGTCAACTCCAAGACGCGCGTAAGATGGGCCTCCACCCAGGGGCGGCTGCCAGTTATAAGCGGGCCGATAAGCACATTCTGGCAGCCAGAAACCAGCTGGTTTTCGCCCAAAATATCTTTCATAAATAAATCTTCCTTGCTGCACCTGGTGCCTGACACTCTCGTCCCTGGCCAGGAGCGGCAGATAGCCGTGGGTAGCAGCTGAAGTTATGATTTCAATTGAGCCGGTGTTCATAAAATGTGCAAAAGCTGAAATCAGGTCAGAATGAAATTCATCAAGAAATAGATGGTAAATCTTCTCATACCATCTCCTCCAGAACAAGGCCAGATCTATTAGCTTCTTTTCACCTGTTCGCTGAAAATATAGATAATCACTGGCGGCAGCCTCCAGCTTCATGGTCAAATAGTCCAGGAAATTTTGTCGGAAAGATTGTTTATGGAGCTGTTCAACCAGAACAGGCGTTAGACTAATAGTCAAGCCAGATTTTAACCCCTCTTTTTCCAGCCTGAGAAGCACATCGAGGAGGGGTAAGTAGGTCTCGGCAGTAGCTTCAAATAACCAGTCTGTACCATGAGGCCAGGTGCCATGATTGATGACATAAGGGATGTGGCTATGAAGGACTAAACACAATAATTTGTTATTTTTTTCTATTTTTACTGCCATACCTGCTCTAGTCGATTTTTGTTTATTATATCATACTGGCTTTAATTTAAAATTATTCTATAAAATTTTGAGCCTGGCAAGATTGCCCAATCAGTCATCAATTTGGCCATGATTAAGGGTTAAATATAATACACCGGTTTTTTCGCCGCCAGCCAGTTTTAACCGCCACAAAAAATGAAAAGAAATGCCCTGAGTGATAATCTCGAAGTCCTTTTCCGATTGAGAAATTGTTTTGATAGGAAAATCCCAGATTTCGGTCGGACCGGCTGCTTCCAGGAACAGCTGCTGTCCGGGCAACTCTACTCTGTTGGCCTTGATCCGATATTCATTTTCGAAAAGAGCCAGATTCCATTCGGAAATAAAAGAAAAGTTGAGGCTGGCTTCGCTCCTGTTTTCAATTTCCCAGGCTAAAAGAACCGAATTTTGACCGGGCCTGATGATTTTCTTTATTTTGATCCTGGCCTGACTATCTCTCAGGCCACACTCCTCTTCTCTTTGTAGTACCAGACAATCTTCTTCCAGGCTGGACTGATATTCTCGGCCGATGAAATTTCCAATCTCCTGAAAATAACTTTGTTCATACTCTTCCCTGGTGATATCCGGAGCAACAATTCTGTCCAGACAAGAATGACGCTGATATTGATCAAAGCACAGCCATTTCTGAGCTTCAGGCGGCAGAATCCGGTCAACTTCATGAATTGACTTAGCCTCGCCGGCCTGGCCACCACTGGTCGAATAAAGATGGTAAAATTCCTGTCGCTTGGTCAGGACATCAGTCAGATTAAAAGTGCTAAAGCGATCATCAATTTCAATAATCGAGCCACCAGCCGAAGGCTTAACCCAGATAAAAAAAGCTGGCGTTTTTAATTCAAATTCATCTCTGCCATCCAGATCAAGATCCATTTTTTCCCAGCCGCTACGGAAAGGCAATTTAAGTTCAGCTGAAATAAGCTTACTGGAGACAGCCCGCCGCAGATGGGGTAAGTATAATCCACCAAAAACACCATGCCAGTAGGCGTCATTGCATTCAGCTTGATAGAGGTCTTTCCTGGCTTCTGGCAAATCATTTTTGTGAATTTCGGCTGAAACCTGAATTGCTCGACAGCGAAGGTGGTGGCTTTCAGAATATTTTAGATCAAAATCTCGAAACTGACCGCCTCGCAGGAAAATCCTGCTTTCCGCCGGCAAACTGGCCTTCAGCCTGATGAACTCAGCCTGTTTGGCTGGCGGTAGAACCCACTCCATCATTTCTTCATAAGAGGCAGGTGGCAAATATACTGACCCCAGTGGCTCATGCTGGGCCATATAAGCTGAAAACGACAACATTTCTATCTGATTCGTGTCCAGATACTGCAGGAAACTTTTCAGCCAGCCGCGTTCATAGACCCATTGATTGGTGCCAGGCCACAGGCCAAACTTTTCCCCATCATCACCGATGATAGCTACCTTGCCTCCACGCTCTTCAATTGACTGAAAATAATTATCAATCTCAGCCAGGCTTCGAAACGGAATTAAATACCGCAGTTTTTTATCAATGGGGAAAATGCTCAAAGGCTGACCCTGGTCTTCAGTTAGATAATAACCATAAAGGTTCTTCTGACCAGCATAATGGAAATGTTCTTCATCTAGAAGTGTATAGCTGAAGCCGGCTCGGTGGAGGAAACTAGCTAGCTGTGGTTCCCAGACTCTTTCTGCCAACCATAATCCGGCCGGTTTAACCTCCAGGTGCTCTGCCAGAAAGTTATTCATCAGCTCAATCTGGGCCTGGCCGTCTTGTTCAGGGATCTGGGTTAGAACAGGTTCATAAAATCCACCTCCCAATAATTCGACCTGCCCAGCTTTAATCATCTGCTTGATTAGTTTCAGGGCCTCCGGATGTTTTTCCAGTATAAATTCCCAAAGAAAGCCGGTAAAATGAAGGGCGAATTTAAAACCGGGATATTTGCTGACTAAATTAAGAAATGGCCAGTAAGCCTGGGTATAGGCTTGCTCCACAACCTGGGGGAAATTGCCCAGGGGCTGATGATTGTGAACAGCAAAAAGAAATTTAATTTTATTCATTTTATTTACCTATTACTTACCTATCTGACTGGCCTGCTGTAGATAAGATAAAAATAAAGTTTCAAATTCTTTTTCTTCAGTCTCGCCAGCCCACCAAAACCAGTCGGAACCTTCAGCCACAGCCATCGGCCTGGAAAATCCATATTTGCCTCTGTATTCAGCCAGTTTTTTCCAGGCTTCAACCTTGGCCGGATGCCCGACCCATTTTAAAAAGCCGCTCATCCAGCTCCCGGCGGGCAAGTTAAGGCTTTTCCTGGCCCGGTGCTCAGCCAGATAGTCTGAAGGCTGACAGGGCTTAAGATGCGGACTGGCTTTTATTCTGGAAAAGAGTAGCCTTAGAAAGTCAACACCATTATTGGGGTATCCTCCCCAGGGATTTTCGCCGTCAAGGATAATAGAACAGATAGCTTTCTCGCCGGCGGTTCTGGCCCTATCTTCCAGTCTTCTCAGGAAATCAGCCACTGCTACTTCCGCCGGCCAGCGCTGGTACTCAAAACCGATTAAGTCTGATAATTCCCTGTCCCTGAAAAAGATATTTGTTCCGCCACACCTGTAAGGCTGATAAAGATGCCGGCGATCGGGTCCAGTTTTGAGGCTTTTCCAGAGGAGATGCTCGTCAGTAAAAGTCAGTTGAAAACCGGCTGAGGCTATTTCTTCACAGGCTGCCTGACTTAAGGCTCCTTCTGAAGGCCAGAGTCCGACTGGAGAGAAATCAAAGATCTGCCGGAAGTATTCTCTGGAGGTATGCAGTTGCCAGGTAGCATCTTCCCTGTGCTTAAAGTCAGGCAAATCAGGTGCTTCCTGTCGAGCCTGACCAAGATCAATCAGAAGAGGTAAAAGAGGATGGTAATAAGGAGAGACAGTCAGTTCGATGATTTTTTTCTGGTTGAGGCGTTGAAAATACCTGAAGAGGTCAGAAAAGATTTCCTGTCTCAAATTGAGCAGGTCTTTTTTGTCCCTTTTTTCAGGCGAAACCAAAGGCGTAAAAAAACTGCGCAGGACTTTTTCCTGAAGATGGTCAGGAGATGGTTCAGCGACAGCCGTCGGGAAAAATCTTTTTAGCCTTGATATTTCTTCTGAGGTCAGTTCTTCTGCTGGTTTAATTAGTGCTTCCAGCACCGGGTCCCGGGCTGCCTGGTTCTGATAGTCTATGATTTGTTCGAGTAAGCTCGGAACCAGATTCACGGTACAGGGAAATTCACTTTCCTCAATTAACCTGGCCATCTGCCAGTAATTTCTAGTTGTGTGAAAATTTACCCAGGGCAGAAGATATTCTCCTGTCTCGGGATGACGGTAGATTGGCTGATGAAAATGCCAGAGAAAATTAATAAACATGTTTAAATTCCTTCCTGAGAAAAATAATAGCTGACGATAGCCAGCACGATGGCCTGGAGTTCGATCTCCCGGGGATGAACAGTTGTCGGCTGGTCGAGAGCTGAATGATGAAAATCAAAGTATCGTTGTGTTTCAGGTATGACGCTGCCGGCTAGTGTCCCCTCCTGAATTAACGGACTGATGTCCACTCCCCCACCCCCTGGTCTTATCCAGTTGATCCCGAACGGGCTCAAAATTTCTTTCAGTTTTTCTGCTTTTTCTATGATTTTATCTCCTCCTCTAAGGGCCAATCCAACCGGTGCTCCTCCTCCGTTGTCCTGCTCAATGGCCAGCAAGTGCTTTTCAGATTTTCTGCTGGCTGAGGTAGCATAAAACCGACCTCCTGTCCCGCCGAACTCTTCATCCATAAAAAGGACGGCTCTAATTGTTCTTTTAGGCCGCCAACCGGCTTCTTTTATAAGACGTAGAGCCTCTATGGCTACCACACAGCCAGCGGCATCGTCATTGGCACCAGGGCTCAAATCCCAGCTATCGAGATGACCGGCCAGAAGAATAATTTCCTCCGGTCTCTCTTCTCCAGTCAGCTGACCCAGGACATTAGCTGATATGACTGGTGGCAGCTGCCCACAGTTCATCATCAGGCTAAGTTTAAGATGAGGATCTTCTTTTAGCCACAGGCTGAGCTGGTCGGCGTGATTGGTGGCAACAGCAGCGGCAGGAATCTTAGGAATATTTTCATCATAAATCATTAAACCGGTGTGAGGATAATCATCAAGACGAAAAGTCATCGACCTGACCAGAACAGCTACCGCTCCATACCTGGCGGCGGCTGAGGCCCCATTTGTCCGGTACGGGACAGCCCGACCATAAGCGGCAAATGGGTTTGGTTCTGCCCTGTCCATGGGTACGTTGAAAAAAACAATTTTCCCATTGATAGCCTGTTTCAATTCCTCGAGCTCTTCAAAAGAATGGACCTCTAAGACTTCAGCCTCAAGACCACTGCGAGGAGTGCCAATACTATTGCCCAGGGCACATATATTTAGCCTGTGTTGTCCTCCTTTTTTGCTTTTAACCAATGCTTTTTCAGTTTGGCCACGCTGCCAGCGATTGACCTTGACAGGTTCCTGTTTAACCAGGTCAAAACCCAGTTTAGTCATCAAATCGGTAGCCCGGGATACAGCTCTGGCTGCCGCCGGGCTGCCGGTCAACCTTCCCCCGGGTAAAGCCAGTGTTTTCAAAATTTCATAAGCCTTTTCTTCTTTCAAGGCCGTTTCCGCCATCTTTTTGGCCTGATAGGCGAATTCCTCATGGTCGGAATTGATGTCACCAGCAGCTAGAGAAAAAGCTACTGGCCAGACCAGCCAGAAGATCAGGCAGCGTTTCATAAGACATTTTTTCAGCATTTCTACCAACCTGGTTAATTGCTAATAATTCTCGCCTTTGACTCTGACTATTTTTTTCTGGTCTTTATTCTTGAAAAAGAGCCATAAATTTTTATCTTCTTTATTCTTTCCTTGAAATTGAATCAGACTGTATATTCCTTTAAGTTTTTCTCCCGAAATGAGGATCTCCAGCTTATTAGCTCTTTTATCCAATAGCTGATAAAAACCTTTGTCCCAGATTTCTACTCGTCCCGCTCCATATTGGCCGGCAGGAATGATACCTTCAAATGTTTCATAGCCGAGTGGATGATCTTCGACTTTAATAGCCAGCCTTCTCTCACCTGTCCTGAGCGGCGGTAGCTTGGGTAAGGCCCAGCTCTTCAGACTGCCATCGAGCTCCAGTCTCAGGTCATAGTGAAGATGCGAAGACTCATGTTTCTGGATCACATAAATAAGTTGTTGACTTTTGTTTGTTTTGGTTCTACTCGAAACCATTAGTAAGCTAAGAAAATTCAGAAATTCTTGATTAGCGATGGAGGAAACAGCGTTCACAGTCTATCTCGCCTGGCTTTCTGGTTACCATCATCACCAGGCCAAGCTCGTCCGCCCGCTGGATGACTTCCTGGTCCCTTATAGAACCAAGTGGATAAATAATGCCAGATATACCGCTTCTGGCAGCCAGCTCTACTACGTCAGGGAAAGGCATATAGGCATCTGAAGCCATAACGCAACCCTCAGAGCCGTAACCGCGGGCTGACAGCCGGATGGCATCTTCTGCAGCATCAATTCTGCTTCTCTGGCCCGAACCTATTCCATGAATTTTATCTTCTGTCCCGATGACAATGGCATTTGACCGGGTAAAACAGGCTACTGTCCAGCACAGCAAAGCTGCTTTAAGCTGATTGTCCGTAGGTTTTTTAACCGAGACAACATCAATGAATTCGGGAGAAACGATTCTGGAATCAAATCTTTTCTGGACGAGCAATCCACCGGCCACTCTTTTAAACTCAAGGCCATTATCAACTGCTGCTTCACTGAGGGGAGCTCTCATGCGGATTACCCTTAGAACTTTTCTACTGCTCAAAATATTCAAGGCTTCTGGAGTATAGGACGGTGCATAAACGACCTCAATATTTCTAGCACTCTCCACCAGCAAACTGGCCAGTTCCGGGCTGATCTCGGTGTTAAAAACATCAACGCTACCGAAATTGGATAGAGCATCAGCCTGCCAGGCTTTCTGGAAGGCTTCCAGACTGTTATCACCAAGAGCAACAGCACTTGGCATCTCATGCTTGATAATAACCGCTACTGATCTACCAGGGAAAATAATGTGCAGTTTCCTGGCCAATCTCTGGCCAAGATCCATATCAGCTACATTTATATAACTAAGTCCCTTAGTTCCTTCCTGAATGATCTCCATGGTGGCCAAATTAGGCCCCCTTGCTCCTTCTTCCTGGTAAAAGGCAGCCGGGTAGCCAGGATTCTCTCCATAGCGCATAGATAATTTTTTAACAAACTGGCTGTCTCCAAAGGTTAAGGTTTGGGGGAAATCTTCACTTACTTTTGTCTGATATTGACTGCGTGTTGTTCTTTCTTTCTTTTGTTCCATCTTCAAATTTCCTCCCGGTTGATAATTTTTATCTGCTGGATTTCCAGAGTACTGGCTGAGGCAATGACCGCTGCCACTGCTACTCTTAAGTCCTTTTTGCCAGTCGCTGGCTGGAGTGAATCGTAAAGGCTGCGGGCCAGCTCATCTCCCTGGCTTTCAGCTACTTCCAGGCAAACAGGTTCGCCAAAAAAAGGAGGAACGGGATCAGTGTTGATACCCATATAGGTCATGATCAGCCAGCCTTTGCCGGGGACAAGTGGCAGATCAAAATATTCTCTTATCACCTGCCCAAATTCACCTCTCTTGATAAGGCTCAGGCCAAGATTAAATCCGCCAGTAAAGACCAGGCTAATCCTGGGTGTATAGATAGGCTCATCAGGTTCGTATTTCCAGTCCTTAAGAGCATGAGCGAGAGCCAGAACAGGCTCTCTGGTTGCCTCTGCTGACTTAAGAATATCTAACGTGTGTTTGCCGTTGGAAACAACCAGTCCACGAGGGCTAAACAACATGCTGGGATAGATCAGTAAGTCAGGATTGCCGCGAACAATCAGCTCTGGATCAGTTGGTTCAACCCAGATACCATTTTCTCTTTTTATCATTTTTCTGGCCTGGCTGGCGGCTGAACGACCGGTAAGGCCATAGACCAGGAAAATATCTTCCGAATCTTTGATTTGTCCCCCGATAATAAACCTGCCTGGATATTCCAGACCAAAAAAATATTTCTGAATATTTTCCACGTGTCACCTTTGTTTTAACTATAACAGAAAGTTTAATTCAATTAAAGAAAAAATCGCTGACCAGGCTTGTTTTTATACTCCAGACTGCTAAAATAACGTCTATGTCTGGCAAGGATAAGTAACGATGGGTTCCTGGCGTAAACTGATTTATTTTCTTCCTGCCGCTGTTTATTGCACCTTAATATTTTTTCTTTCAGCCAGATCTCTAAGGATAAAACTCGGCTTTGCCCACTGGGACAAGGGAGCCCACTGGGCTGAATTTACAATGCTTGGCTTGCTTTTGGCCTTTGGCTTTTACCATTATCTTTCGGAGCGGGCTTTCTCGGCTTTTTATTTAACTCTTATGGCCGGGCTCTTTATTGGCCTGACTGATGAAATTCATCAATTATTTGTTCGCAGCCGTCAGTGCGATTGGACAGATTGGCTGGCTGATGCCGCTGGGATTTTGACCGGCTGGTTCCTCTTCAAATTAATCTCCAGCCGCAGAAGAAAAGCCAGGAAAGCGGTTACAACTTCCTGATTACCTGTCGCTAACCCCACCTATTTCCGGCAGTTTCTTTTTCAAAAATTTAAAGGTTTCCTCTGGAGAGGAAAATACAGTAAAAATCTGGGCGTCTTCAGGCGAGATAGCTTTCATTTTGACCAGGGCCTGGAAGTCTATTATTTTATCCCAGTATTCTTTTCCATAGAGAATCAACAGTACCTCTTTCCTGGAAACCTTACCTGTCTGGAGGAGCGTAACAATTTCAAAAAATTCATCCAGAGTACCGAAACCTCCGGGGAAAGCAATAACAGCTTTGGCTTTGTACAATAACCAGAACTTACGCATAAAGAAATAATGGAAGGTAAAACTCAGCTCAGGGGTTATATAAGGATTGGGTAATTGAGGCTGAGGCAGCGAAATATTCATTCCGAGGCTCTTGGCACCAGCTCGGAGCGCTCCCCGATTGGCAGCCTCCATTATTCCCGGGCCGCCACCTGTACAAACAACATATTTCCTGCCTTTCGGTTTCAGTGTCATGGCCCATTTTGAAACCTGATAGGCCAGTTCTTCGGCCTGCCAGTAATATTTGTGAAGGGGACTATCTGTATCTGAGCCGCCTGGATTGGCTTTGGCCGAGCCAAGAAACAGAATGGTACTTTCCACTTTATATTTTTGAAGCCTGGCCATAGGCCAGACATATTCGCTCAGAATTCTCAATGTTCTGCCTTCTAATGACTCCAGAAATTCAAGATCGCGATAAGGCGATTCCGGTAATTCGAGTTTTCGCACCTCATTTTTTTTCATTTTTTTCTCCTGTTTTCCTGGTTATCAGAAAATTATTTAATATTTCTGGTTGAAAAACAAGCTTGATCTAAAATAAGGCGAAATTTATAATCTTGTGAGAAAAAGAAAAATATGAAAAATTCTCGTCTCTTTTTCCTGTTTCTGAGCCTGTCTCTATGTATATATTCTTGCCGTTCAGAAAAACCAGTGACCGCTCCTCCGACCGGGTATGTTGAGGTGGGCGAAGCCTCATGGTATGGTCCCGGCTTTCATGGCCGGATGACTTCTAGCCGGGAAATTTTTGATATGGAAGATTTGACAGCTGCTCACCAGACATTACCTTTTGGCACCATGGTCGAAGTCACCAATCTGGAGAATTCAAGAACAGTAACAGTTAGAATTAATGATCGGGGTCCATTTGTTAAAAACAGGATCATAGATTTATCTTATGCTGCAGCCAGAATGCTTGGTCTGGTTGGCCCGGGAACAGCCAGGGTCAGATTGGAAGTAGTTGGATTTGAAAATCGGGAGCCGGGCTCAGAAAAAGAAAAAACAATTATCCAGCTTGGCTCTTTTCTTAATCCAGATAGGGCCAGAACTCTTTACCAAAATCTAAAAGGAAAATACCCCCAGGTATTCATCTCCACCTATCAGGCATTTTCCGGTCAGATATTTTACCGGGTCAGGTTAAGGGCAAGGA
>JAKPXU010000089.1 GCA_029571905.1 Acidobacteriota bacterium | reverse complement strand
CGCCGATGCCTGCCGGGCAAAAAGAGTGGGGGCAATTATTCCCAATCCCAGAACAGGTAATCCAGAAAGAATGTGCACGCTGTGCGACGGCGACCCGCAGTGTGTCAAGTATTGCCCTTATGGTGCTCTGAGCTATGTAGTGGGTCAGATTGATGGCCGGCATTACGGCCTGTCTCCTGAGAAAATAGCGGAGAGATTGACCGAGCTCTGGTATTACCACCAGCCAGCCAGGTAAAGGAAGGCAAGGGAGGAAGTCAAAATGGAAAAATTATCCGGTTATCACGGAGTCATACTCGAAGTTGATTTAACTTCGGGAAAGGTAGATAAAAAACCGCTTTCTCCAGAAGATGCCAGAAAATTCGTTGGAGGTCGCGGCCTGGGAATGAAGCTTCTCTGGGACAGGCTAAAAAAACCCGGGCTTAATCCCCTCTCGCCAGAGAACCCCCTGATCTTTATGAGCGGCCCGTTCTCTGGCTTGCCGGTTCCATCAGCTTCAAGAGCCTGCGTCGTCACCAAATCGCCTCATACTTCACCTCTTAAATCGAAATATAAATTCGCTTCCACCATCAGCTATGCCAATGTGGGTGGATTTATAGGACCTGAAATCCGATTTGCTGGCTACGATGGAATAGTCATCAGCGGTAAATCCAGCTCGCCGGTCTACCTGGTGATCGAAGATGATAGAGTTGAGCTCCGGGAGGCTAAAAAGTTCTGGGGTATGAAGACTGACGAATTTGACAGAAAATTGACTGAAGAACTGGGAGATAGACGATTTAAGACCTGCTATATCGGCCCGGCCGGAGAAAACCTGGTCGAATATGCAGCCATCCTTCATACGGCAGCCAGAGCCGCTGGCCGGGGTGGGGTCGGTTGCGTCATGGGTTCCAAGAACCTCAAAGCCATCGCCATTAGAGGCACCAGAGTTCCGCCTGTAGCTGACCATAAAAGATTTGTTACTCTGCTTGAAGAAGCCAGGCAGGGGTTTAAAGGCGCACCTCTGACTGAAAGCTGGAGAAGATACGGAACAGCGTCTTCTATTGTAACCTCGTCTGATGCCGGCAGCCAGGCTGTTAAGAATTACCGGGAAGGGACATTTCCGGAGGCGGCTCAAATTAGCGGTGTAGCAGCTGAGAAAAGAATCTGGGTAAGGGATTTTGCCTGTTTTTGCTGTCCGCTGGCCTGCAAAAAATCAGGCGCCGTGAGAAGCGGTCCCTACGCCGGACTGGTGCATGACGGTCCAGAATATGAGACAGGTACCATGCTGGGTGCGAATTTGCTTATCTCGGATCTCGAAGGTCTGATGAAAGCTATTTACGACGTCGATGATTACGGCCTTGACCAGATCTCAACCGGCAATGTCCTCGGCTTTTTAATGGAAGCTTATGAGAAAGGCTATATTGATTCTGCTTTTCTTGACGGACTTGACCTTAAATGGGGCGACGTACCTTCAACAATTCAAATGATAGGAAAAATTGCCAGGAGAGAAGGTGTGGGCGACCTGGCTTCTAAGGGGGTAAGAGCGCTGGCAGAAAAGATTGGCCAGGATTCCAGTAAATTCGCCATTCACGTCAAAGGTCATGAGCTGGCGGCCTGGAATGTTCATGTTTCAACCAGCAGAGCAGTCTGTTACGCTACCGCCAACCGGGGCGCCTGTCATTTAAATGGCGGCAATCCGAGGTCCCAGAACAATACGGCTATGAATGACTGCACCGGGCTATGCTCGTTTGCTCAGGGTGGTTTCCGACCTGGTCTCCTTAGAGAACTTTTGAGCTCAATAACCGGCGAGGAGTGGACAGATGAAGACTACGCAAAGACGGGAGAACGAGTTTATAACCTGGAAAAAGCTATGAATTACAGAGAAGGGTTCAGACGGGAGGACGACAACCTACCCGACAGATTTTTCGAAGAACCGCTGACCGTTGGTCCTAAAAAAGGAGCTGTTTTAAACCGGGATGAGTTTTCAAAAATCATGGACAATTATTACCAGGAAAGAGGCTGGGATATAAAAACAAGTAAGCCCAGCTCCGAAAAGCTCAAGTCTCTGGGCCTCGACTTTGTCCTGAAGGAAATTGGCAGTTAATAGGAATTTTCCCAGATTTTCTGAATTCCACCATAGGGATCATACACCGCAGCAAAGACCCTGACTCCATTCTGATCCGTCACCACTCTGGTTGAGTTCACCTGGTCTGAGGTGTAGTAATAAATCTGGCCAGTCTGCGGCTGATACTCCGCCACTAACCTATCCCCCAAATAAATATAATCCCTCATGCATTCACCGAGCCCATTATATTCAGCCAG
>JAKPXU010000069.1 GCA_029571905.1 Acidobacteriota bacterium | reverse complement strand
GAGCCTTATGGAATTGCTCTATGTCTGGGACCATATAACTATCCTCTTTTTGAAACTTTCAGCCTGGTTTTACCTGCTCTCTTAGCAGGCAACGTGGTGATAATCAAACCTCCAAAATTTGGGGTTTTATTTTTCGACTTTTTGCTAGAAGCTTTTCAGGACTGCTTCCCGCCTGGTGTGGTGAATATCATTTCCGGCGATGGCAAAAAGATTATTGAACCGCTGATGAAAAGTGGAAAAGTAGATATTCTGGCTTTCATCGGTTCACCACAGACTGCTAACCGCCTGATCAGCCTGCACCCCAGAAAAAACAGACTACACTGCCTGTTAGGTCTCGGTGCTAAAAACGCGGCTATAGTTTTACCTGATGCCGACCTTGACGTAGTTGTACCGGAATCAGTTTTAGGAGCACTGGCCTTCAATGGCCAGCGCTGTGCAGCTTTGAAAATATTTTTCGTTCACCAAGAAATTGAGCAGGCATTTCGAGAACGGCTGCTTGAAGCCGTGAGCAAAACCCCCCTGGGGATGCCATGGATGGAGAAAGTAAGAATCACACCAATGGCCGACCCCGAGCGGATTCCCTATTTACATGAGCTGGTCAGGGATGCTCTTAATAAAGGGGCCAGGATAGGTAACAAAAATGGTGGAAAATCATTTGAATCAATTTTTGTTCCTACTGTTTTGTATCAGCTCAATTCAAAAATGAGGATCTACTGGGAAGAACAATTCGGACCCGTTATACCGGTCGTCTCTTACCATGACCTAAAAGAGCCAGTAGCTTATCTCAGCAGTTCTCCTTTCGGGCAGCAGTTGAGCATTTTTGGCACAAAAACCCAAAAGCTGATGGAGCTGATTAATCTGGTCAAAAACCAGGTGTCCCGGGTTAACATCAACACCAAATGCCAGCGCGGCCCTGACCTTTTCCCTTTTACCGGAAAAAAGGACTCAGCCCATGGTGATTTTTCGACACTGAACATCCTGGACCACTTTTCCTCCAGAGCCGTGGTGGCGGCCAGGGAAAATGAATTGAGCGAACTTCTCTTCCGGAGGCTCCGGAAACCGAAAAATCAGGAATAAAACAAGAACCATGAGTAAAGAAAAAACAACAGGAAATCCAGCTGGCAGGAATGACATCCCGCTTGAGACAGCTGGTGATATTACTGTCCCGGATAGACACCTCAGGCTTCTTGAACTGTTTACGGACTTTTATGGAACTCATAAGCGGCTAAAGGAATTTCTGGAAAGGTTCCATCAACCAGGTGCTCAGGGCGACCACCTGGCGGAAGAACTCAGAGGAATCAGCCTGGGAGATTTCTACCGATATAACTTTAACGACCAGGGGCAGCTGGCTCTGCAAATTCTGGCTGAAATTTATGCCGAACTAATTGACCGGGAAAAAAGCAGTCCGGTTAAAGAAAAAATTATTGGCTATTTCTTTGAATATCTGAGGAAGATATTGGAGGACAGTAGAGAGCACCTCTCCCGAAATATCCCCGTTGTTCTCCAGGCTCTGGATTTTCTGCGGCAGAGACCTGAAGAAGAAACTGGATTGATGAAAAAAATCACCCGGGACCTGAAAGCCATTCTGAAATTTTTTATCGAGGCCGGTCTTGAGGTTCCGGTCTATAATCTGGCCGAGCTAAGTTACCGCGCCTTTCAGGCATCCTTCAACTTCTGGCTGGAGCAGCCTGATCCGCTTCAGGATTTCATTGACTTCAATGGTCAGACCGAAGCCCAGACCCGATATCAGTCACTGGTAGCCCCAATCAGCCATGATCATTTACGGTTACTGTTGAGGCAGTTAGAAGAGGCTTTTCCCCCCAAGGACTTGGAAACCTATGAAGCATTGAAAATTTATTTGAGGCTTCCCGATTACTATCAAATCGCTGACGGCTATCTAAGAATCGCTCATGAGCTGGAAGTCTCGCCTTTAGATGACCAGCGGGGAGAATCTTTCCATCTTGATTTTCTGTTAAAAATAATCAGCGTACCTGCTCTCCAGGACATTCATCGCGAAGCACTGATAGAAATCAACCGTTCATTCGGCCGTGCCCTGGCGGAGAAATCCGGGCCAGAATCGGAAGAATTTATCAGAAAGATTTTCCGGGTCCTCCGGGAAAGCACTGCCTCCAGCCATCATACAGAGACTATCTTTAGTTTCATTAATGCTGCTGCCCGGGAAGTCTTTAAGCTCAACCAGCATTCTCTGGTCAATACTCTTATTGAGGAGATTATTCTTTTCGGATTTCAATCACCCGATATTAAAGGTACGACCACCGATTGGGAAATAAAATTCAACCCCTTACATATCAAGAATATTCGTTCCTGGCTCGAGATCATAGCCTTGAAGCCACGCTGGACCAAACAACTCCTGTCGGCCTTGATTATCAATCTAAAAATCGGTGGTGTCTTTGTCCGGGATACTGATCTTTTGCAGAAAGATATTTCTGCTCTATTGAATTCTGATATCACTCCCGCTTTTAACCTGGTTATGCAACTGGCCAGGTTGCTCCCGATTTTTTTCAATGAAATCAATGCTGAGGGCGAACTGCGGGAGGTCTCAATCCGCATGGATGACATCACCGGCCGCCGCGATCCTCTGATTCATTTCGTCAGAAAACAATCTCATGTGGAAAGCAACAGTACGCTTATTCCTTTTGTTGAGGCTGTTTTTCGCTACTGGTATTCTGGAAATAAAGAAGACATCTGCCCCTTCATGCCCGAGGAGGTTTATGAACAAATTGAAGACTCCTCAGAGATCTACGAAGGGATGCATAAAATCTTTCGGGTGCTCTACAAGGAGGCTCAGCAGAATCCGCGTCTTTTTCTGCAATGGGAACCAGCTAAAATCCAGAGGACTGTCCAGAGAATCCCCAGGGCAACGGACGCCGATAAGGAAAAAGCCATTCTGGTGCTGCGTTTTTATCAATTACTCTATAAAAAATATAATATTCATTATCAGGATGTGATCAAAAGCCTGCAGTCCTCATATATTTTTGACCAGCAGAAAGTTGCCTCTTTGCAGAAAGCTCTTTTACGGAAGGATTATTACCGGAGTCTGGTTATACTTATGGATTTTCTTAGCCTCTTAAAAGAGCGCATTATTTCTTCGGAAAAAACAGAGGCCTTTGAAGATATTTATCATAAAAGACACATTGCGGCCGGTATCCCGTCTATGTATGGTGTCTATCGTGAGCCCAAATTTGATGCTCTTGGCCTTTATCTCAGGCTACAATGCCTGGCCAACGTCCTTCTGGAACAGCTCATCAATTCCCTCAATATTCAGTTCATCACCAAAACTACTCTGGTAAAAATTGATAAATATCTGCGTCTGTTTATCAAAGCCCTTCAACTGGAAGGAATTTCCACAGAAGGACTTGAAGCAAAAATGAAGTATCTCCAGGGAGCCCTCCAAATCAAACGCTTTAGCCTCGATCAATACATCGATATCTTTCGTTTCATTTCCAGGGGCATACAGGATATCATTCGCCTCTACTACATAGACCCTCATCAGGCCAATCTCCGGGTAGTAATTCGGCAAATTCTGGCCAGGCAGCGTGGTGATAAAATGACCGGCCTGTCCAGAGAGGAAGAGGAGGCAGCGGTCTATATACAGACCGAGACTTTTCTCCGCTCAATTATTGCCCAGAGTTTTGGGCTTCAGACGCTTGATAACTTTATCAGCAATATCCTCAAAACACTTTGCGCTGAACAAGAGAAATTCAAAACTCACAGCCACATGTTGAATATCCTGATGAGTTATAATCCAGAGATCATTATGACCTCCCTTTATAAAAAGCCCCAAAAAATAGATGATCAAATTCTCCTTGGTAATAAGGGTTATTTTCTCAAACAACTTTATTCTTTCAAATTCCCTGTTCCTCCAGGCTTTGTGCTGACCACAGAAATTTTTAGATGTCTGGAAGCTATTCTTGGTTACCAGGAAATTTACCGGGATATGAACATGAGACTGGGACGAGAACTCAAAAAGCTGGAAAAAATAACCCGCCGGCGCTATGGCCACCCTCAAAATCCTTTACTGCTTTCGGTGAGAAGCGGTTCGGCCATCTCTCTGCCAGGAATGATGAGCTCGTTCTTGAATGTCGGTATCAATGAGGAAATCGCTGAATATTTGAGTCGGAAAAAGGGCTATGCCTGGGCAGCCTGGGACTGCTATCGCCGCTTTCTACAGTTTTGGGGCATGTCAGAGGGATTAGAACGAGATTTCTTTGATGAAATCATTGATGATTTCAAGGAAAAATATAAAGTTTCTAAAAAGTTGTATTTCACACCAGATCAAATGCGAGAGATTGCTTTTGCTTATAGGAAAGCGCTGGAAGATAGTGGAATTGCTGTTGAGGATGACCCCCATGAGCAATTGAGAAAGGCTATTTTCAAAGTGATTGCGTCCTGGCATTCCCCACGAGCTGAATTGTACCGGCAGGAAATGAACATTTCAGATAAGTGGGGAACGGCTGTTGTTGTTCAGTCTATGGTTTTCGGGAATCTGGACGAATGGTCTGGTTCAGGAGTTACCTTCACCCGTGATCCTAAGGGCCTGTCAAGTTCTGTTCTTCTTTCAGGCGATTTTATTTTCGGTGGCCAGGGGGATGATATAGTGGCCGGACTCGTGGAAACATATCCCATCTCAGAAGCTCAAAGAAAAAGTGAAAAAAGAGACAGCGAAATATCTTTAGAAAACAAGTTTCCAGCTGTCTATGCCGAACTGAAGCGACTGGCAGAAACGTTGATTTACGACCAGGGATTTGGGCATCAGGAAATTGAATTCACTTTTGAAAATAATTCCAGGGAGGGGCTTTATATCCTGCAGACTCGTGACATGCCGCCTCCAGAACGCTTTAAACTGAATTCTTTCATCAGAACTCCCAAATTGGAGAAATCCCTGATTGGATATGGCATAGGCATTGGTGGGGGTGCGCTTTGTGGAAGGGCAGTTTTTTCTGAGGAGGAAATCAAATATTTCAGCCAAAAAGAACCCGGGACTCCTTTGATATTGATTCGCCCCGACACTGTTCCTGACGATATTGGGCTTCTGCGGCAGGTTGACGGGTTACTGACCGCTAAAGGAGGAAGCACCTCCCATGCTGCGGTTATAATTCCTCAGCTAAAAAAGGTCGGGGTAGTTGGTCTCAGGAACCTGAAAGTCTACGAGAAAAATGGCTACGGCCTGATAAACGGATATAAAATCAACAGCGGCGATTTTATCGGCATCGACGGCTGGAGCGGTTCTGTCTACCTCGGTAAACACCAGATAGAAGAAAAAGTAATAACGCCCGTCCAGATATGAAACTTAGCCGATCTTATTTCATCATTTTGTGAACGTAGACAGCTAAATCGCCCATCCGGTTGGTATAGCTTCCGTATTCGTTGTCGTACCAGCCAAAAATCTTAGCGTGAACCACCGGAATCTTCAGGGTCTTAAGGGGAAAGGAATCCATGACCTCCGGGGAAAGCCCGGGAATATGGGCGAGATTAACATCGATAAAAGCTGTTCTGGTATGATTAAACTGTCCCTCAATAACGATCGAAGCATCAATACCAGCTACGTCTGCTGAAACATTTTGCTCTTCCGAGTAAACGAGCAGACGCTCCGGATCCTTAGTTTCAGCCTGTTTGTAAATATCATTAATAGTGGCAGTATCAATATGGCTGATTTCTCCATCTTCACCCATCCTGCTTTGAAAAGTCACGTTCAGAATAATCAGTGATTCTGTCTTGGTAGGTATTCTGATCGAATCGGCCATGAAGCCAATCTCTTTCACTTCCGGTATAGCCAGGGCCAGAGCCTCAGCCGCATTGGTGGAGGTTAGAATGATATTGTCCAGGATGCTCCTTGATTTTCTTAAATCCTTGGCTCCAGCCTTCGGAACACTGTCCAGAACACACTGAGAATTTGTCACCGCATGCACGGTGGACATGGAGGCTGTCAGCATACAGCGGGTCTTTTCATTTTCCAGCAGGGGCTTCATCATATGGGCCAGACCCGTAGTCGTACAGGAAGCAGCCGAGATCAGGGTATGCTGAGCGGGATTGAACGCCTGGTGATTTATTCCATAAATCAAGGTCACCGCATCTTCAGGCATTGGCAAAGCCTTATTTTTGATCTTGAAGGCAGCTGAGTTGATGACTACCTTGGCACCAGCCAGATGATGACCGCGGATAGCACCCTTTTCGCTGTCAGGACTGGCAGTGGGGTCGAGGAATTCACCCGTACATTCAGCCACCAGCTCGACTCCATAGTCCCGCCAGGAGATATCCTTAGGATTCCGGGCCTTCCTTAAGACTGTAACCGGGATTCCGTCTATAAGCAGTTTCCCCTGCTTCTCATCAGCGATTTTGACGATCGGCCGAGCATTAATCCCGTATAAAAATGTATGGATCAGCCCATAGGTTGAATCCTTCTCGATGGTTTGGGCCACCGCCTCCATGCCCGTCCCGATTTCCCGGCCCTGGTTGACAACGATTTCTTTAAAATATTTTCTCCCGACATGATGCCACAAAGTGAGTTTACCAATTCTTCCTAACCCGTTGATTCCCAGGATGGGTCTTTTCTCGGCAAAAAAATCCGTCCCGTTCATTAACCTCTCCTTAGAATATTTTTCCAGTCATAGCAGACTGGCTTTTTTGCTATTTATAATTAAAAAAGTCATATCGTCTGTGAGACGCAGACCCCAAAATTTTTTTAGCAATACCACTGCCTTGAAAGACTATTTTCTTCTGGTATTGCTGCTGTCATCATCCTAACGGAAGACAGTTATTATAACTGTATAAACATCCTGAAAACAAGCAAAATCTATCTAAACAATACCTGTTGAAATTTTTGATAAATATAATATTACAGGGATACAACCAGGCTTCGGCCAGAAAAAAATTTAAGCTCACTAAATAGCCTATCGTCTCAAGGATAGTATTATCAGGCGGTAAGCGGATCGGCCTTTCAAGCCAGGATAGTTAGATAGATTGAAAAAGTCTATTATAAGATTAAATAACAATGTTCAGCCTTAAAGACTATCTATCGAATCGCCAGATATCTAAGATAGCACTGATGGCGTCGCCAATTCAGGCCATCTACAGAGGTCGAAGTTGCCAGCCTGTCATTAATTAGTTCGACCTGGCAAAAATGAAAGATAAAAGCTGGCCCCACCTTACAGGGCTGGAAGCCAGAGGTAATAAAAGCCGGTTTTAAGCCCTGAGATGATTTTCTCCACCGGTTCGCTCATAAAATCGGTGCCAGCCAGCGAGGTAGCGTAGAGATTATTCTGCCTTTTGGGATAATAGGTATAGGCCACAACTCTGGCCTCTTTCAAACCGGCTCTGGATAAAACTTCATCGAGGGCGGTCTGGAAATAGCCTACTTTATCGACCAGCCCAAGCTCCAGAGCTTGCTCGGCAGTATAGACCCGGCCGTCAGCCAATTTTCTTATTTCTTCCAGTGAAGGGCCATTTTCCTTTCGCGCTGCCACCACCTTCAGGAATTTCTCATAATGCTCATCTATGATTTTCTGAAAGAGTTGCTTTTCTTCCTCACTCATCCCGCGAAACGGGCTGCCGGCATCTTTCATCTGACCAGATTTGACCACGGTGGTTTTTACACCGACTTTGTTCATCAAACCCTCCACATCCGGGAAAACTGAAATTACCCCGATGCTGCCGGTGAGAGTGGAAGGATGGGCGACAATCATATCGCAGGCGGAAGCCACATAATAACCACCCGAAGCTGCTACCCCCATCATCAGAGCCACCGCCGGGACTCTGGTCTTCTGGCGAAAGCGCATAATCTCGTGGTAGAGAATATCACTCGAAGTAACATCGCCACCTGGTGTGTCGAGCCTCAGAATGATTCCTTTGACCTGCGGGTCGGAGGAAGCTTTTTCCAGACGCTGATAAACTCTGGAAAGAGCATCCCCTTCCCTTGAAAAGAGTCCGCCCTGGTTGGAGCTAATTACCCCTTCCAGGTCGATGACAGTAATCTTGGCTTTGGCCCGGCTCTCAACCAAGATTACTTCCTGCATCTTTTCCTGGCCAAGAAAATCAAGGTTAATGCTGGGTGAACAGGCGGCTAAATAAAAAAGCAGGAGTGGTATAAGCCCTGACCAGTATTTTTTCTTCATCATTTTCCTCCTCCTGGCTATCTATTTTATCGCCTTTATCGCTATTTCATTTTACCCCATTTTACGATCAACGATTTATCCCAATTGATTTTTCTCCCGAGTAAAAATCGGGCAAATATCGCATCTAAAATCTCCAAGGGCTATCGGTAGATGGCAGCTTGCACCTGTCTTCTAATGGTAGGGATTTGAGAAGCTAAAATTTCTCTTCAGAATTCAAGTTTCAGGAAGGCAGAGCTCTTGATAAAATCCAGCTCACAATGCTGATCAAAACCGAGCCAAACACCGCTCCCCAAAAGCCATTGACATAAAACCCTTTGACTAAAGCTGAGACCAGCCAGAGCATCAATCCGTTGATAACCAGCAAGAAAAGCCCCAGAGTTAAGATGGTAATGGGAAAGGTCAAAAAGACCAGGATGGGTTTGATGATGGCATTGACGATCCCTAAGAGAAAAGCGGCCACCAGAGCAGCTAAAAAACCGTCAACATGGATCATCTTTGGAAAGAGATAAGAGATGATCAAAACCGCCACCATATTAATGATTAAACGCAGGATGAAAG
>JAKPXU010000065.1 GCA_029571905.1 Acidobacteriota bacterium | reverse complement strand
AGAGCCAGGAACCTATGAGATTGTTATGAATATTAAAGATAACAAATCTGGTTTAACTCTGGAAAAGAGGATACCTTTTGAACTCGTAATTGAATAGTTGATTCTGGTTAAGACTGCGGAAGAATGAAGGCAGCAGGCTTCGACCTGCTGCCTTTTTTTATTGGGATTGAGGATAAACTGATTTTTTCCTGGCTTATAAAAATCCGACCTGGCACCGACTAATTAGCCATTAAATTTTTTCAGAATCAAGTTCTGGTTTTTAAGAATTCCAGGAAATTTTTCACCTGGATTGACCTGTCAGTTTCTGAATCATATTTGAGGTAATTCTGAAAAGCCAGACGGGCCTGGCTGTATCTACCCAGCAACAAACAGGTTAAACCAAGCTGATAGTATCCGTCAGGAAAATCAGGCTGGAGGCTGACCGCTTTCTGAAAATATTTTAAAGCTGGCGAAAAAAGCCAGCGGTTAAAAAAAACAATCCCAATCTGATAAAGCAGCTGCGGATCTTCGATTCTATTTATGTCAAGCCGCTGGTAGCAGGCAATGGCCTTTTCAATCTCTTTCTTCTTGAGATAGCAGTTTCCTAATGAAATCAGGCCAGGTCCAAACTGGGGATTCTTATCTATGACTTTCTGATAACAATCAATAGCCTGATCATAATTTTCTTTTTCCAGATAACAGTTGCCAAGATAATAATTTATGGCATAAGAATCTGGGCTTTCAGTCAGGATATTCTGATAAATGAGGAAAGCCTCCTCCAGGCTGCCCTGACTGAAAAGTGTGTTGGCTTTTTCCAGAGCCTGGATGATTTCTTCAGTCATAACGAGACCTTCCAGATTTTTCAATCTGGTTTCGAGCCAGGATGGCCTGGCCTGCTTGCCCGCTACCTGAACACAGACTCTCCTGGGCTCGTAGCCGGTTTTTTCAAAATCAAGATACCAGGTGCCCCTGGGCGTGATCTCGGCTGACCATTCACCTTTGTTATTCGTTCTGATTTTAATTTCAGTCTTTGATTCAAGATGATAGAGTCTGATCTTGACCTCAGCCAGGGGCTGCCCGTGCTCGTCTGTGACCAGACCAGCAATAAACCCGGTCCCTGACTGGACCAGAGCGTAACCGGGAAGCAGCCAGACCAGGATAAAAAGAAACACTACTCCTGTCCGGACTGACAGAAAACCACGCCTGGTGACTTTTAATCTCATTCGGCTCTATAAGATTTTTATATGGGTTCTAAATATTTCGATTTCTTATTTTTTCAAAAAATCAAGCAGTTGCCTGGCCAGAGGCGCTTGGTCACTCTGAGGAGCCAGTTGCAAAAATTTTTCCAGACTGCTAATAGCTTCCTGGGTTTTATTTTGACTGATATAAAGTGAACCGAGCTGAAAATAGGCTTCAGAATAGTCAGGCTTGAGCTCAACCGTCTTTTGAAATTGAATCAGAGCCTCGTCTCCCTTCCCAAGATTGGCCAGACAAACCCCCAGATTATAATGTCCGTCTGGATCAGCCGGGTTAATTTCTACTGCCCTGAGATAGTAATCAGCTGCCCGCTCAAAATCGCCCTCTTTCGCCAGGAGCTCTCCCAGCTCTTTATTAGAGCTAAAACTCTGGGGATTCAGATTAGCCGCCTTCTCGAAAGCCTGCCTGGCCTCTGGCAGTCGGTTAAGCTTTTTATAAGTAAGGCCAATATTAAAATAATAGGCCCAATTATCAGGATTGAGACCAATGGCCTCTTCAAATACTGACAGAGCTTCCTCATATTTTTGCTCATTATAAAGCTTGGTTGCTTTGACAAAGCTTTTATCAGCTGCCGACAGGCTTCTGGCAGCAGTCTCGTCGGCAGTAATCAGAGTCACCTCCAGTTCCGTCTCGGAAGCAATGCCCACATGAACCTCCTGAGTCCGCGGAACAAAACCATCCTTTTTTAAAATTACCTGATAATAGCCTGGCTGGAGACCAACCTGAAGAAATCGGCCATCTTTTCCAGTCGTTGTCTCATATCTCTTGGAAGCAGTAACTACTGAGACGATGCTGACTTCAACTTTTTCCACTGGATTGCCCTGGGCATCAACGACACTTCCCTTTAGTTTCCCCTGAACTTGCCCCAGAGCAGACGAGGTACAACACAAAAGGCCTAATCCTATCAACCAGAGACCTATAATCAAGTTTAATTTTTTCATCGGGTGCTCCTTAACCGGTAAAATAATGTCTGGCCAGAATTAGATAATGATTTCTTGCTTCCTTTATCAATTTTTTTCTCGTAAATATATTATATCATTTTGCATCATTTTGATTTTTTCAGGTCGATCTCTGTCAGAGTCATCACTTCGCCTGCCAGCTATCCAGTTTGGCTTTAATCTCCGGTTGATCCGGTATCAAAGACAGGGATTTCTCTAATAGAGCCACCGCCTTATCTTTTTCCCCAAGATTAAAATGGGCTTCAGCCGCCAGATTGAGAACACTGACTTCGGTACCCTCTGACAGCAGTTCTTCCAGGTAAATCAAAGCTGGTTTCCAGTCTTTTAAGCTGGCATAATCGAGGGCAATGACTTTGCCGGCTTCCCTGTTTCTGGTTTTTTCATAAACCGGCAGGGCCAGGGACAGTGACTGACGATAATCGCCCAGGGCATAAAAAGTCTTGGCCAGAAGAAGCAAACTTTCCTCATCCGGCTGTCTGGCCAGGATGTCTTCTAGAAGTTTTCGGGCCTCTGAATAATTTCCCTTTAAAAAATGCTGGCTGGCCAGCATCTTCATCCACTCAGCTGAAGGCGGAGGTTGATGAACACGGGCATAAACCCAGGGTGCCGTCAGGGCGGGAGTCGACAGTATAATCAGATTGTCTTTCTGGGTAGCCCTGACCATGTCCCCTTCCAGCAGAGAGACTTCGAGCTGATAATAGCCTGGTTTAAACTGACTTAAATCGAGCGGTTCACACCAGATTTCACCTCTATCATTGATAATGTCCCGTCCAAATCTTTTTTCAAAGGAAGACTGGCTGGCGCTATCCATGTTTTTCAAACTCAATTTAACAGCCAGGCCAGCTGTCAAAACAAATTTTTTTTCCAGCCTGGCATAGACAGACAATTTCTCAGCTGGAGAAAATTCATTACGGGCACTGATCAGGAATTCATGGCCATCAAAAGTGAAGGCCTTAAAGTGGTTATCTCTGACCGTAGAAAAACTGTGGTAAAGAAGAAGGGGACTTAGCAGCGAAGCCGATGATTCTACCGGAATCGACAGGGCTGCTTCATAAGAAGTAAAATCACGAGCTGTTTTATTTTTCAATAGATAAAGAATCTTATAGTCGCCTGGTAAAAGCGGGAAAAGATCCTGAAAGGCCAATCTCTGGCGGGCATGAGCTTCAAATTGCTGCCGGTTAAGCCTCAGCGGGACTTCTTCTGTTCGGCCCAGGACAGTCTGCCCTGATTTATCCTCAACTCTTATGGTCAATTCATAAATGGCAGAATAAATGCCCTCATTCTCGGCGAAATTTATCCTGTCCGGTTCGAGTGACCAGTGGACAAAATTCAAGCCACCCTGGTTAAAGATTTTGACAACGGCACTCGAACTTATGTAATTATGTGAATAATCTACTTCCACCAGATCTTTATAACTCAAGTAGTTTCTGGCATAGGCTGTGGCAAACTTTTTTTCTGGCAAGGACTTAATGGCGGCAATTATGGTCTGCGAGGAAAGAGAGCTAAGATTAGCTGATTGATCTTCAGGTAAATAACTCATGGCTGCTTTGGCCAGCTCAGCATTGATTCTTTTTATTACCTCCAGAGCTTTGCCCCTGGTCATGGTTTCTCTGCCGAGGGAAGGTACAACCAGTTTTTCCGGTCCCTCCACGCCTGGATAATACAGTCGATAATCACCAACTCCCTCTGGCTGATAAAAAATCAAGTAAAAATAACCTGGCAGGCCATATTGCTCTTCGCCCTTATAGAACCAGAGTTCCATTGGCCAAAGATCAGACTGGGTGGCATAAATATGCCGTTCAAGTGGCTTGCCAAGGAGGAGGTAATAATAACCGCGCTCTGTCAGGCAACCTCGTCGGGAAGAACCAACGCCAAAATTCTGGTCAGCAAAACGGACTCTTTCCAGATAATCCCGATAAAACTCGTTTTCGGCTGTGTCTCGATCAGGATCACGAATCTGCCAGAACATATTGATAAAACGGTCTCTTTCCCGATCACTCTTAAGTTTGAGAAAGACCTCCTTTTCAGTTTCGGTGATTATAGGGGTGACGATTTCCAACCATTCTCTATAATTCGGGGCAAGGCTTTTGACATTATCTTTTTCTTTTTGAAGACGAGAAGAAGTGGTATCAGCCCCACTGGCAACTAAAAAAGTTCCGCTGGTAAGCAAGCAAAAAACCACAATAAGGTCCAAAACCGCCCTAAACCTGGAATCAATTTTCAACATCAAACTCCTATCTGGTTTGAATTTTACCATAATTCAGAGCTTTTCATACTCTCAATCTCTGACAGGCGGCGAGTACAGCCTTCCTGCTTCCTGAATTAAAAACATTTATAATAACTTGAAATTCCACCTTAATGTTTCTGTATAATAATAAATACCAGATAAAAACCCAGTTCTATCCAATAAAATGGATTTATCTCGTTCAAATAAATGGATTTTTTTGCCGGAATCATTTATGCTTCAGTTTATCTCATTAAAAAACAATAACTTATAAAAATTAAAAGACTGGCATAGATCTTGCAATAAAAATAATTTATAATTCACATTAATTCACATTATAAACTCGAGATGACAGGAGGTGAAAAAAAGAAAAAAGAGAATATGAGCAATAAGAAACAAAATGGATGTTAGTCTTCAAAAGTATCAAAGTATCCTTAACATGAAATTAAAAGGAGAAGTAAAATTGACTAAAAAATTCCTGATCGCATTTATCTCAATTCTACTATTTTCTCCTCTGGCCTTTGCCCAATCAAGGGAAACCGGTGCCATCACCGGCATAATCACAGATGAAGCCGGAGCTCCCTTGCCTGGAGTTACCGTCACCCTATCCGGGCCGAGCTTGATGGGCACCAGAACCTATGTGACAGATGCCAGAGGAGTGTATAGATTTCCGGCTTTACCGCCTGGAAACTATACAATTAAAGCTGAGCTTCAGGGTTTTACTACTGTTGTTAATGAGAATATTCGATTGAGCACCACCACTACCCTCACCATTGATATTACCATGAAGCAAGCCTCTCTGGCCGAAGAGTTGACAGTAGTAGCCAAAGCCCCAACGATTGATGTCAAATCAACAGAAACAGCCTCAGTTACTCTGAGCAACGAAATCCTGCGGAATATTCCCTACAGCCAGTTCACCTCTGATATCGTCAATATGGCGCCTGGCGTAGCCAGGGACACTGCTTATGGAGCCTCCAACAGCACTGGCATTGCTTACAGTATGGATGGCGTCAATGTGGCTGACCCAGAAGCTGGTACAGCCTGGGTTTTTCTTGATCATAATATCATTGAAGAAGCCAAAGTGATGGGCGTAGGATTACCGGCTGAATACGGGAACTTTACCGGCGTTGTTTTTAACCTGGTGACCAAATCGGGAGGGAACAACTTTTCTGGCCATATGGAATTTGATTTTCAGGGAAAAAGGACAGATAGCCCGAAAGGATTCTGGGGAACAACTAACAATTCAGCCTATCTGGAAGATTTTCCTGACTTGACCGCACCTCTGGCTAAATTAATGGATATTAATGGTCATCTGGGCGGGCCAATTATCAAAGACAAGTTCTGGTTTTATTTAGGCCTGCAGTATTACAAGAGCTGGGATTATCGCACGGGCTTTCCTGAGGCTGTTCGCTATAAACAGCCGCGTAGTTTCCTCAAGCTCAATGCCCAGCCAACACCAAGTTTAAGCCTCATGGGCTCCCTTGAAATCGATACCTATAATGGAATAAACAGAGGAGCTGGCTCGACTGTCTCGCCAGAAGCCTGCGTCAACCAGAAATCACCGGAAACAGTGGCCAATTTTAATCTGACCAAAATCATCAGCTCCAAAACTTTTTTTGATTTAAAAGTAGCTTATTTCTGGGGTTACTATTATCTTGACCCGGAAGTTGGCATGGAGCCTTATATGCATTTTAGCTATGACGAAAACTTTCAGACAGGTAGTTCCGGCTATTTTTACTATGCAGATAGAACCAGAGTTCAGGCCAATGCCAGCTTAAGCCACTATGTAGAGGATTTCTACGGTTCCCATGATTTCAAATTCGGAGCAGAGTTTGAAAGATCAAAGGTCCGGAACCGTTATGGCTTTACGGGTGAAGGTGGGGACGGGCCTCTCGGAGATCATGTGCAATACTATGATTATTATGGTTACCCTTATTTAGCCTATCAATATGATGGTTATGATACCAACACTTACTACACCAGATTAGAAGCTTTTGCCCAGGATTCCTGGCAGGTGATGAAAAGATTGAATATCAATGCCGGTCTGCGCTTTAGCTGGTATTGGGGCCAGGTCAAAGGTGTCCCTGGAAATGTTTATACCAATAACCGGATTGCTCCTCGTATAGGTTTCACTTTCGATTTGCTGGGAGATAGAACAACAGTCCTTAAAGCCCATTATGGACACTATTCCGAAGCGATGCTGGCCAGCTACCATGACCGAATGAATCCCAGTTCTGCCTATAGTGACTATATCGGTTATGAATGGATCGAAGGCCAATGGGAAGAATGGTTAAGAGTTGTTCATGAAGACCTGTATAAAATGGATCCAAATATCAAGCATCCTTATATGGAGCAGTTTACAGTCAGCCTCGAGCGGGAGCTTTTTAAAGATTCCTCTTTCAGCATTAGCTATATTTACCGTAACTGGAAAAATATCATGGGCCCCATCGACCGCAATGCTGATTATGAACCTTACCCGTTAACCGTGCCCGATTATGGTGATTATACAATTTACCAGAGAACAGCCGATACAGTTAATACTTTTGATTACCTGATCACCAATCTCGAAACAGCTTACAAGTCTGGCTATCCATGGATATTATTAAATCCTTACCGCCGCTATCAGGGAGTTGAATTTTTATTCAACAAAAGATTTTCTAATCGCTGGCAGCTCCTGGCTTCCTATACCCTGTCCAAAGCTTATGGCACCACTGATAACGGCCAGGCTGATGACATTGGCTGGGGCGGGGATGTCTATGACCCGAATTTCTGGATCAATGCTGAGGGACATTCCACTTATGATTCAACCCATATGATCAAGATACAGGGCAGCTATATCATTCCGAAAATTGAGCTGAGCGTGAATGTCTACTATCACGGGGTGACCGGCAATTCCTGGACAGCCAGATACAGAACACCAAGACTTAATCAGGGAAGAGTGACCTTTTTCATCGAAGAAAGAGGCTCACACCACTATCCAATGGATCATCAGCTGGATATCCGGCTGGAAAAAATCTTTACCTTTGCCGATAAATACAGACTGGGTGTAATATTCGATGTCTTTAACCTGTTCAATTCAGATACCATCACTTCCTGGGGAACCAGGTGGACTTACGATTGGGACGCCGGTATCTATCCTTCAACTTCGGGCCACGAGCTTTACTCTATTGTCAATCCAAGGCAGGCCAGACTCGGTATTCGCTTAATGTTTTAGTCGTTAAGATCCTTGCTCAAGGGCGGTGGGCCATTCGGTCGACCGCCCTTTTTTTATGGCCCGATACTGTCACAAGATGACAGCTGAGGACAATGGCCAATACCAATCCGTGTTTCTTCATACACGTGTTACCTAACCCAAAAAACTCAGAGTAAAATCAATCTACAAAAAATCAGTCGGGCGGCAGCGGAATCCTGCCCAGAAGTGCTAATTTTGGCTCGCTCGATTTTTAAGATAGCTGTTGGCCGGGCAGGAGAATCTTCTTACTAACCTTCCCCCTCCGTATCCAGGCAAAAAATCTATGTTATAATTTAAATATATAAGAAACATGAAGAAGAAAAAAAAGGTTCTAATACCCGTCCTGATTATTATACTTGGAGCTGGGCTGGCTGCCTTTATTTTCCTGTCTAAAAGGCCAACAATTAGCCGGTTGAAGGCCGGAAAAGATTTCAATGTCATTTTGATCACAATTGATACACTCCGGGCTGATCGCCTCGGTTGTTACGGTTATGCTCAAGATGTCACCCCGGCTCTTAACCGCTGGGCAGGTCAGGGAGTGCGTTTTGCCCGCTGTATCGCCCAGACTCCTTTAACTCTCCCTTCCCATACAACTATCATGACCGGCACTTTACCCATCTACCATGGAGTAAGAGACAATGGCGGCTTTGTCGTCCCGGACGAACTTCAAACTCTGGCTGAGTGCTTTCAGTCGGCCGGCTACAAGACAGCTGCTTTTGTTTCTGCCTATGTAGTTGATTCCAAATGGGGCCTCAATCAGGGTTTTGACTATTAT
>JAKPXU010000061.1 GCA_029571905.1 Acidobacteriota bacterium | reverse complement strand
GTCGGGCCAGCCGATTTATATTTAAATCAATAAGTTAGATGAAAGGACGGCAGAATGAAAAAAGCCTGTTTATTAATACTTAATTTTTGTTTGATTTTTGGCCTGTCATCTTTCTGGTCCCAGACAGCCTCTGGCCAAACATTGAAGGTGGCAGATACTGCCTGTCAGCTTGTCGTAACTCCAGTTAGTGATTATACTCTCCGTATTACCCTTCAGCCTTATTCTGCTAAAGATAATTCAGACCATCTGGATGACAGCCCGGTCCTCGTTCGTCGGGATTGGCCTGCCCCACTTTTAATTGAAACTGATCTAAAAATTGTGCCTGATCTCGTGTGGAATAATCTTAAAATTCAAGTAAAGCCTGAACCTCTGACTATCACTCTCTCGACTTTCCAGGGAAAGATTATTCAAGAACTGGTGATAGATAAAGCTACCGGTGCAGTCCATTTCCTTCTTGGAGATAAGCCCTTATTAGGTCTGGGAGGTGGCGGGAAGGGACTGGACAGGCGTGGTTTATATGATCCCATGGACAATGGACATCGAAGCGCCGAATACCAGATCTACGGTTCTCGCCTCCCTATCCCTTTCTTAATTGGAACTGATGGCTGGGCACTTTTCTTTCATCGTCCTTATAACGGAGGCTTTGACCTGAGAACAAACCCGGGTGCCTTTCTGCCCAGCCAGAATCCCACAGGGCCAAAAGAAAAGGCTCTCCCCCTCGATTTATTCCTCATTGCTGCCTCCTCTCCTGAAATAATTCTAGCTGAATACAATAGCCTCACTGGAAAACCGGTCATGCCGCCGAGGTGGGCCCTTGGTTACATGCAGAGCCACCGGACGCTAGCCAGTCCTGAGGTGATTACCGAGGTGGCTTCTACTTTTAGAGAAAAGAAATTGCCTTGTGATGTGCTGATTTATCTGGGAACAGGTTATTGCCCTTCTGGTTGGAACTTAGGCCATGGTTCTTTTGAGTTCAATCCAGCCACCTTCAACCAACCTGAAAAAATCATTAATCAACTTCACCAACTTGGTTTTAAAGTTATACTCCACGTCAACAACCCACCTGTAACCCTCCACGGCGAATTTCCCGTCGATAAGACTACCGATTTACCTCCTGATCATATCGCC
>JAKPXU010000036.1 GCA_029571905.1 Acidobacteriota bacterium | reverse complement strand
AGAGCGATGCCTTCAGGCACAGTAATATCATAATCAACTTTTGCCCGTAGATTTTTTCTTTCATAAATTGTATCAACTTTGACTGATCTTTCCCCCTGGATGACCTCAATTCTGATTTTATCGAGGTCGCTTTTGTCTCGTCTGGCATACTTTGTGGCCTTGATAACCACTTCTCTGGAGGGTGAGGTGGTAACGGTTACTGAGCCATTGATATTTTCGAGCGAAAAAGAGCCAGCTTCTTTAAGAGCAATTGTCTTATAAAAAGTCTCTTCAAACCTGTAGTCCGAATTAACGAATTCTTCACAGCTAATCAGCAGGACAGAGGTGAAAAGCAACATGATCGTCAGGAGGCCGAGGCTTCTTAGCTTCCAGACTCTATAATTTTTATTTTCATCTGACATCTTTCCTCCTCGCAGTAAAGCCAATCTCATCATTCTATACGGATAGACGAAAATCACCGGTAAAAAGTTCATCTCTCAGTGATTTTTCATTTGAATTTCTACCCGAAATAAATTAAGTTCTAACTGTTTGAAATCAATTTAATGGCTGCTTGCCTGGAGAGTAAAATGAAAGATGAAAAACTCAGGACTAAAATTCTAATTTTGTTTTTGATTCTTTTTCAGGCTACTTTGCCTGGCCTCTTTTCTCAGGAGACTGACCCCGGCCAGCAACTTGCCGGCCACTGGCAAGGAGCTATTGAACTTCCCGGGATGAAGCTTGAAATTCTGGTCGATTTTAAATTGTCACCGGACAAAAAAGTAGAAGGGCTGATTTCGATTCCCGTCCAGAAAGCCATTGATTTGCGACTGACTGATATAGTTCTGGCTGGTAAAGAAATAACTTTTACCATTTATGGAGTTCCTGGAAATGCAGTCTTTAAGGGCCAGCTCGATGACCGCGGACAGAAAATTAGCGGGCAGTACACTCAGTCCGGTCAGACTTTTCCTTTTTATCTTACAAAAAGTGAAGATCCAGTGGCTAAAGCCAGAAATATTCTGGCTTCTCTCGACGGGATCATCAATAAAGCTATGGCTGATTTAAAGGTTCCCGGCCTGGCCCTGGCCGTAGTCAAAAACAAAGAAGCGATCTTTCTTAAAGGTTATGGACTCCGTGATGTGGAAAAGAAATTGCCGATGACACCTGATACTCTGCTGGCCATAGGTTCAACCACCAAAGCTTTTACCACCTTTGCCCTGGCCAGATTGGCTGATGACGGCGAGATGAGCTGGGACGAGCCGGTGCGGAACTATATTCCCTGGTTTAAATTATCTGACCCGGCGATTACTGAAAGGATTACGCCGCGTGATCTGGTCACCCACCGCTCCGGCCTGCCACGTCACGATTTCGTCTGGTATAACAACTACCGGGCTTCGCGAGAAGAGCTGGTCAGGCGTCTGGCTTACCTGCAGTTTACAGCTGATCTCAGGGAAAGGTTTCAATATAACAATTTGATGTTTTTAACGGCAGGTTATCTGCTTGAAGTTTTAAGCGGAAAAACCTGGGAAGATTCAGTGCGGGAGCTGGTCCTTGAACCACTGGCCATGAACAGAACTAATTTTTCTGTCTCGGTTTCCCAGCAGGATAAGGACTATGCCCAGCCCTATCTTTATCGTGATGGCCAGATTGAAAAAATCCCCTTCCGCCAGCTGACCAATATGGGACCAGCCGGCTCGATAAATTCGTCTGTCCGCGAGATGAGCAACTGGGTCATTGTCCATCTAAACTCTGGAAAATTCGGAGAACAACAACTTCTGGCTCCAGCCAGTCTCGAAGACCTGCATCTTCCTTATATGCCCATTGCCGGAACTCCGCCGACTACTTACATAAGTCCGGCCAGTTATGCCCTGGGTTGGTTTGTTGACTATTATCGCGGCCACCAGCGGGTTTAT
>JAKPXU010000024.1 GCA_029571905.1 Acidobacteriota bacterium | reverse complement strand
TTTTCATCAATAAATATTTTCCATAAGCCTGAACCGCCCGGCGGAAAGGAAACTGAGAATAAATCTTGAACTGACCAGGTCAAAATGAGTGGAGGAGAAATTAACCTGCAGGCTAAAACTGATCAAACTCCAGTCAAAAGCCGGGAGGTCATATTTCTATCCATAGTAATTCCAGCCTACAACGAAGCTAGAAGAATCGCCTCAACTTTGCAGAAAATCATGGACTACGCCCGAAGCCAGAAGTGGCTGACAGAACTTATAGTGGTTGATGATGGCAGTCAAGATGGGACAGCCGACCTGGCCAGAAGCCAGCTGGCTGACTGGCCATGGTCTAAAGTCATTTCCCTGAAAAAGAACAGAGGCAAAGGAGCGGCGGTTAAAGAAGGGATCCTCGAGGCCAGAGGTGAACTGATTCTGTTCACCGACGCTGACCTGTCAACGCCAATCGAGGAGCTGGAAAAATTCTGGCCGCTGGCCACCAGGCAGTATGATTTGATTATCGGCTCGAGAGCTCTGCCGACCTCAGAAATCAGAAAAAGACAGAGCTTCCTTCGAGAAACCATGGGTAAGTTTTTTAACCGCCTGGTCAGGTGGCTGATTCTTCCTGACTTCAAAGATACTCAGTGTGGATTTAAGTTATTTAAAAAAGAAGCAGCCCGGGAAATTTTTGCCAGGTTAAAAACAACCGGTTTTGCTTTTGACGTGGAAGTACTGCTCCTCGCCCGGCAGCTTGGATACAAAGTGGCTGAAGTTCCAGTCATCTGGATTAATTCACCGAACTCGCGGGTCAAGCTTCTCGGCAGTTCAGTTAAGATGCTTTTTGAACTACTCAACCTGAGTATAAGAAAGAATAGAAATAAATTGACGGACTAACTTTTATCCTATAATGTAAAGGCAAAAAGGAAAGCGAAGATGACAGCTTTTTATATAAAGAACAGGCGCCGGCTCCAGCCTTTACTGCTTTTGCTGCTGGCAGCCAGTTTCTTCCTGGCCAGTTCGCCAGCCTGTCAGAACAAACCTCCGCGCCCCGACCACTGGGCTAAACCTATCAAGCTGGCCGGTGTACCAAACCTTTATCAGGTAAGCGAGGAACTCTACCGGAGCGCTCAGCCCACAGCCGAGGGTTTCAAAGAGCTGGAAAAATTTGGCGTTAAATCGGTTATTGATCTTCGTGGCGGGAAGTATGACCAGAAATATATGGCCGGAACGAATTTAAAATACTTTCCCCTCCCTTCCAAGGCCAGCCAGGTCAAAGAAGAAGATCTCCTGAAATTTCTTAAAATTGTCAGCAACCCGGAAGACGGACCATACCTGGTCCACTGCCATTATGGTGCTGACCGAACAGGACTTTTTGTGGCTGTCTACCGCATCGTTATTCAAAACTGGTCAAAAGAGGAAGCTATTCGCGAAATGCAGCAAGGCGGTTTTGGCTTTAACAACACTTACACCAATATCGTCAAATACCTCCAGGTCTTCGACCCGGAAAAATTCCGTCAGGCTTTAATAAAATAAATTCCCTTTTACTTACTATAAAAACATCTATAATTATCTTCCAGACATAAAAAAAGCCAGGAATCTCACCCTTTCTGGCTCAAACCAGAATCTGGTTCTGGCCAGAACCAGGGCTCAATACCTGGCTCTTTCTTTCGGTTTAAGCTACTAACTTATCTTCAGATTCAATTAATAGCGACGGCCACCAGCGGAGCTCCGTCCGCGTCCTCCACCAAAACCGGAGCGGGGTTTGTCCTGCCGCGGTCTGGCTTCATTGACGGTGGCGGTGCGGCCCTTCAGGTTTTTGCCGTTCAGGCCATTGATAGCAGCCTGAGCTTCTTCCTGATTGGGCATCTCGACGAAGCCGAAGCCTCGTGATTCACCGGTGTAGCGATCCTTGATGATGGAAACGCTGCTGACCACACCAAAAGCTTCGAAGGCTTCCTTCAGTTCGCTTTCGGTCAGGTCTCTGGAAAGATTTCCTGCGTAGATGTTCATACTCTACTCTCCTTTTAAAGTTTACGTTATAAAGGAGAGGAGTATGCCGATAAGGGCCCGTGCCCTCTACCTTTATAATCGAAGTGGTATTATAGCATATAATTGAAAACAAGTTATAGCGACAGAAAAATATTTTTTTGGGGTCAGTCAGAGGCGGCTGAAAGGAAAGTTCGACTCCTTAAGATCTGTAAGAAATGAGCAGGCTGTGCTATAAAATAGACGAGTGACACAATTTTAACGGACAAAAGCCTGCTCTGATTCGCGTTTAACAGATAAAAAGGCTGCGTCCAGAAAGGGAAAAGGACCATGAGCCAGAAAAAGAACAAGAAGGACAGCCTCAGCTGGCCATCGGGAAAAATCTTTTTCTTTTTGCTGGTTGCACTGGCCGTCGTCGGTCTGGCCGAGTCTCCAACCTGGCTAAAAGCTTTAGAGACCGAGCAAAAAGCTACCTGTCAGATAAGACCTGTCCGCGATGATGTCGGTTTTGGCTGGAAGGCTGACAGCATGAAAATACTGGTTGACTATCTGGCTGCTACTGAACAAGAAATTTTTCAGAGTGATAAGCTGGTCGCGGCCATTTCGCCTCATGACGATTATCTTCTGGCGGGACGTCTTTACTACCCACTTTTCAAGTCGATCAGAACAAAAGAAGTGGTTATTTTCGGTGTCACCCATGGGACGGTTCATCAGGAAGTTAAAGGGCTCGACAGTGTCTTAATTCTCGATGATTATGATTTATGGCCGGGAGTTTTAAAGCCAATCCATGTCTCGCCGCTGCGTGAACATATTAAAAAGAATTTGAAGCCTGCCTATTTTGTCGTTAACAGCCACGCTCACCAGCTTGAACACTCAATTGAAGCCCTGTTACCATTCCTTCAATATTTCAATCCGGAAGTCAAAATTACTCCCATCATGGTAGCACCTATGCCGCTCGATAGAATGAAAGAAATAACTATCGAGCTGGCCAGGGTGATCGCTAATTATATGAAGGAGAAAAAGCTCGTTGCCGGTCGGGATATCTTCTTTCTGATTTCAGCCGATGGCAACCATTACGGAAAGGATTTCAATAATCTGGCTTTTGGTGAAGGACAGGCAGCCTGGGAAAAGGCTCGTGTCTTTGACGAAAAACTTATCGACAGCTACATGACAGGAATTATTGATGAACAGAAGATAGCCGATCTGACAGGCGAGTTCTGGGGTAAAACCTATCTGGATTATAAAAACTCCTACTGGTGTGGAAAATATTCGATTCCTTTCGGGTTGTTAACTACAGAAAAAATTATCGAAGAGACGACCGGTAGGAAACTAAAAGGAGAACTTATTCGCTATTCTGATAGCTACAGTGAGGGTGCCCTACCTCTTAGAAAAATTGGTCTGGGGACAACGGCTCCTTTTTCTCTGCGCCACTGGGTTAGCTATGCGGCCATTGGTTATTATCTCGAATAGGCAGCCAGCCGGCTGACAGAATTGCCAGGAAACTTTTTCAGGCTTTGCCCAGCACCATGGCCAGGAGAGCCATTCTGACATACAGCCCGTATTCCATCTGACGGAAATAAGCTGCTCTGGGGTCTTTATCAACCTCCATGGAAATCTCATTGAGGCGGGGCAGCGGGTGCATGATGATCATCCGCTCTTTGGCTTCTTCCAGCGTTTTTGGCGTGACGACATAGGCATCTTTTACCTTCTCATACTCTTCAAGATTTTCAAATCTTTCTCTTTGAACACGGGTGACATAGAGAACATCGGTTTCTGGCAAAACGCCTTCCATAGTCTGGTGTTCTTCTTGAGGTAAACCCTTTTCAGTCACCTCTTCAATGACATCGGGCGGCATGCGCAGGACGTCTGGTGAAACATAATGGAGCTTGATGTTTTCAAACCTGGTCAGCAGGCGAGCCAGAGAATGGACCGTTCGGCCATATTTGAGATCACCAAGCATGGTCACAGTCAGGTTATCCAGATGACCAAGTTCCTCTCTAATGGTAAAGACGTCAAGGAGGGCCTGAGTGGGATGCTCACCAATGCCATCCCCAGCATTGATCACCGGTTTGCCGGCATAGCGGGCAGCCATGGCAGCCGAACCAACCTCAGGGTGTCTGATAACAATCACATCAGCGTAGGCAGCCAGGGTGCGCACTGTGTCGGGGAGGCTCTCCCCTTTGGCCACCGATGAATAACGCACCTCGCTTATCGGGATGACGGCCCCTCCTAGCCGCTGCATGGCAGCCATAAAGGAAGAAAAAGTTCTGGTCGAGGGCTCATAAAATAAATTGGCCAGAATTTTCCCCTTGAGTAAATCAAAAGTGCCAATTCTCTCCACCATAACCCGCATTTCGTGGGCGACGCTGAAGATATATTCGAGGTCCGGCCTGGTAAATTGCCTGACGGAAAGAATGTCTTTCCCATACCAGG
>JAKPXU010000014.1 GCA_029571905.1 Acidobacteriota bacterium | reverse complement strand
CTGGCTACTGTTTCTACCATCGAACCGCAGACCATTCAACTGCTTAAAACCAAAAACATCTCTGAAGTTCTGTCTTTTGTCCCCGGAACCCATGTCACTGTGGGAGCTAAGTCAGAATCTCATATCAAGATAAGAGGACTGGATAATGATAAATCCACGCTCTTACTTGATGGTATACCAGTCTATGAGCCCTATTACAATATGTATGATCTAAAGACCATTCCCAGTGAGGATATTGATACCATCCAGGTCACCAAGGGTTCCTCTTCTATCCTTTACGGGGCCAATACTATGGGTGGAATTGTTGAAGTTTTAACCCGCCGACCAGAAAAGACAGGGCTGGAACTGAACTCCCGCTTCGGCCAGAATTCCACCTTCGATTTTTCCGGCACAGGCACTTTTTATAGTCCAAAATTTGCCTTTAAGTTATCAGCTCTTCACAACGAATCACAGGGTTATAAATACCGCCAATCTGATACAGATCTTCTTCTTCCCAATTCAGACTATAGAAACGACTTTTTTAACGGCAAATTTTATTTTTATCCTACCCAGAAAAGCGAAATACTATTACAGGCTTCTTATTATGGTTCTTCCTATGGTATTCCGCCTGCGACCGCATATTATTCTCCTCGCTACTGGCGCTTTAAGGACTGGGAAAGAACAGTGTTGGGTCTGGGCGGAACTTTTCCTCTGTTTAAGACCGGAACAATCAAGATAAGAACCTATTATGTGAAATTCTATAATGTTCTTGATGCTTACACTGATTCCTCTATGACCGCTCTCGATTGGGAATCTATCTATGATAATTATGAAACAGGAGCTTTCATCCTGGGGGCGATACCTCTGGCCAAAAACAACGATTTACGCTTCAGTTTGAATGGTCGCTATGAGCATGTTGAACAGCAAGGTTCGGCCACTTCCCCCTGGGAATTATACAAACACCATGTCTATTCAGCAGGAATTGAAGACGAGTGGCGGGTGACTTCCAGATTGAGTTTAATTGGTGGACTGAGCTTTGATTATTTAAAAAAACAGGAAGGCAAAAAAAGTAGTTCCGTTAACCCCATCGCCGGTCTAAAATTTAAAGTCACCGATGAGGCCAATCTTCACTTCTCTTTCTCTCGGAAATCACGCTTTCCCTCGATGCGTTCACTTTATAGCACGACCAGTGGCAATCCTGATCTTAAAGACGAAGTCGGTACCTCTTTCGAGCTCGGAGCCGATTATTCTGGCTGGTTAAATGGCAGTTTGACCGGTTTCACATCTGACTACAAAGACCTGATTTACGTTATCCGCCAGCCCAATGGAACAAAATTATATATTAATGTCGGCGAGGCCCGGATTAGAGGTCTTGAAGCTCATGTCTCTAAAAGCCTGAAGAATTTTAATTTCCAGGTTAATTATACTTACCTGGATGCTAAAAACCTGACTGATAACCGACCCCTTGATCTCGTTCCTGAGTCTGAAGCCAGTTTCCTGGCCAGTTATCTCCTGCCTGAAAACTTTAGTTTAACCCTCTGGGTATTAATGACTTCCAGGTCAGAAATTTTGATCAGCTCAAATTCAGTTTCTGTTCCCGGCTATACAGTAGCCAATCTGTCCTTTGAAAAATATTTAAGAGGTGGATCACTGTTTTTTAAAGTAGAAAACCTGTTTAATAAAGCTTATTACACCGAGCCTGGTTATCCCTGCGTCTGTCGACGGCTGGAAGCAGGATTTACATTCAGAGTTGGCCCAGCAGACTGAATAAATAAGAGATTAGGAGGAACTGAATGAAAAAACGTCACAATAAGATATCTATCCTGATTGTTCTGATCCTTGTGGGATTTGGCCTTTCCTCGCCAGCTGCTGCTCAAAATATAAAACCGGCTGAGAATAACGATTTCTACGACAATGTACCGTTCAAAGAACTACCGCTTGATAGTATTGAAATCGCTGGTGAAGTAACCTCTCCAGGTAGGTTTCAGCTTAAAGGCCTGCCTCTCCACCAGGTTATGGTCCGGGAAGCCATTTTAAATGGTACTCAGACAAAATTTATCGGCGCCTATGTGTACCAGGGTTATTCTCTGTTTGATATCCTCAAGGATCAAATCCTGGCCAAAAAAAATAAAGACCAGTTCAGCTCGCCTATTGATTTGATGATCATAGTAGAAAATAAAAAAGGCGAAAAAGTGATTTTCAGCTGGGGTGAAGTATTTTATCCGACGGTTCTTCACCGCCAGATAATCGGGGTGAAAGTGGCTCCAATCATACCCTCTTCCACTGGTGAGACCTGGCCACTCCCGGCCAATCCTAAAATTGTGGCCGCTAATGACCTTTTTTCTGAGCGCAATCTGGATAGCCCGGTTAAAATCACCGTCAAATCTTTCCCGCTGGCTATGGCCACAGAAAAAGGCAAAAAGCCTTTGTATTCCCCCCAGATAAAAATTTATATCAAAGGTGAAGAAAAGGGCAGTCTGGACAAATTGCCTCCCAATCTGCTGATTTTAAATCTACCGGCCGTCTTTTTTGGGCGCGGTCAGGGCTTTCACGGGGTCAATTATTTTCAAGGCGTTCCCTTACGGCTTCTGCTTGAAAAATACCTTAGCCATCAGCCGATAGATTATAGAACCGCTCATCTGGTCATTATAGGAGACGATGGTTACCGGGCAGTCTATACAGCTTCAGAAATATTTAACAGAAATGATAATGAGGAGACTATCATCTACGATCGAGGCCAGGAGAATGGAGGACGTTTTTCTCTCTTCTCGATAGGCGATTTTTTCTCTGACCGGGCTGTTAAAGCTATTAAAGAGATCAGATTCATCGAGTAAACCTGCTTTCTACATAAAAGCAATTCGTTTAGTGTTAAACCCGGGGTTGTTTTTTTATTTCCATGATTTTTGCTCAGGTAATTATGATGGCTGAGAGATAGAAGCTATAATCAAATAGTCCAGGAGGTAAAAAGTAGTTTTCAATATCTTTTTGAGGGGAAAATATTGTTTGCAATAGCCCTTCATACATCATGAGTGCTTAGATATTTTTGGCTAAAATGCCTCCTGGCTCGAATAGATTAACGGCCATTTTCAAATAGAAAAACCAGACTCGATCCTTTTATTATATTTCTGGCATGAAAACTGCAATGAATCAGGGCGAAAGAAGATTAAAAATGCATATGAAAAAAGGTTTGGTTACTTTGCTTTTATTAATCCTGACTGTTTCCTTTTTCTTGTTTGATCCGGCCCTGGGAGAGGCTGGTGCCGCCGTTGATCCCTACCGCCCGATTCTCGAAGCATGTATCGCCCGCACCATTACCGCTGACCTTAACGTAATTGAGACAGCTGTAGCCCTTACGGCCTGCTCAGCTCTTTATGAAGCTCTTTACGTCCTCAGTTATACTTACCTGGGGATCTGAATCTAAAAATGTCTTAAAGCTTTTTTATCAGATAAACAGAATATGGTTCGGTGGCAAAGGTAGCTTCCTTATTTTCTAAGGTAAATTCAACAGGACCAGAGACAGCATTTTTACCGCCGGTAAAATAACTGTTTATCTGGCCGAGTCTGACGACTTCCAGTTTTTGCCAGTCAGCCGGCAAGTGAACAACTGCGGGCCAGGACGCACCTGTCGGGTTGATGATCCTTATCTGGCTGTTGCTGTCTGAAATTTCTTGAAGATCAAAATGTTCTACCCTTATTCCCTGTTCAAAAACCTTTAGATAAGGCATTTCATACAGGTTAGAAACAATAACCAGACCATCATCATCTTCATAAAACTGTCTCTTGTAGGTATTGAAATGACCGCAAAATTCATATTTGCCACCGGTTGCTTCCTTCATTTTTTTATTAGCTTCCAGTGAATGCCATAAGAGCTGATGGATGTAATCAAGATACATCTGTTTCCCGGTGTGCTTGTAGCCAGCAACGAGAGCTTCCATGATCCAGGGAATATAGGTAGGAGCAGTTGCCACTGAGGAATCGGTACCTGTAGTCGGTTCGCCGAACTGGCCTGTCCAATCGCCATCTTTTCTGGCTACTCCCCCTTTAAGCCAGCTGTCTTCTCCCTGATATTTATCCATGTGGATAAAGGACATTAACATGGCATCAAGAATTTTCGAGGCGTCTTCCTGCCATTTCTCCTGGCCAGTATAATCAAAAAGGCGGTAGAGCTCTTTAGCGGCAAAAGCATAGACATTAACCGATGGTTCGCCAGCATGATCCTCCAGCAACAAGCCATAATTGTCCAGAACCTGAAGCTGATTATTCATGGCCTCAACCGCCCGGTCTAAATATTTTTTGTCACCGGTAAAAGCATAGGCATTGAGCATAACATCAAGACCGAACTCGCAGGCATCAAAAGTATTCAGATCATCTTTCCAGATTAGCCTGGGTGGCCTGGTTTGAGGATCAACCACACCCCGCCAGTACCAACGGCCAGCCTGGTCATTCCACATCAGACCTGAATATACTTTTTCAAAGTTCAGTAGCAAAGCCTCTTTAACCACCTCGTCACCGGTTAGTGGATATTCAGCCAGCAGCGATTCAACATTATAGGGTTGAGACCAGAGAAAACACTGTCGCTGTTTTCCTTCAACGGTTTGATCCATAAAATAGCCATAAAAAGGGTGCTCGGGCGAATTCCAGCGCATCTTCTCCAGATAAAAGCGATTAGCTCTAATGGTATAGTCCAGCCAGGTTTTATCACCAGTCGCATAGAACATCGTCATGAAGGCTTTGCCGGTCATTTCATTGTGCCAGTCATGAGTCGGCCATTCATAGGCATGATAGACCCAGCCCTCTCTGGTAATGGTTCTGGGAACGTTTTGGACCAGATAGTCTTCAACTTCTTGAGGCTTTATTTTTTCAAAGGTAATTCCATTTTTCTTTAGATAGCTCTGGTAGCGGGAGTAAATATCCTCGTTGGAAAAAGTAGCTGTCAGATTAAACCTGGCTTCTTGCTGGGGCTTTATCCTGGCCGTTTTCCAGACAAAAAGGCCATGCTGATGAAGAAGCCACCAGCCTCCGGTGAAATAGTTACTTTTTGTATCGCGTTTGATTTTCCAGGGCAGCATCCCGGAACCAGCCAGACCATCGCCGTCAACAGTAAAAGTAAAATGGTCAGAAAACCCCAGTGGCTCAATCTTTCGGCAAGACAAGAGTTCTTTTGGTCCAAAATTCGTATCAATAATTCTATTGGCTGGCAAAGTGAGTAAATTTATGTGCTCAATTTCCTCCCGGCTCTTATTTATCACCCTGTGGTCAAAAAATATCTGTTTTCCTTTCAAACTGATATGCAGCTGATGACTAAGCCTTCCTCCCTTATCAGCTATGAGCACCAGCACCTGCCCCTGGCCCTTTTCTTCCTGTAACTCATGCCGTTCAAAATAGACATACCATTTATAGGATGGGGTTGTTTCCGATTCTTTAGCATTCCACATAGACAGAAAGGGATTATCGGGATAATTTTCTGGCTGACCTACCAGCCCGATAACGTCGTTTGAGCTGAGAGTTGGATAGATCTCTCTGGCCTTTTCCCAGCCCAGGTAACGGTAACAGATTTCATTTCGGTAGCGTAGCTCTTGCAGGTAATAACCGTTCCAGCGGGGATCAAGGTCACGTTTTTCAGGAGGCGTTTCAAAAGGATTTAAAGCTTCGTGCCCCTGCCAGACATCAACATAATCAAGCCGGAGATAAATCAAACTGTTAGAAATTTCTATGGTGTCACCAAGCGAATCCTGTCCATTGCCATCATGGTCATTCCAGACAATTCTGGCTGTGTCGGCTTTGCTCAAAGGAGATAAAAGTAAGTAAAGTAGCAAAGAAATAAAAATCAGGACCAGAATAAAAATTAGACTGAACCACAGCCCTCTTTCCTGCCTGATATTCATTTAAACCTCCTCCTGAAAGGCTAAAGATTTATCAGCGCTTTTGACTTTGAAATACCTGGTCCCATTTTTTCAGGCCGCTCTCCTTTTTAGCTGACAGGCCGACAACCATAGCCTTGGTTCTTTTAGGGAAATGTTCAACTCGGGACATGTTCAGTCTAATTAACTGCCCCAGTCAAAGTCAAGGAATATCGCTGGCCTTTTGCCTTCCAGCTCAGGAACCGGATGTTTACACTCTCTGGGAAAACCAAAACTAATTAAAAAGACTGCTTTTTTTCTCTATATTTATTTTTCTATCAATCTTTCTTTCAAGTCTTATTCAAGCGCCTCTTGAGGGCTCTGGTTAGGGCCGGAACAACGGTAAATAAATCTCCGACAATCCCATAATCGGCAATCTGGAAAATAGGGGCCTCCGGGTCCTTATTAATGGCTACGATAACCTTGCTGGTTCTCATCCCGGCCTGATGCTGAATAGCACCGCTGATGCCGCAGGCGATGTAGAGATCAGGCCTGACTGTTCTTCCTGTTTGTCCGACCTGATGAGCATAAGAAATCCAGCCGGCATCAACCGCCGCTCTGGACGCGCCAACTGCACCCCCCAGGACATCGGCCAGCTCATGTAAAATAGCAAATCCCTCTGGCCCCTTTAAGCCCCGCCCGCCGGAAACGATAATCTTGGCATCGGCCAGGTTAACCTCGTTCTTTTCAACTATGAGGTCAAGAACCTTGCTGGCTATTCTGTCTTCGGGCAAAACAGGCGTTTCCCGGATAATCTGTCCTTCTCGTGACTCGTCGGGTACTGGCATCTCGAAAACATGATGTCTGACTGTGGCCATTTGCGGTCGGTTATCAGGGCATTTAATGGTCGCCATTATATTTCCACCAAAGGCTGGACGGATCTGCAGCAAAAGATTGGTCCCTTCTTCAATTTCCAGACCGGTACAGTCGGCTGTCAGTCCGGTATAGATGTATGTAGCCACTGCTCCGGCCAGATCTCTGCCCCTGGTACTGGCACCGAGGAGGAAGATCTCTGGTTTGTATTTCTTAACAAGCTCCACCAGAATACGGGCATAGGGATCAGTCCGGTAAACCTCTAGAGTTGGATCATCTACCAGGAAAACTCTGTCTGCCCCATAGGCAATAGCCTGTCTGGCAATTGGCTCTGCTTGATATCCAAGGACACAGGCCGACAGTGTTGTTCCTCTTCTATCAGCCAATTTTCTTCCTTCACCCATCATTTCCCAGGAAATAGACCCCGCCTGATGATTATATTGTTCAACCCATACCCAGACTCCGCTGTATTCATCTGTTGGGATCTGTTCCTTTTTCTCTACCTCCGGCAAACTCAAAGCTTCGACCGGACACTCGGGCAAACAGGCACCACAACCTGTGCAGGCCTCACTTACAATAGCTATGTTTTCACTATCGAGACTCAGGGCTCCGAAAGGACAAACCTGGAGGCACGCTCCACAGCCTGTGCAAGTTTCTCTATTTATCTCCAATAAGGACATTCTTCTTTCTCCTCAGATAATAATTTTTTCAGCCAGCAATTTTTCAGCCAGTATCTCAGCCTGTTGTTCGGCTGATTCCCCTTCAATTATCTGACACTCGCCGGCCCGCGGTGGCGGCGTCGAAATTTTCACCACTCGCGTCGGTGAACCTTTTAATCCGATTAAATCAGGGTTAACATCCAAATCCTTCGAGGTCCAGACCGGGATTTGAACCTTTTGAGAGCGTCTGATACCGAGAATTGTCGGGTATCTTGGTTGGTTGATATCTTTGACGACAGTAATTAAACAGGGCAGAGTAGATTTGACCACCTCTCGGCCCTCTTCCACCAGTCTTTCCACTTCAATTGTCTTATTATCAAAATCGAGGCTGGCCACCCGACAAACATAAGTCAACTGGCTTATCTGGAGCTGAGTAGCTATCCCCGGCCCGGTTTGACCTGTATCACCATCAATCGCCTGTCGTCCACAGAAAATCAAATCAAATTCGCCAATTTTCTTTATCGCTCTCGAGAGAGTATAAGCCGTTGCCCAGGTATCAGCACCGGCGAATTCCCTGTCATTTAACAGAATAGCTTCATCAGCCCCCATGGCGATGGCCTCTTTTAGAGCACTGAGGGCCTGAGAAGGGCCCATGGTTATGACCGTTACCTTACCGCCAAATTTTTCTCTAATTCGTAAAGCTTCTTCAATGGCATAAGTGTCAAAAGGATTAATAATGCTTGGGACTCCTTCTCT
>JAKPXU010000226.1 GCA_029571905.1 Acidobacteriota bacterium | reverse complement strand
ATATTAAGGAAAAACCAGACTTCTTCCAGAGCTCGGTTCAGGGCATGGTCATCATAGAGGTCATAGACCTTATTTTTAGTATCTTCAAACTGCCTGGCCAGTTCCCGGTCGGCTTCAGTTTCTTCGGCCAGAGAAGGGAGCTGTCCATCAAAATAGTTGACTGCCATGGTCAAAGTTCTCTGAACTAGATTACCCAGATCATTGGCCAGATCTGAGTTTATCCGGTGGACAAAACCCTGATGAGAAAAACTGCCATCCTGGCCGATAGGAATTTCCCTCAGCAGAAAGTATCTAAGAGCATCAGGCCCAACTTTATTCAGGATAAAATAGGGGTCAAGAACATTGCCTCTGGATTTAGACATCTTGGCTTCATCTTTGAGCCACCAGCCATGGCTGAAAACCGTCGCCGGGAGTTCAAAGCCGGCTGCCATCAAAAAAGCCGGCCAGAAAATAGCATGAAAACGCAGAATATCTTTTCCGATAAGATGAACATCAGCTGGCCAGAAAGTGTTAAAAAGTTCTGGATTCCAATCGTAGCCAACAGCGGTTACATAATTATGAAGGGCGTCAAACCAGACATAAATGGTGTGCTTCGGATCGCCTGGAACAGGTATGCCCCAGCTGACTGAGGTTCTGGTAATACTGAGGTCTTTCAGCCCCTGGCGGACAAAGCTGACCACCTCATTCATCCGACCGGCCGGTCGGACAAAACGTGGATGCGACTGGTAGAAATCTAAGAGTGGCTGCTGATAAGCCGATAAACGAAAAAAATAGCTTTCTTCCTCTAAAAGACCAGCCTTTCGGCCACAATCCGGGCAGATCTTACATCCGTCTGCTTCCAGCGGCACATCTTCTGAGATAAAGTTTTCCTCCGACACACAGTACCAGCCCTGATAAGTGCCCTTATAGATATCGCCTTTATCAAGCAGCTTTTTAAATATTTTCTGAACCCCTTGCTCATGAAATCTTTCTGTTGTCCTGATGAAATAATCATAAGAAATGTTCAGCTTTTGCCACAGGTCTTTAAAGCGGACCACCACTTGATCGGCCAGCTCCTGAGGCGACAGACCTTTCTCGGCTGCGCTCTTTTCTATTTTCTGCCCGTGCTCGTCGGTGCCGGTCAGGAAAAACACTTTTTTCCCTTTTAGCCGTTGATAACGGGCCAGCGCATCGGCGATGATGGTGGTATAGGCGTGGCCGATGTGTGGCACATCATTAACATAATAAATAGGAGTGGTAACGTAGAATGTATTCTTAGCTTTCTCTTCCACCTGGCAGTCCTCCTCTGATGAGCATCATGGCTTCTGTCCGGGTAGCTGGATTATTGCGGAATGAACCACGGACAGCGGAAGTCACAGTTATCGCTTTGGGCTTTTTAACGCCTCTCATTGACATACAAAGATGTTCGGCTTCAATGACCACCATTACTCCCAGTGGGTTAAGGATGGCATTCAGGGTGTCGGCGATTTGTTTGGTCAGCCTTTCCTGAACCTGAAGTCTTCTGGCCAGAATATCAACCAGCCGGGCAATTTTGCTCAGTCCAACAATTCTTCCTTCTTTTGGAATGTAGGCGACATGAGCTACGCCGGCGAAGGGCAGGAGATGGTGCTCGCATACCGAGTAAAGGGGAATATTCCTGATAAGGACCATTTCATCATGTCTTTCGTCCTGGAAAACTTCCAGATCTTCCGCTGGATCAATTTTAAGGCCGCCAAGAATATCATCAAGCATTCTGGCCACCCGACCGGGAGTTCCACGAAGACCTGGCCGGTCAGGATCTTCACCAATACCTTCGAGCAAAAGATAAACTGCTTCTTCTATTTTTTTCTGATCCATATTTTTTCTTGATTTATTTATTTTGCTGGTTGTCATGGCTACCTCTCTTTTTGATTTTTTCTAAAGACAGCAGCATAACCTTCTTGAGCGGCAGGTTCAGGGCTTCGGCTGCCCTCCGGCAATCCTCATATTCAGGCTGAATGTTTATTTTTTCTTTTCCCAGGAAAGCCTCTTTAATTCTGATTCGATGAGAGCCAAGCCTCACTTCGGTTATTTTTCTCTGTAAAATCCTGCGGGCCACAGGAAAATATCTAAGTCCGATGGTCGTCGTTTCCCGAAAAACAGCCTCAATCAGGGTTTCTATTTTATCAGCCTCAACCAGGATGGTCAATTTTGTTCCCGGGCGGCTTTTTTTCATGACCACTGGCGTGAGATAAGCTTCGAGTGCTCCCGAACTAAGTGCTTTATCCAGAAAGTGGCCGAGAATTTGAGGCGAAGAGTCATCGATAGTCGCTTCTATCTGAAAGACAGGAGCGGGCAGTTTTGATGAATTTAGCTCGCCATAAAAGGAACGAAGTACATTAGGCTGTTTTTGAAGTTTTTTCTGGCCAAGACCATGACCAACCCGATCGTAAATGAGCTGTGGCCATTCTGTCCAGCACTCTCCAAGAGTGGTCAGGATGGCTGCCCCAGTTGGGGTCAGAAGTTCGGTCTGCTCGTCGCTGCTGTAAACCGGATAACCTTTCATCAGTTCGGCCACAGCTGGTGCAGGCACCGGTAACTGGCCATGGCTGGCTCTGATAAAACCACTGCCGAGATTGACCGGGGAAAAATAAACACGGTCAACCTCCAGGCGTTGGAGCAGCCAGCAGCTACCTGTAATATCCACCAGAGCATCATCGGCTGCAGCCTCGTGCAGATGAGTTCGGGCAAAACCCAGGCCATGAACCCGGCTTTCGGCCTGAAACAGGCGCCGAAAAATCTGATTGGCCTTGTCCTTTACTTCTGCTTCCAGTTTAGAGCGGTTGATAACCTTACTGACCTCCTCAAAATTTCGAGGTGATGACTGGCCAGAAGTTAAGACCTCAACTCTGGTGCCGACCAGACCGTGCGATTTTCCTCTGCTCACCTTGATTTCAACCGGGAGCTTCAATCCCTGGATGGCCTGCTGGAATTCTTCGACCGGGACCCCAAGAGAAAGGAGAGACGCCAGGACCATATCGCCGCTGGCCCCGCTAGAGCAGTCGAAGTAAACATATTTCATAATTTATTACCCTTAAAATATTGATAACAGCATAGCCTTTTGTTACAAAAAAATCAAAATATCTTGACTGAATAAGGGCATAAATAGTATAGATTAGCCTTAAGAGGTAGCTAAAGATGAATCAGAAAGAATTACCTGAAGTCAACATTGGCATTCTGGGCGGGACCGGGCTTTATCAGATTGATGGCTTGCGCCAGGCTCGCGAAATTTCTTTAGAAACTCCCTTTGGACCGCCATCTGATAGTTATATCGTCGGCGAGCTGGAAGGGCTGACAGTGGCTTTCTTAAGCCGTCACGGGCGGGGACATCGTTTTATGCCGTCTGAAGTCAATTACCGGGCGAATTTCTTTGGTTTCAAATTGCTGGGAGTTAAAAGAATTATTTCGGTAAACTCTGTTGGCTCACTTAAGGAAGAAATAAAGCCAAGGGATATTGTTCTGGCTGATCAGTTTTTTGACCGGACGAGACGTCCCAATACATTTTTTGGGCAGGGTCTGGTGGCTCATATCAGCCTGGCCCATCCGGTCTGCCCGGTTTTATCCAGACATGTTTACAATGTGGCTAAAGAGCTTGATCTTGCCGTTCATCCAGCAGGAACTTATGTCTGCATTGAGGGACCAGCCTTTTCTACCATTGCTGAGTCCAGGGTTTATCGCCAGTTTGGAGCCGATGTTATAGGTATGACTGCCGCTACTGAAGCCAGACTGGCCCGGGAAGCGGAAATGTGTTATGTGACGTTGAATCTGGTCACCGATTATGATGTCTGGAAAAGCCAGGAAGAGTCGGTGACTGTTGAACTGGTTCTGGCCAATCTCCAGGCTAACATTGCTAATGCCAAGAATATCATCAAAAAAGCATTGGGCTCGATTAATCGGCTGGAAGGTGAAAAGTGTGATTGCCAGGAAGGCCTTAAAAATACCATCATCACCGCCCCTCAGGCCAGAGATCCTCAGACAGTGAAAAATTTGTGGCCACTCATCGGCAAATATCTATAAACGAGGCCAGCTTTGAATCTGGTCATTGTTGGTTCAGTAGCCTTTGATACGATCGAAACACCGGCTGGCCGAAGAGACCGAATTCCGGGAGGTTCCGGCACTTATGCCTCTGTGGCTGCCAGTTATTTTACCAGACCGGGGTTGGTGTCGATAGTCGGTCAGGATTTTCCGCGGTCAATTCTGGCTCTTTTACGTTCAAGAAACATTGATTTAGCCGGGCTGAAAATAAAAAGAGGCAAAACTCTGGCCTGGCACGGTCTGTATGCTTCTGATCCCAACCAGCGAACAACCCTTAAGACTGAACTCAATGTCTGGCAGGACTTCCAGCCAGTTATCCCGGAAAGTTATCGGCGGGCAGATATCATTTTTCTTTCCAATCTTGATCCGGACAGCCACAATTTTATTCTGTCTCAAATGAAGGGAGCCGAACTGGTAGCGATGGACACCATTCGTTACTGGATCGAGACCAAGCCAGAAGCTCTTTTTCAGGCGATCCAGAAAGTAGACATTCTGTTTGCCAATGAAGAAGAGGCACGCCTTTTAAGCAGTGAATTCAATCTGGTCAGGGCTG
>JAKPXU010000230.1 GCA_029571905.1 Acidobacteriota bacterium | reverse complement strand
AATCAGAGAAACGCTGGGTAAGATGGGCTATAAGATTTCGGTTAAAAGATATACCTCCGGGCCGATTAATGCTATCTATTTTGATTGGCAACATGGAACCTTCTGGGGAGGTTCCAGCAATTATGGCGAAGACTACGGTGTCGTCTGGTAATAGTTACAGCCAAAAGCCTGGGCTCTTCAGCCGGATAGATGCTAAATAATAGAGGCGAATGATTGTGGTTACTGAAGAGGAAAATCATTAGTTGATATCTTCGAGATGATAGGTTATTGTAAATACATAGGTGTCTGAAAAAGGAGGGCGGAAATGGCCTGCCGACATTGTTTCCGGGCCGTGACTGCTTTTATCCTGGTCACGATCAGCCTCTGGAGCTGTTGCAGTATCAATCAAAATTTATTTCAAAATATTCCAGCTACCAGTCAACCGATGGGCGTAAATGTTCTGGTTGACGGGAGGTTAGTCGGGAAAACGCCGATCAACCTTAAACTGGATCCCACGAGTGTTTATACAGTTCGTTTTGAGGCGGAGGGCTACCGTCCGGTTGAGATTAAGATTACTCAAAGGCGGCCACCAATGGTTGAAACAATGCTGAGTAATCTCTGGCTTATACCTGTCGGTGGGGTGGTCATAGGGACTCCTATTTATTTAATCTGGCGAGGGGCTACTGGAAAGTTTGAGGAACTTGGTGAAATGGGCCGGGGCATGGCTTCTTTCGCGGCTGGAGGCCTCATAAGCTGGATAGTAGGCTCAAACCTGGACCGTAACCGGGCTTCTAGCTCTATTCTTGAGCCTCAAACACTCCATGTAGAAATGGAAAAAGCTCAAGCTGGCGAAGCACCTGAGGTAATTCAAATCGAGAGAGAGAAGCTCCAGCAGATCCGCTGGATAAGAATAGCTACCAAATAAGACTGGCAACTCGTTCAAGTTGCTCCAGAGGGCCAAACATTAAACTGTCTTTCCTCTTAGCGGCGGCCATCTTCCCAACAAGAAACTCCTGATTGTGGGCCCTTCTTAAGGGAATCGTCTTTCTCCTGGTGGTTTGTCGCTTGTGGCCGGCCGGATAATAAAATTAGATTGCTCTCTTCTCTGACCGCCTGGGCCTTTTTCAGGAGCAGCGGGTCCAGCCGCAGTTCGGACAGACCGGGCATTTTTCATCTGGCAGAGTTGCTCCGCATAGCGGGCAGGTATCCTTAAGAAAGTCGCGCTTATTTTCTTTGACCTCACCCAGGTGGCGCTCCAGCACTTTGGCCACTGCATCAGGAATTGACTGAACGAGCCCACCTTCAGTAAAGACCGGCTCACTGCCGCCGATACCTTTAAGCTGCAGAATGACTTCTTTGGGATCAACTCCGCTGCGCAGGGCGAGTGAGATCAGCCGCCCGATAGCTTCAGCATCAGCCATGGTAGAATAGCCGCTCTTG
>JAKPXU010000179.1 GCA_029571905.1 Acidobacteriota bacterium | reverse complement strand
AATGCCATACCGGAAGAAGTCCTGACAGATGCAGACAAGAAGGCCAGAAAAAGGCAAATATCAGCCCTTCTGGGGAAGATTCAGGTCTGCCCTGAAAGCAAATGGGATCTATCTGACAAACTGAAAGCAGCCCTGGAACTGAAGAAGGCTGAAAAGGGCTTACCCTCTTTACTATATCTAAAAAGGATAAGAATTCTTATCCCTACAGATTGAAAGCACAAAGAGAACTGCAGAAAATGCAGTCTAAAAAATCCGAGTTTTCCAAGCCCTATAAAAAGGGCAAAAGTGCGGTCTATTAAAAAAGCTGAAGCAGTGAAGAAGCCACGACAAAGCCGGGAAAAACTGGACAAACTGGACACCCATAAAAGGGAGCATTTTTAACAAACTTAACACCCTATAAGGGGAGATAACCCGAGTTTCCCGAGTCCTATAAAAAAGGGGGAGATCGGACAAATCGGAAACCATTAAAAGGGAGAATTACTACAAATGAACAAGAGCAAAATAGACAAAATACTACAGGAGGGAACTATCCGCCAGAAGATCCGGCTCTACTTCCTGGACGTGGCACGGTTTAACTCAGACACCCTAATAGGGAAAGAGGACGAAAGGCATAAGACCAGGCCCCGGCTATTAACGGAGAAACAGAAGGAGGAAATCTATAAGAGCATAGTAGAGCGGAAAGATGTTAAATACTGGGAGGATCTCCGAATATATAACAGAGCGTTTTTAATGTTCAGGGCGCATATAGTAGGAATGAGAAACAACCTAATACGTCAATATATAGAAGTCCTCCAGCTTATTATTCAAAGATCAACCGGACAGATATATGAGAACATTATAAACGTAATACTGGACTATGTAGACAAAGAGGAAAGGGACAAGATAATAGAGAAAGTCCTTAACAATGTTCTAGCTAATATATCGGTTATGGAGGTATCTGATAACAGGGAGGCACCAACGCCCCCAGGTAGTGCGACGCCCTATATTAAAATTAAAAGAACAGGGGAGGAGGATAAGATCCGCAGACTGACCGTAGAGATAAACAACACAAGCGAGTTGCTGAAGATGTATATAGAGGGAATCAGGCGCTTCCTGAAAAAAAAATTACCACTAAAGCCATACCTGGACTTTATTAATAAGGAGGAGGAAACTATCAGGGATATGCTGACAGATAGCCAAGAACACCTAAAAAACTACCAAACCAACAACCCTGGCCAGCTAT
>JAKPXU010000229.1 GCA_029571905.1 Acidobacteriota bacterium | reverse complement strand
TCTTTGTCCCAGAAGAAAAGCGTAGAGTAAGGCAGGAGCCGAGGCCGGCACTCCTTCTAGAACTGAATCTCTCTTCTTTTCTTCCATTTTATGACGCTGCCAGTCAGCCACAATTTCTTCCTGGCTGGCCTTTTTTAGCCTGCCAAAAACATGCGGATGCCTTTTTATCATTTTCTTATTAATATTTTCTATAACCTCAGCCATGGGAAAATGACCGGCCTCATCATAGAATAGGGTCAAAAAGACTATTTCCATCAGGACATCGCCCAGTTCTTCTCGGGCAGCCTCAACCTTTTCTGAGCACAGAGCATCAATCGCCTCATAGGTTTCTTCCAGAAAATAATTAATGATATCTTCCTTACTTCTGGATCTGTCCCAGGGGCAGCCCCAGGGCGATCGCAGGCAGACCATAATCTCAAGTAATTGCTCAAATTGTCTGGCCGCTTCCCGGCTCTTTTTCATCTTCTTACCTCTCTTGAATTCTTAGCCAATTATAGCTATCATTTAGCTTCGTAAGCTACTCTAAATAAAAGAGTTTTGCAACCGGTTTATTTAAGTTATTTAAACTAAAAATTAATCAGGGGTAAAAGAATGTCTGAAGGACCAAAGGATCAAGAAGAAATCGAATTTATGCCTCCACTTGATTTCAGCTCATTGATTTTTCCTTTCTACACCCAGGCTCTGATGAAATTGGGCCTGATGGAAAACCCTCAAACCAACCAGAATGAAGAAAATTTAGATTATGCCCGCCGCTTGATAGACCTCCTGGATCTGCTCAAAGACCGGACCAAAGGTAATCTCCAGCCGGAAGAAGAAAATTTTTTAGAAGCAGTTCTCTCCCAGTTGAAAATGCATTACCTTAATAAAACTCAAGCCATTAAGCTCTAATCTGATGAAAGTCTTCCGCCATCTGTCCAGGAAGGTCAGGCAACAGACTGCTGATTCAGTTCTGGCCATAGGAATATTCGATGGCTTTCACCGTGGACACCAGAAAATTATAAAAAAGGTCAAGACTGTAGCCAGCTCAAGTGGCGTGGCGGCTGGCGTACTTTCTTTTTATCCTCACCCCGCAAAATCGCTAAACGGCCGATCGATTAAAATGATTCAGACCCTGGAGCAAAGGCTTCAGTCTTTCGAGCAGGCTGGGCTTGATTTTTGTCTTTTACTTGATCTTGATGACGGATTATCCAGATTGAGCGGGGAGGCATTCGCCCGTCACATAATAAAAGATAGTCTGGGAATCCGGCAGGTGGTGGTCGGGA
>JAKPXU010000148.1 GCA_029571905.1 Acidobacteriota bacterium | reverse complement strand
AATGTTTTTAAGTCTGTTGCTCAAAACATAATAACATTTTTCGCCAAAAGAAAAGTCGACGACCGCATAACCCTGCTGGAAATAATGTTTGAAGACCTGTCTCAATGCCGCCTGCCAGGCAGCAATGACTTCAGGCGTCGGACGAAGCGATTCCACATCAGGCACAGTTTCCGCCAGGATGATCGGTTCCTTAAGCCTCAAGCGTGGTTTTCCCGGAAGATATTGCCCGTTTGAAGCCACTCTGCCCTCAAGAACAGGCGGGTAAGAACCAGGCTCAAGCGGAGACTCTCTTTTCCCTCTGGCTTTTTGTTCCACGCGCACCGTCTTTATCGGCCACTCGACCAAAAGACGGTCGGCGGGAATACCAGGTCCCAATCTGAGGGAAGGCGTCTCACCATAAAAGTCCTGAAGGTATGTCCGGCAGATGCCTCCCAGGGTGTGCAGATTTAGATTGGCATTTCGACTCTGCATCGGATCGTAGGTCCAGGTCACAACATCCAGCCCCATTTTCAATACTTCTCGCCGCTGAGCCCACTTCAGGCGCTTTCCGAGCCCGTAGCCTCGATACTCAGGCAGAACAGCCAGAAGATGCGAATGATGACAGAAACGACCTCTGAAAATGGCTGGAAAAGAATAAACAAATCCAGCCAGCTCCCCGTCCACCCTGGCCCCCAGCACAATACCTCCCATAAAAGATGAAATGCAGAATTGATGAACCGGAGTTATGTCGAGATCAGCATGCTTCCAAACAATCCGCTGAATCTCCACCACCTTCTCCAGGTCATCTCTTTTTAAGATTTTACCTATGATGACTTTACCGGCCAAGCCTGACTCCTTTCTGCAAGGCTAATAGTTCGTAATAATTAACGACCTTTTCGGCCATCGCCTCACATGAATGTTTATTAAAGACAAGATTATAAGCTTGCTGAGCCAGTTGCTGGGCCAGGCTGCGATCAAGATAAATTTTGAGAATGGCCTGGGCCAGTGTCTGAGGGTCATTAGGTGGAACAAGAAATCCGGTCTCTCTATTAATAATGAGTTCCGTCATGCCAGCCGTCATAACACCGACCACTGGCAATCTGAGGGCCATCGCCTCCAGTAGATATTCCTCGGGCAAAGAAAAAGCTCCGAAAATAAACATATCAAGCGAAGCCAGAACATCGGCCCTTTTCTCCTCAAACCCCAGGTAAAAACAAAGATTCTCGATAGCCAGTGGCTGTTCATGTCGCAGTTGTTCGAGATGAAGGCTGCCCTGACCAAGAACAATTACTTTAAGCCTGGGTGCCTGTTCATTTAAAATTTTAAGAGCTTCCAGTTGATCCCTGAATATTTTTAAATCCTCAAGAGGAGTCAACAAGCCAGCCAGAAAATCTCCTTCTTTTAGTCTCAGTTCTTCTCTCAAAAAACTTTTTTTCTGTTTATTCTGATATTTAGAAAAATCGAGCCCGAACGGAATAACTTCAACCGACTTTACCCGCAGATCATCATTTTTTAGCCACTGACGCTTGTTCTCATCATTGGCACAGATTAAAGAATCAAGTTCTCTGAACTTAGATGGCTCAATTCTTTTTAACCAGTCAGTTTTAACCGACGCCAGCTTGATAGCCACTTCGGCCTTCTGGCTGGCCTTTAGACCAGCAACCAGAGCCTCATCATCAAAAAAATGAATAAGAGACGTCCCCTGTTTTTTCATTTTTCTGGCAAGTTGCCAGTTAGCCAGCCAGCCGCCTGAACTCCCCGTCTTAAAATTTAAGACAGGATAGCCAGCTAATTTAGCCTGTGAGGATAATTTATTTCCTGGATTGGTTAGAAAATAAAATGGGTAACTTCTTTTTTTTAGTTCCTGAGCGACAAAAAATAAGTGTTTTAACTGAAGTTCCTCCTGCGGGTCAGCCGCCGCCAGTAAGATTGCCAATTTTTTCTCCTCTTCTTCAGTTTTCTACCCGTCGGTTAAAGCTCAAAAAAATGAAGCAATTCAAGCCGCCGGGGCAGTTATTTCTGTCCAACCTGCGTCAGATTAATATTTCTGTTGGTCAGACTCGTGCCTAAAACCTTCTCCAGCCTGGCCAGAGCCAGATTGTAGTTGACCAGAGCTCTGAGCTCATTGGAGCGAGCAGTGGCCAGCCTGTCTTGAGCCTCAAGAACAAAATAGTTGCTGCTTAATCCAACTGCTAATTTTCTATTTTCGGCTTCAAGATTCTTTTCGGCAAACTCTCTGGCTACCCGGTAGGCTTCGACACTCTTAGCATAAGTCGAAATGTTATTGACCGCTTCCGTCACTTCCAGCCAGGCTTGCTGTTCTAAGGCTTTTTGTTTAGCCAGCGATTGGGCCAGCTCCGTCCTGGCCACGGCATAATTAGAACGGCTGACCAAGTCAGCCACCGGGATGGTCAGCGTAAAATTCAGTGACCAGTTATTATAAAGAAACTTCATGGCATCTTTAACAGAATTCCAGCTGCTGCCCGGGATCTTACCGATCACTATACCCGACAAAGGATTGTCGTCCTGATAAATCAGATAGTCTCCTGATATCCCCGGACTGCGGTAGGAAAAATTCAAATCAAGCTGGGGCAGAAGTTGATTTCTGGCCACCTCCAGATTAAACCGTTTGCTGTCACTGGTCAGACTATTAATTTGCAAATCAGGCCGATTAGCCAGGGCGATTTGCCCGGCTTCTTCCAGGCTAATTTTAACTGCCTTGAATTCCGGCTTGTCCTTAAGGTTTAGTTTGGTCGATTGGAGTTCTGAGCCACTGGCCAGGTTTAAAATCACTTTTAGCCTGTTTTCCGCTATCCGGACATCAGCCTCAGCCTGAACAATGTCTGCTTCCCGCTGAGAAACCGTGGCCTGAACATTTAAAATCTCTATGGCTGCCTGCTGTCCAACTTCAATCTCTTTGGCAGTTTTAGCCAATTCATCACGGGCCAGTTGCAGAGACTGCTGTCTGACTTTAAGATTTTCTTGAGCCAGAACTAGATTCCAGTAGGCTTCTTCCACCTGATAAATCGTATCAATAACCTGGCTTCTCAACTGGGCTTCAGAAATAGAGTAATTCTGGCGGGCAATGATTATTTCTTTTTTAGCCATTTTCGGCCCAAAGTTTTTCAAAAGTGGTTGATCAAAATCAAAGCTCAACATTGTTTGATAATAAGGATTAAGCAGCTGGCCTCGCTGGTTAGTATTGGAATTATAATTGAAAAGCCTCACTGATAATTTTCCCCCCAGAGGAATACTCTGCGACAGAGAAGCCTGGTAAGTATGGGATTTCTCTGTATAGATGCCAGCACTCTGAATCCACCAGGTTGATGGTTGTTCAGTGCGATCAGTCCCGTAGTTAAAATCGAGTTGTGGATAATAAATTTCTTTAGCTTTAGAAATTGATTGGTCAGCCAGATCTGTCGAATAAACTTCCGCTACAAGATTCAGATTTTGCCTTAAGGCTCTTAAAATTGCCTCTTCCAGTCCTAAGGATATTTCCTGCGGGCCACTTTCCTGAGCAGCCAGCCCGGCCGTCAGCCCTGAGATTAACAGAACGAAAATTGTCGCCTTCCGCAAGCTTGATTTTATTTTCACCTTTGGCCTCCTGGTTAGTTCCCTTAAAACTTTCATTTTAAATTTAGATTAAGTTTAACAAAAGCAGGCTATTTAAAGCAAACAGCATCAGCACAAATATTACGTCTTATCAGCCTGGACCTGATTATTAATAAGAACGGAAAAAGGTACCCCTTTTTCTCAGCCAGTCGCTTTTAAACCAGCAGGTAGGCCCTGTCTTATCTTGGGTAGGCATCAAGTTCAAGGTCAAGCACCAGCGGCTCTCCCCTCCTGTGTTTTTTCCAGGCCAGAGCACCAACCATGCCGGCATTGTCGGTGCAAAGCCGGGGTGACGGAATATAGGCCGGCAACTTATTCTCCTCCGCCAACCTGGTGAACCCGCTTCGGAGGCGCTCATTGCGAGCCACGCCGCCACCGAGAATAAGAGCAACCGGCTGAAATTCAATTATCGCCCGACTGACTTTTTCCAGTAAACTCCTGACTACAATCTCCTCAAAACTGGCCAGAAAATCAGCCAGAGCTGGATGATCTCGCTTCAAGTTATTTTCCCGGATTATTCTCAAGGCAGCCGTTTTCAGCCCGGAAAAGCTAAAATCATAACCAGGTTTCTTCATTTTGGGCACAGAAAAATGGAAACGCTCACTGTCGCCACCCCTGGCCAGCTTTTCAATAACGGGTCCACCTGGATACCCCAGATCAAGAAATTTGGCGATTTTATCCAGGCATTCGCCGGCCGCATCGTCTCTGGTTTTGCCCAGCAGTCGGTAAGTCAATGGCTTTTCCAGAAAATAAAGCGAAGTATGGCCGCCCGACACCAGCAAAGCCAGAGCTGGAAACTCAATATCAGGATTTTCAACAAAGGCTGCTTCGAGATGAGCCTCGAGGTGATCAACACCGATTAGCGGCCTCTTAAAATAATAAGCGAGTCCCTTGGCAAAAGTCAGGCCGACCAGCAGGGAACCAATCAGGCCTGGTCCCTGCGTCACCGCATAGAGATCTATATCCTGCACTTTGACTCCGGCTCGCTCCAGGCTTTCATTCACAATGTAATCAATGGATTTAAGATGCTGGCGGGAGGCAAGCTCAGGTACCACCCCACCATAAGGGGCATGAATCTCATCCTGGGACAAAATGATGTTGCTTCTGATCTGGCCCCGGTCAAGGACAGCCGCCGAGGTTTCATCACATGAGGTCTCAATGGCCAGAAGCCATCTGACCTCGCTTTTTTCAGCCATTTATTTCTCCTGAGAAAAATATCGAACTTAGAATCTATTGACCGTAATATTTTAGCTTAAGATCAGAGTTAATACTATTTTCCTGCCCCTTGTTTGGCTTTATCTTTTTTCTGGCTTAAACGTTTCTGGCCGGCTTTTACCTTTCCATCCAGCCTTCTTTAAAAACTACTGATCTCTCCAGCAGCCTGAACAGTCCATCAGCGGTAAGGCCTCGGGAGCAAAGAACATAAGCTATTAATTCCCGGCAAACTTTTTTATTGCCGGCCCAAGAGGGGGTCTGAGGACGCCGCGCTCTGTAATAATACCGGATATTAATCTGGCCGGGGTGACATCGAAGGCCGGATTTCTAACCGGAACATCAGCCAGAGTAATCAGTTTGCTGCCTATCTTTCTAACTTCATCCGGCTGTCTTTCCTCGATAGGAATGCCTTCTCCTGTTTTAAGAGAAAAATCAAAGGTGCTGAACGGTGCGGCCACATAAAAAGGCAATCTATGCTCTCTGGCCAGAACGGCCACTGAATAGGTGCCAATTTTATTGGCTGTATCTCCATTAAGGGCGATTCGATCAGCTCCAACCACGACCAGCGAAATTTCGCCTTTCTTCATCAGATAACCGGCCATATTGTCAGTGATAAGAGTCACCGGGATCCCTTCCCGCTGGAGTTCCCAGCAGGTCAGGCGCGCTCCCTGGAGAAGCGGCCTGGTCTCGTCGGCCAGAACTTTTATTTTTTTACCATGGGCCACGGCCGCCCTGATCACACCCAGGGCTGTGCCATAGCCAGCGGTGGCCAACCCACCGGCATTGCAGTGGGTAAGAACCGTATCTCCATCAGAAATGAGCTTCTGGCCATATTCGCCCATTCTCATATTTATAGCCAGATCTTCTTCATCCATCCTTCTGGCCTCAGTCAGCAGCCTGTCTTTTAATGCTTCAAGACCGCCCTTTCTATTCCTGATAAAAACCTTTTTCATTCTTTCCAGAGCCCAGAAGAGATTGCGGGCTGTTGGCCGTGTCCGCCAGAGCCGTTCATAAGCTGCCTCAAAAGTCTTATCCAGATGTTTTTCGTCTTTGATCTGATAAATGGCCAGGGCCAGACCATAGGCGGCCGCCAGGCCAATAGCCGGTGCTCCTCTTATGACCATTTTTTCAATGGCCTGGGCCACCTCATCGACCGACTTTAACGACAGATAGACTTCCTTCTGAGGCAACTTTCTCTGGTCAATCATAACCACCGCCTCATTTTCCCAGGTTATAGTGGGCAGCATGTTTAGCTCCTTTGCCAGTCGGGAGTGGTTTCGTTCTGCCACTTCCATTTTTTGACCCAGTTATTATACCTCAGCTGGAAAACAGTCAGTTCTTCCCCGGAGAGACTTTTCCCCAGTTGCTCATAGCAAAAAACTATCTGGAGATCATTATCACGATTAATTTTTTCTGACGGCAGACCTAATTCTTTAGCCATGACTGCCTCTTCCAGACTCTCTCCATAATCCTTTTGATGAGCCAGAACCTGAGCTAAAAGATAATGATAATAGCCATAGGCCGGCTCGCTTTCAACTGCCTGCTCTACTATTTTTATGGCGTCAGCCAGAATTTTGTCCCTTTCTTTTTGAGAAGGAGAAGAATTCTTTTCCATCTCAGAGAGAGCCTTAAGTTTGAGATCCACCAGCTGGCCCACGGCCACTCTCACCACCGGAAGATATTTTCCCTTATCAGCCAGAATTTCATACAGGCGGCCGGAGGTCTCTGCCCAGCCCTGAGCTTCAAAAGAGCGGGCCAGACCATAAAGTCTTAGCTCTTCTGCCCAGGCCAGGGCTTTGTCCTCACCCAGGGCAGCAGCCAGCCGAAATGAATTTTCAGCTTCTTCCCAGAGATTCAAGTTAACCTCGGCCAGCCCTTTCAGGAGATAAGCTTCGGCCGTTGGCTTCTGATTGATGGCGGCTGATACTTCCTCTCTCGTCTTTTTATAGAAAGCTGTTGCTTCCGCCTGACGAAGCGAACGCTCGAGTTTTTGTGCCTGAAGATAATCTGTCCTGGCCCTTAACAGTGATGAGGAAGCACAACTTATAAAAAAACCGGCTAAAAAGAAAATTAATGCTGGCCGCCAATAAAAGCCTCTGGCCACTTGCCTTTTGTAGCGAGTATTACGGCTGGAATCGCCGTTGTCAAAATTGATTGTCTGCCTCTTCATTCTTCTTCCTCCTCACCTTGCCGGTTGATGCCAAGGAAAAGCTTAAGCCAGTCTCTCAACTCGTCATCACTCAACCAGGCCCAGCTCAGACTTAAAAAACTTTCTCCTATTTTTTTGAGTACCGCCCATAACTCCGGCTTTTTTTCTGCGGCCTTTATCTCATCGAGTGCCTGGTTTAACTTCCAATCAAATTGATCGGCAATAAGGCGGTAGTCGCCTCTAGCCAGCTCCTCGGAAAAAAGGCTTTGAAGAAAAGGTTCCTCCAGCCCCACTACGGGATATAAACCTCTAAATGCCAGGCGGAGCGATTTCATATCGCTGCTCTTAATTTCATTCTCAAAAGCTTCCCTGAGGTCTGATCGTTTTTCAAAAAAATCGAGGATAAATTCATCCGGTTTGTTATCCACGATTTCTGGTTCGAGCCAGAGCCTGAGCCCGGAAACTTCTTCTTCTAAATTTTCCTTTCTTTTTGTCGTCCAGATCAAGGTCGAATAGAGAAGTGGAATGAGAGCTGAAGTGTCAGGTGGAAAAAAATCTTTTAAGATTTCTGCCGACTGTTTTAAAAAAGTCTGTAACTTTTTCTCTTCCACTTTTCCCCCTTATTTTCTGTCTGACCGGTCATGAGTCAGAACACATAATTACACCTTCCGGCTTAAAATTCTGGTGATTATTATAAACTAAAAGACTTATGGATTTAAAAGATTATTTGACTTCCAGAATAGCCAGAAAAGCCTCCTGAGGTATATCAACCCGCCCCACTCTTTTCATTCTTTTCTTGCCCTCTTTCTGTTTTTCCAGAAGCTTCATTTTCCTGGTATAATCTCCGCCATAAAGTTTGGCCAGAACATCTTTTCTAAAAGGTTTGACAGTTTCACGGGCAATGACTCTTTTTCCTACCGCGGCCTGAATGATTACCTCGAATTGTTGACGGGGAATTGCCCGCCGCAGTTTATCCACCAATGCCCGGCCGACATAATAAGCCTTATCTTTATGAACAATGACTGATAAGGCATCAATTTCTTCATAATTGACCAGGATATCGAGCTTGACCAGAGGCTCTTCTCTATAGCCGACCAGCTCATAATCCATTGAAGCATACCCCTGGGAAAGTGATTTAAGCTGGTTATAAAAGTCAAAAACAACTTCGTTGAGCGGAATCAAATAATCCAGTATAACTCGATTGGTAGAAATATACTCCATCTTTTTCTGCTGGCCACGCCGATCATCAAGCAGCTGGAGCAGCGGCCCGAGATAGCGATCAGGCGTCAAAATTAAAGCCTCAATGATCGGTTCTTCAATGCGCTCAATGAACTGCGGCTCTGGCAGTTCTGATGGGTTATGAATCTCGAGCACTTCGCCATCGGTCTTAACCACCCGGTAACTGACGCTGGGAGCGGTCGTGATCAAATTTAGATTAAACTCCCTTTCCAGTCTTTCCTGAACAATTTCACGATGAAGAAGACCGAGAAAACCAGCCCGGAAGCCAAAGCCGAGAGCCGGTGAATGTTCTGGTTCAAAGTGCAGAGAAGCGTCGGTGAGTCTCAGCTTTTCCAGCGCATCACGCAGTTCATCTATATTGGTATCGCCGGCTGGATAAAGACCGCAGAAAACCATTGGCTTGGCTTCTTTAAAGCCGGGCAAAGCTTCAGCCGCTGGACGATTGGCCAGGGTGATAGTTTCACCTATCCGGGCATGAGCCAGATTTTTTATGCCGGCAATGAGATAGCCAACTTCGCCCGTTTCCAGAGCCTCCACCTTGACTGGCTTGGGGGTAAGGTAGCCTATTTCTTCAGCTAGATACTCGGCCCCGTTAGACATCAGCCTGATCCGATCGCCCACTCGGAGGCAGCCATCAATTATTCTGACCAGGACAATTACTCCCCGGTAAGGATCGAACCAGGAATCAAAAAGCAGGGCTTTCAGTGGAGCTTCAACCTCACCTTTAGGAGGCGGAATTCTGTCCACAATTGCTTCCAGAACATCTTCGATGCCCATGCCCTTTTTAGCTGAAACCAGCAGGGCCTCCTCTTTTTTCAGCCCGACAATATGTTCTAATTGCTCGAGGGCCAGGTCAAGATCAATCTGGGGGAGATCAATCTTATTCATCACTGGAATGATAACCAGGTCGTTCTGGATAGCCAGATAAGCATTGGCCAGGGTTTGAGCTTCAACCCCCTGAGAAACATCAATGACCAGGACGGCTCCCTCACAGGCGGCCAGACTGCGAGAAACTTCATAGGAAAAATCGACGTGCCCGGGAGTATCAATCATGTTGAGGATATATTCCTGGCCGGAACGGCTGCGATATTTCAATCTGGCAGTTTGAGCCTTGATGGTGATGCCACGTTCCCGCTCAATGTCCATAGTATCGAGGACCTGTTCTCGGAGTTCACGGCTGGAAAGAGCTCCAGTCAATTCGATAAAACGATCGGCCAGAGTGCTTTTCCCATGATCCACATGGGCAATGATGGCAAAGTTGCGAATGTTTTTTTGCATATTTTTAATACACTTATCGAGACCAGCTTATTATGAGGAACGGCTCGCGCCTATCTCCAATATATCCGGTTTCTTGTTAATTTTAATCTAAAATTGGTCAGCTGACAATCTTTCCGGGACTTCATTGTTCCGGTCAATGTTTCTTTTCCTTGACATTTACCCTGGTCAATAGTATTTTTTAGCTGAATATGGAGAAATAATCAGGTTCCCCTTTTCTCCGAAAGGAGGCTTTTTATGTTTGGTTCTTTAGGAGCCCCTGAGCTATTAATAATTCTGCTGATTGTCATTGTGATTTTTGGAGCCAGAAGATTACCTGATCTCGGCAAATCTTTAGGCGAAGGCATCAAAAATTTTAAAAAGGCAGTCAGCAGCCATAAAGAAGAACACAATTCGGACAATTTGCCTAACCCACCTGCTTCCAGCTAAAACCTACCAGCTTTGAGATCATGGCTGATAGATATTATGCCGGCTTTGACCTAGGGGGAACGCAGCTTAAATATGGCGTTATTGAAGCCAGCGGCCAGCTGGTTTTTAAGGATAAAGTTCCTTCTCCACCTGATATCAATCAGCTGATGACTCTCATTGGCTCCCTCTGGAAAGAGCTGGAAACAAGATTTGGCCGGAAAATTAAAGCGGCCGGCTTTGGCTTTGCTGGTTTTTACAGTGTTTCCAGGAAGAGAATTGTCTATTCCCCCAATTATCAGGCTCTGAACAATTTTCCGCTTGTTCCCCATCTGAAAAAAGTTATTCCTGTTCCATTTTTCATCCACAATGATGCCAATCTGGCTGCCTTTGGAGAATATATGTTTGGTCGGGGCAGGCGCGTCCAGAGTCTGGTTTTCCTGACCATTGGCACGGGAGTTGGTTCAGGTCTCATCCTCGAAGGCGAACTCTGGCAGGGTCGGGGAGGATTTGCCGGTGAGCTTGGCCATGTGACGGTCAATCCCGAAGGAATAAAATGTAACTGCGGCAATAGCGGTTGTCTCGAAACGGAAGTCTCGGGGCCAGCTCTCGTCAGGAATTATTTTAATTTCTCTGGAAAAAAAGAGGACCAGCTGACAGCCAAAGATGTTTATCTCCGGGCCAGGGCCGGCGATGAAGCTGCCCGTCAAAGCTTTGAACGATGTGGCCGCTTTCTGGGGATTGGTCTCAGCCTGGTTATTAATTTATTAAATCCTGAAAAAATCGTCATAGGCGGAGGGGTGATGGACTCAGGCCACTGGTTACTTAGCCCAGCCATCCAGGAAGCCAGAAGAAGATCCATAAAAGTCAGTTTCGAGCTCTGCCGGATTGAGAAAGCCAGCCTCGGTAACGACGCTGGCTTGATGGGAGCTGCCGCCTGGGCTGGACAGCAGTTGTCCCGCCAGCCGATCGGTACCAGAACTGCGGGTAAAAATTAGCCCCAGCCGGTAACTTTTTATCCCTTTTAAAAGTTTTATTAAACTGTTACAAAACAGGGAAAAAATTATATAATGTGTGTCTGATTTTTGACAGAAGAGCAGGCCTTAAGAAGCTTGACCTGACCGTTAATGAGGCAAGTTTCCAGCTGGATTAGCGACAAAGGAGGAATCTTGACCAGGATGAAGCCAAAGTCAACCTTATTTCTGGCCCTGTTGTTTGTTACCTCATTTCTGTTTTTAAATGTGTTGAGTCTGCCAGCTTCTATCAGAGTCAACGGGGCGCTGAAAGGCAAAATTACCGATAAGCAGGGAAATCCGATTAAGGGCGCCTATGTCTATGTCAGTTCCCCCAGCATGATTGGCATTCAATATTATTTAACCAGAAAAACTGGTGATTATTTTTTCTGGGAGCTACCGTCTGGTGTTTATAAACTTTCGGTTGAAGCCCCGGGGTTTATTCTGGCTACTATTAATGAAATCAGAATAGAGAGCGGCAAAACCCTTTACCTGCCAGTTTCTCTGGAGCCAGATGTTGAGGAAGAAGAAAGAATTCTTTTGCTTGAACTACCTTTGCTTGATAGTCAATCGCCCAAACTGTCTTATGTTATTGACCAGGACCTGCTGAGTCATATGCCCAGGACCAAGAACCTGACTGGAATCATGCAATTTATACCAGGGTTGGTTCCGGAAAAGCTACCGGCTGATACCAGTGCTTCGGTTAATGGTTCAAGCGTTAGAGAGACGACCGTTGCTATCTCGGTTAATGAAATAAATGATCCTCTTGAGAGAAAGATTGCCAACAATATCAACCCTGACTGGGTGGAAGAAGTGGAGGTGGCAGCTGCTTCCCATCCGGTGGAAAGTTATGCTGAGGGTGGGGCAATGATCAATGTTATTCCAAAGCACGGGGCTAATCAGTCTGCCGGAGAGTTAATTTTTCTCGGTACAGGCGGCCAGCTGACTGATACTCTGTGGAGTCAGGATGAAATCAACCGTATGGGTGATGCCCCGGCTATAAAGGATAAATATAACCTGAATTTTTCCTTCAACCTCGGCGGGCCAATCATGCCTGACCGCGTCTGGTATTTCACCAGTTTCCAGTTTGACCAGAGATCAAAAAATACTCCTTTTTCTCCCTGGCACGATCCAGCTGGTCTCATTTACCCGATGTACAGCTGGAAGAATAAAGACTCCAGTTTTCTGCTTCATCTATCATCACAAATTACCCCGGAGATTAATGCCTCGATCTTTTTAAATTACAGTAAGAACAAACAAAATGTTGATCCAGGCCTCATCTCCCCTCGCACTCCTGAGTCAGCTACCACCGATCTCAGCCAGGGACTCTTTCTGGTTAACGGGTTTGGCCATTATCTCCTCAATCCAGAAACAAAAATTAATCTGTTCTTTTTCTATACTAGAAATGATGTCGGGCGAAGACTTCAATCAGATTCAGTCAGTAAGCCCAGGTATATAGATACGGTCAGCGGTTATACCTGGGGAAGCGGACCTTATAATCAGGATATAAACGGCGATGTTTTCCGGGTAGGAGCATCCGCTACTCGTTTTCAACCTTTTCTCCACCGTCAACATGAACTGGTAGTTGGAGCAGAATATGAAAACTCGACAGCGACTTTTTCGACCTGGAAAGAAGATAACCTGATCTATTACTATGCCAATAGTAGTCCCTATTATTATGGCCAGGCCCTATCTCCGGAGAGCGGCAATCTGGTCGGGCAGGGCTTGGTTGGTTTTTATTTAGCCAGCAGCAGCGAGGGCGGTTTATCACAGAAATCAACTATTCACCGCCTTAGTTTCTATGGGCGTGACGTTTTCAGCCCGGTAAAGAGGGTTAATTTATATCTGGGGCTAAAATTCGAAAGGATTCAAGCCGGCCTGTCCAGACTCTATCGCAACTTTAGTTCTTCTCTTTCTTATTCGGTCGCCCACGATATCATTGCCCCAGTTTATGGCTTTAATCCCTATAGTTCAATGGTGTTTCCCAGCTGGGATAACATGCTGGTCTGGCATAACTTTTCACCACGACTCGGACTGGTGGTAGATGTCTTTGGCCAGGGACGGACTCTTCTCAAGGGTTCATTTGGCCGCTATCCAGACCACTTGTCACTCAGTTATTTAAACAATTTTTCGCTGGGTCAGCCTGCTGGTTATCATCTCTTTTACTGGTATGATGAAAATGGCGATGGAAAAGCTGACCTTACTGATACCTACCGACTTTTACCCGAAGATTACCGCCTCCACCAAACTGATTATCTTCGCCAGAGAATTGCCCCGGAACTCAAAGCCCCCTTGACCACAGAGTGGATGGTAACAGCAGAACAGCAGCTAGGCGAGCATTTCACCTTTTCTCTGTCTTACATCTCGCGAGTGAGAACCAGACTGATTGATGATGTTCTTTATGACCCGGGAAGCGGACAGGAATGGTATGCACCAGAGACACCGGCCAACTGGTGGATACCATTTGAGACAATTGTCCCCGCAGCTTCAGGCTCTGAATATGGAGACACACCGGTGACGGTCTATTTTCCCTCAGTCGAGGCCCCGGCCTTCTTTACCAGGTTAAATAACGTCAGCCTGTTAAAACAAAAATATTCCGGCTGGCAATTCGTGGCCAGAAGGAAAATGGCTGACAAATGGCAGTTCTTCGGTTCACTGACTCTGAGCAAGGCCCGGGGAAATGTTGGTCTCAGTCATCTGGCAACTTCGGCCTTTACCGATCTTTTTAACACGCCTAACGCCCTGGTTAATATTAACCAGAGTTCAACTCTTGATCTCGACCGCCCGGTCGTGGCCAGAATCATGGGCACTTACGAGCTCCCCTGGGACATGTATCTGAGCGCCTTTTTCTCTTATGAGAGTGGCGCCCCCTGGGCCAGGACAGTTACAGTAGTGGCACCGAGCAGCTGGCTGGAGGAACACGGTGCCCGGAATTTACCTGCTACCATTTTTTTAGAAGCACCTGGCAGTCATCGCTGGCCAGATTTTAAGAGGTTAGATATCAGACTGGAAAAAAGCCTTAAATTAAATTCGGGGACCAGCCTGAACATCGGCCTGGATATACTTAATCTTCTTGGCCAGAAATACAGTCTTGAGGACCTCAACGATGGTGGTTACTGGTACCCAGAGGGAGAAGGAATCTCAACTGGGCTGAGAATAATAAACAGCCATTATCAAAAAATCTTAGCCCTCTATGGGACCAGAGATATTCAGCTTAATTTCAGTTTGAGATTTTAGCCGTGAGCTTCAGTTTTTAGAGGCTGATTTCTTTAACCTTTTTAATTTCAACTTCAGAGGTGATCTGCCTCACCGAAGAATAAAGATAATACTGTCCGGGCGGGGGAACCTGGTACTGTCCATCAGGCCAGGTAATATCGATATCAACCGACAGCATCCGCTTTTTAACCCGATTAAATTCCTCTTCATCTTTATAGGTCATTGAGACCTCTTTTGTCCCCTGCCAGACGATCTGATTTGATTTATCTCTAATCTCGAGTTTGATCTGGAGACCAACCTCAACGCTGGCATCATCTTGAGTCTCGAACCAGATATCATCATATTTTATTTTGAAGACTAATTTTAGTTCTAATCGATCGCTCGTTCTTTGCCGGCTCGCTACTTTCAGTTCATAATCAAAAAAAGTCTTTTCCTGGGCAATATTGCCCTGAAAATAACCTTGAGCCAGGTTTAGATCCTGCAAGTGCTGGAGGTTGATGGCCGAAAGAATATAACTCCCCGAGCAATGCTCATCAATGAAAATCACCGGGAAGTTGCCATAATACCAGACCTCGCGACAAAACCCCGATGATTCCACTGGAAAGGTCTGTCGATCGGTCGGAGGTCCAAACAGAATAAAAATCCGGCCGCGATCAGTTAACCACCCAGGTCGTCCCTCGCCCTGAAATAACCGGTTAGCCTCCTCAATGCGACGATAATATTCAGTTTTATACTCATTTTCCTCAGTATCAGGAAAAGGATCGCGGCGTTTCCAGAAATCTTCCATAAACTGGGCTCTTTCCGACTCAGGCATTTCCAGAAATATTTTCCTCTCCTCTGGGGTGATTATATATCGGACCTCTGATAGCCATTCTGCTTCTTCCGGCTTTAAAGATTTTTCAAGCTTAGCCAATCGGCTGCAAGCCGGCAAAAAGAAACAAAACAACAGAACAGAAATTAAAAATGGCCAGCAGATTGTTCTTTTCATAGAGCCTTTCTCCGCTAATAAGTTACGTCGGAATTTAGATTAAATCAACTTAAATCAACCTATATTTTTCCCGGTCGCTTCTTTTTTTATTTCATCCAGATCTTCCGGGGTAAATTGACTCCAGAAATAAGGGAAAACCAGCTTATTCTGAAGCAAAGGATCTGAATCCTCCTTGAGCTGACCCGAATCTACCAGCTTTTTCCAATCAGCTGTCCCCGGAACAGGAGAAAAATAGGCCAGCCTTGGCCTGGCCCCCAACGCTCTGACAAATCTTATACTTTCCACTACCTGTTGTTTGTCCTGGCCAGGCAGGCCAACCAGCAGATAAACTGATATCTGGCTGCGGCAGAAGCCAGCCCCTTCCAGATAACCAAGAGCCCGTTCTAAATCTTCAGGGCTGACCTTGGCTCCTGTCTCTGCCAGCAAATTAATGTCGCTGGTTTCGAGGCTGAGAAATAAAGAGTCAAAGCCTGAGATTTTTAGCCATCTGGCCAGTTCCCGGTCAAATTCCCTCGGATGAAGACCATTAGGAGTGTGAAAACGCCACTTTTCCTTCGAATCCGTTAGAGCTTCCAGTATTTTTATTAAATGGTGGTTTTTATTGATAAGCAGAGCGTCATCATAGAAAGCGATCTGTTCTGTCCCAAGATTCTGCCGGAAATACTCGATCTCGGCGGCTACTTTCTCTGGCTGTCTCTGTTCAAACCGCTGGTAAAGCAGCCGGCTGGCACAATAACTGCAGTGAAATGGACAGCCCCGAGAGGTAAGAAGAGCCAGAACTGAAGTATTGTGACTCAGCTCATAGGCCGGAGAAGGTAACGAATCAAAGTCCGGAAAGACAGGCAATTCATTCTTTGATTTAAATTGATCCTTCCCATCTATTTCCTGCAGAATACGGAGAATTTGATTCTCACCGGGACCGGTTAAAATCAGATCAGCTCCAGACTGCGATTGAGCATGTTCGGGACAGAGAGTGGCGTAGACACCTCCCAGAATTATCGGGATATTGCCAAATTTTTTGCGTACCAGCTCTACCGCCGCCTGAACCCCTGGATACCAGTAAGTCAGAGTACAGGTTATGAGGACAGCCGCCGGCGCAGGGATCTTCTCCAGCCTTGATTCTACCTGAGCATAAGGCCAACCGTAACGAGAATATTTTCTTGGAATATGACGAAAAATCTCCGGTTTTGTCACTTCTTCCTTAAAAAATGAGCTGCGACCATCTGTCCGGTTCTTCGGCCTAAAATAATAGCCGGATTCTATCTGACTGCTGTCCAGGCAGTCAATAAAGTCCAGTTCATAATCAGTGTATTGTCTGACGATGGCCGCCAGATAGAGAAGGCCAAGAGGTCTTAACCAGAAATCACAGGCAGTAAAATCGTAGGCCCAGGGATTTAACAGTAGAAGGTGCTTACGAGAGAACATGGGTAAAAGGTTGGTGCGGAAGGTGGGACTCGAACCCACACAGCCTTTCGGCCATAAACTCCTGAGGCTTACGCGTCTACCGATTCCGCCACTTCCGCAACCGGCTTATGATCAAATCAAAATAATTATATAGATTTCTAGCAGCACTGTAAAGGAGAGAAATTGCAGAATCAGAGCCTTTTTCAAGGCTGAGGCTGATGAACCTGTCGAGGTAAATCAGGCCAAAAGTAATCGAACTGTCTTTGATCAGATACACGAACTTGACAAAAGTCAGTTGTAATACTAATTTAAATTTAGTGGCTTTAATAGCAACTTGTCCCTCAAAACAATATTCAGTAATTAGATCCTGATTTTTAATTTATAGGAGGAGGTAAACCATGAAATTATCCAGTTCTTCCCAAATCGAAGAGTTGGCGCGTTTTAAAACTCACCCCTATCAGGCAACTAGTTTTTATCTGAATACCGATAAGAGTCAGCAAACACTCAAAGCTATTAATGCTGCCAGCAAAGCCCTGATCAATCAAGCCAAAAAACAACTTGAGGAGAAAAACCTCTCTCCTGAAATAAAAAATTCCCTTCAGTCCGACCTGGAAAAAATCTCTCAATTCTGTCAGAAAAAACTCAGCCCGTTAAAATCACCGGGGCTGGCTATCTTTTCCTGTTCCGGTCTCAATTACTGGCTGGACATGGAACTACCGCATGGCCCGCGCAACCGGATAATAATGGACTTCGATTTTTATACCAGGCCGTTAACCGCTGTCCTGGAAAGATTTAAAAAGATGTGCGTGCTTTTGATTAATAGGAAGGAAGCTAAATGGTACGAGGTTTACCTCGGGGAAATAAAGCTCATTGATAGTCTGGAGAGTAATGTCCCCAAACAGGTCAAAAAAGGTGGTTTTGAAGGCTATGAATCAAAGAAAATAGAAAGACACATTGAAGCTCATCTTCTCGAACATTTCAAAAAGTCGGCAGAAAAAACATTTGAACTGCTCAAACACAACCAATTTGATTGGCTGCTGGTTGGCTGCGATGATGAGTTTTATTCGCAGCTTGAATCTCTATTTCACTCCTATGTCAGGGAAAGACTCAAAGGGAGAATTAAAGCCAGGATAGACACTCCCGAATCGAAAATACTTAAAGAATGTTCGGAGTTTGAAGAACAGCTGAAAAGAGCAGAGGAAGAAGAACTGGTCGGGAAATTTATTGATGAGCTGGAGCGAGGTGGACTGGCCATAGCCGGGCTGGCTGACACGCTGCGTAAAATAAATTCATTTGAAGCCCAAGCATTGCTCATCACCCATAATTTTTCTCATCCAGGCAGGGTTTGTCCTAAGTGCCATAGTGTGTATCTTAATGAAGAAATCTGTCTCCTCTGCCAGGCTAAAACTGAGCCAGTGGCTGATATTGTTGATGAAGCGGTCGAAGTCGCCTTTACCAGAGGCATGCCTGTCTACCATACCACTCCTCCAACCAGATTGAAACGCTATGGGAATATAGGCGCCTTTTTAAAATACAAGATAACCAGTTAGCCAGAAAATTTAGAAAGTTTAAAAATCTATCTTTTTTGGGCGGTTTTTTTAAGGGGAAAAGTTATCTTATCCACCGAACCCCAGCCGTCTACTTTCCTGGTAGCCACCACTAGCTGGCCACTTTTTCGGCCGGTAGTAATCTTCACTACCAGAAATTCTCCAGGATCAGGATCATGATTGGTCGTTCCGGCACACCAGGTCTTGATGCCATTCCAGCTAAAACCCTGAGGAACTTCTGAATGCCCCCAGAAAATCGCAATTATATTATAGGGTTGAATAGCCTGAAGGAAAGCATTCCTTTCCCTCTCTGTCCAGAAAGCTTCACTCCAGGAATCGAAGCCATAATGTTGAAACAGAATTACCGGTCGTCCGCTGTTGCCGACATTTCGCCTCAGATCGTCAATTAAAAATTCCAGACTGTGCTTCGGATAGCGGGCATCGCCACTGACCCTTCTTCTCCAGATATTCAGATATTCTTCGCCCACACTGCCTGGATAAAGGTTCAGCTGAACAAAGTGGACCTGACCCCAGTCCCAGGAATAATGGAGGCCATCAGCCGAAATACTTCTGAGATCTGGCCGCAAGCGGTTACGTCTTTTCAGGTTGGTTCTGACCAGTGCAGAAGAAGGACCATCGCTCTCGCCAAAACCTTCGTAGATAGGGAAAGCCAGAAGTTTTTCACCATTTAGACCATAGTCCTCGCTGTATTCCTGCCAGATCTTTTCTATATCAAGGGCAGAGCCATCATCAACTATATCTCCGGTAATAACTACTCCGCGGGGAGTGTGAACTTTGCCTTTCACCCCCTGACCTTCAGGATAAAGCTGGCCGGGAACAGAGTTCATAGCCTCTACCATCACCCTGTTCAATTTCCGATAATTAACCGTTCCGCCATAATGGAGGTCAGAGGCGACAAAAAAAGTCAGGTCTTTGTCAGTGGGTTGATCCCGTACCCGAAAAGACCAAACCTGACCTGAAGATTCGGGCAGACGGTCATTTTTGGTCGTCACTTTCCAGTAATAGCTGTGGCCATAATCAAGTTCTTTTTCCGGCAGATAAAAAAAGTCAGAACCCGGCTTAATTCCTTTTGCTGCCGGTTTGCTCTTTTCTAATTTTTTAAGATCTGAACTGAAATAAATATCCTGGGAGGTTGCCCACGGGCCGGCCTCCCACTGCAGCCTCTTTAAGTCGGAAGGAGTGCTGCCGTGCAGATTATGGGGAGATGGATTCCTGGCTGAGCCACTGTCAATCGAAAAGCTCCTGGTCAGTCCAGCCTGCAGTAAATTTCCTCTGGCATCCAGCTGATCGACTCGCCAGAAATAAACCTGGCCAATTTGAAGTCCGCTGAGTTCATAACTTTTTATTTCTCCAGAGACATTTCCTTTGGCTGCCTTTCTCTCGCCACTTTCCACCTCTGACCTGGAAGAAGAAAAGAAAACTGAAAAACTGGCCGCCCGCTCATCACCTTTTTCCCACCTGAGATTAACTGACGTCGAGGCAAGAACCTCTCCCTCCGCCGGATACAATGGGATGGCCTGATTGTGGCCGGCTAGATTCCAGATGGTCACCGGACTTAGAGCCTCATCCAGAACTTCCAGAGAGGCCAGCCAACCATTGAATGGATCAAAAGGCAGAGGAAAGCCAGTGACGACCTGTCCGCCCAGATAAATGAATTTGCCGGGTTTGATGTTCAGTGGTCCATCAACCTGGCTGTTAAGCCAGCCATCAACATAGATGCTTATTTTTTGCCCATCGTAAACCAGGGCCAGTAGATGCCAGGTTTTTTGTAGAGGAAAGCCTCCCTTATATCCCAGTCTGTTCTTAACTGAATTATAGAAAGCGGCATCCAGCCCTTTGCCCAGCCCAAATATAGCTGAATTCTCAGGCTCTTGTGACCAGTTAAGTATTATCTGGCGCTGACCTAATTCATTAAAATAAATCTTCGCCAAAATGGTAAATGGTTTCTGATCATTAAGGTGCGAGGGTGGAACAAAAGTTGACCGGAGTAAAACATCCCGACCGGTTAGATTAACCGCCTTCTGGCCACTTACCTGCTGTACTGAGGGCAAACTTCGAAAGACAGGTATAAAATCGCCGCCAATTGTGCCCAGATTATGCCATCTTTTTAATGAACCCTCAGGTAAAATAGAGGCATCCAGATAGATAATTTTTTTGGGAGCAGCCAGCCCCGGGACACTGGAGCTACCAAGCAAAACAATTAGCAGAATTGAAAAGCTTAAAAACTTTTTTAAAGCATCTTCTCTTCTCACCCCGTCCTCCTCTGAGTCAGGTCAGAATAAGCATAATAAATTTTTGGCTTTCAAGCAAACTTTTAATTCCGTTCCTCCAGATTAGCAGGTATTTTACCAGGAGTTAAAATGGGATCGGAAAGGGAATCGGAAAAATGAAAGAGTGTGTAAGAAAAAATCAAACCGATTGGCCAGGATCTAGGAGGTAAATCAAAAAAAGAGGGGACAGCCGCCCGGCTGTCCCCTGAGTATCATCTGGAATTTAACTTATACTAAGCGGTCTTCATCTTTTGGAACATAATCCTTAAAGGAAATTTTATTAAACAGGCTGTACAAAATCGGGATAATAAACAGAGTCAGAAATGTACAAACGGTCAAGCCCCCCAGCATAACCACGCCCATAGGCGATCTGATTTCTGAGCCAGAGGATCTCGATACAGCCATAGGGATAACGCCGAGAATAGTGGTCAAAGCCGTCAGTAAAACCGGCCGCAACCTGGCAACTGCTCCTTCAATAACTGCTCTCCTCTTTTCAACACCCCTTCTGATTAGTTGATTTATATAGTCAATCATAACGATTCCGTTGTTAACCGCCACCCCGGCCAGGATTATCACTCCGACCAGAGAGACCAGGCTGATAGACTGACCGGCAATAAGCAGGCTGAGGACTACACCGATCAGGGCTAAAGGTAAGGTAAACATGACAATAAACGGGTGAAGGAAATGTTCGAACTGGGCAGCCATGACCATATAAATTAAAAGAACAGCTACAGCTAAAGCAGCCAGCAGAATTTTAAAGGTGTCAACCATTTCTTCATAGTCTCCACCGTACTCAATAAAGTAGCCTTCTGGCAGTTGTTGCTCAAAACCAGCTAATCTCTCCTTGATATCTTTCATAACGCTTCCCAGGTCCCGACCAATAATATTGGCAGTTACCGAAACCTCGCGCAGCTGGTTTTCTCTCGTAATCTTCAGGGGACCGATACCGCGCTCCCAGTCTGATACCTGGCTGAGATAAATGGTTTTGCCGGTGGCTGATGATAAAGGCAAGGTCTTAATTTCATCCAGAGACTCACGATACTCTTCAGCTAAAATCAACCTTATATCAATCTCGTCTTTCCCATCGCGGTATCTATTGACAACTTTTCCCTGAGTACCGGTCAGAACAAGATCTGAGATCTGGCCTATGGACAGGCCCAATCTTGACGCCCTTTCCCGGTCAAGAATGAATTGATGCTCGGGATTACCTTCAGTTAGAACGTGAGTTACATCACGCAGCCCTTCTACGTCTCTTATTTTATACACGATACTGTCAGCCAGCTGTTTTAGAAGGTTGAAGTCCTGGCCAAAAATCTTGATCTCAACTGGAGCAGCTGCTCCGGTAATGGCACTGGAAGCCATATTGATCTGTTCAAACTTGACATTGGTCAGAGAAGGTAGTGACTTTCTGACTCTTTCCAGTATCTCTTTATCAGAAAATTTTCGTTCTTCTTTGGGAACAAGTCTGACAATTATCAAACCTTCATGTTGGCCGCTTAAACTCATCCTGCCGCCAGCTCCCATCCGATTTTGCTCGGCTGAAGAACCGGCCTGAACCGAGACTACCAGCACTTCAGGTTGCTGCAGGAACAGCTTTTCGGCCTGGCTGATGACCCGATCGGTTTCCTCGATAGCTGTGCCCACTGGCAGCGTCACCTTGAGCAAAATTGATTGCTGGTCCGATTCAGGCAGAAATTCAGTCTTCATAAAAGGAATAATCGCCACAGAAATAACAAAAAGCGCTATGACCCCACCCAGAACATATTTTCTTTTTTTCAGAACATCGGTCAGCAACTTCCGATATATACGACGCCCTCCTTCGAATCTGGCCTCTCTCATGGCATTTCTATTGACCATCTCGCTGCCCCTACCACGGTAAAAGATAGAGGAAAAAAGAGGAACGATGGTGAGGGCTACAAAAAGAGAAGAAAGCAGAGCGATAGTCACCGTAACCGCCATGGTGGTGGTCAGTTTGGCCACAATACCAGTGGCGAAGACAATGGGCAAAAAGACAATGACGGTAGTCAAAGTAGAAGCGGTTATAGCCATACCTACTTCTGACGCGCCAACCACTGAAGCCTGTTCGACTGGTTCTCCCTGTTCCAGATGCCTGAAGGTATTCTCTATGACCACAATTGAATTATCCACCAGCATACCAACACCTAAAGCCAGCCCGGCCAGGGTCATGATATTAAAAGTATAACCGGCAAAGTACAGGCCAATAAAAGTCGTAATGACAGAAAGAGGTATGGACAAAGAGATAATAAGAGTCGGTCGCCAGTTGCGCAGAAATAAAAAGATTAAGAGAGCAGCCAGCAGTCCTCCCTGCCAGGCAGTATTGCCTGTATTGCTGGTCACCCGTCTGACCATATCATCCTGATCCATAACTGAGGTAAATCTGATTCCTTGAGGTAAATTTCCAGCTAACCTGGCCACTTCTTCCTTGACCTTTTTGCCCACTGCGGCCACGTTAGCTCCTGATCTTTTATTAACAATCAGGAAGACTCCTCTTTCTCCTTGGATACGGCCTACCGTATGGGTTTCTTTAAAAGTATCTTTGACCTGAGCAATATCTTTTATATAAATTGGTTCACCTCGCTGAGACAAACCGACAACCACATTCTCAATATCCTCAAGGCTTTTGAACTCACCGACTGCTCTGACAATAAGGGATTCATGTCCTTCAGTTAAGTCGCCAGCAGGTGTGTTGAGGTTCTCGGCAGCCAGAGCCATCATCACCTGATTTAAAGACAGGTTGCGAGCAACCATAGCATTTTTATTAACTTCTACCCTGATTTCCCGGTCATCACTTGAGTAGACCAGAGCCGAAGCAACACCATCGATCCTTTCCAGCCGTGGTTTGATTTCATCTTCGATCAGCTTCTTCAGACGATAGGTGGACATGGTGCCGTTGGCTGTTATTCCATAAAATATGATCGGCAACTGGGACACATCAAATTTAACCACCACCGGGCTATCAGCATTTTCCGGAAGAAATTGACTGTATAGTCCTAACTGATCCCGAACGTCCTGGGCAGCAAAATCAACATTGGTTCCCCACTCAAATTCGACCCTGATCGCCGAGACACCTTCTGAGCTGGTGGAAGTTATCTTTTTGACATCCTTAACTGAACTTATCCATTGCTCGATATTTTCCGTTATGGTTGCTTCAATATCTTCAGAAGAAGCTCCGCGATAAGTGGTAATAATTGATACAGTTGGAAATTCGAGGTCTGGCATCAAATCCAGACCGAGTCTGGTCACCGAAATGAGGCCAAAGACCACGATGATCAAAACGATCATCGAGGCCGTGACTTTGCGCTTGACCGAGAATTCAGAAATGTTCATTTTGCCACCTCATTCTGGATCTCCACCGGGTTGCCGTCTGGTAAGCCAAAATTTCCTTCCACAATGACCAGATCATTCTCATTTAAGCCTGATATTATCTCGATCAAGTCCTTATTTTTCAAACCAGTGGTGACATTCTTTCTTACCGCTTTGTCACCTTCTACGACCATCACATAAGAATTTTCCAGCAAAGCTTTCAAAGGCACGACCAGAACATTTTCTTTTGATTTAACTTCGATGATCACCTGACCGAACATACCTGGTTTGAGTTGAAGGTCGGGATTATTAATCAGAGCTTCAACTCTGAACTTTTTTGTCTGGAGATCAGCAGCAGAGTTAACTACCGAAATCTGCCCTTCAAATCTTTGCCCTGGAAGATCATACCCTTCCAGATAAACTTTTTGACCGCGGGAAATCTTCTGAATGTCTTCAGGGGCTACATCAAATTTAACCTTGATCCGTGAATAATTGGCCAGACTCAGAACACCTGAACTGGCAGACATGCCTGCCATCATGGGATTAATAACATCACCCTCCTCAGCATTTTTAGAAGCAATCACCCCGTCAAAAGGAGCTTTCATCAGGGAAACATCAAGGTTATGCTTGGCCAGATTAACGGCAGCTTCGGCCTGATCTTTCTGAGCCTGAGCTGCTTCCAGCCCCAGTCTGGCCTTTTCATATTGTTGCTCTGAAACGGCCTTTTCCTGAAAAAGCCTTTCCATCCTTTCCATATTTTTCCTGGCATCCTCCAGGTTGGCTTTAGCCGCAGCCAGAGCTGCTTCTGCTTGTTCTAATTGAAGCCTGATAGCTCTGGTATCAAGCTCGGCCAGTAGCTGTCCGGCTCTGACTCGATCACCTTCATTGACATAAATTCTGGCTATCTTACCAGAAATATCAGGAGTTATAACCTGTTTTTTCCAGGCCTCGAGAACTGCTGTATAAGTTAATTTTTCGGCGATTCTTTGCCCGGTAACTTTATAAACTTTGACCTGAACAGGCCTCAATTCGATCTGGGTCTGATTGTTAAGGGCATTTCTATCCTCAGAACCCGTCTGACAGGCTGAAAAAGTCAAAAGAAGCAAACCACTCAGAATCAGTATAACGGGAATACCTTCAACCTTCTTTAACATTCTATCCTCCTCAAAAACAATCGAGTTTCTTTTTATACATAAAAAACCTGATGATTAATTTTTTTCTTTTTCAAAACTGGTTTCGCCGACAGCTCTTTCCAGTTCAGCCAGGGCCATCAGGCAATCATACAAAGCTTGAGCATAATTGGTTCTGGCCTGACTTAAGGCCACTTGAGCGGTGGTGACATCCAGGGTGGTAGCTAATCCTTCTGAGAAATTCAGCTCCGCCAACCTGACCGCTTCCTGCGCCTGTTCTATATTTTTTTCCTGCGAAGCAACTGCTTCTTTAGCCTGTTGATAATTGAGCACCGCCTGCTGAACTTCTAACTTGACTGCCTCGACCAGACCTTTCATTGAATAATCCAGCTGTCTGGTCAGGGCCTTGGCCTGGGCCGCCTGAGCTTCATTGGCAAAGCCCTTAAAGATCGGAATATTCAGAACCAGGCTAATAGTGTAATAATTCTCCCAGTTGTTCTTTTTTAAGGCCAAAGAATTCGACCAGTAATTAAGACTTCCGCCTATAGCCAGGGAAGGCAGTTCATTGGCTCTGGCCAGTTTAAACATCTGCTCACTCATCATCCGTTGATAGCTCAGCTGATGGACTTCTGGCCGATTAAGCAGTGCTTTTTGAACAGCTTCTTCCGAATTAATCTGAACTTCTTCAAAGGATAACTGCCCCTTGACTTCAATTGGCTGGTTAAGCTCAATACCTATAAGATTCTTCAGGGCCAGTTCAGCCAGATTCAGAGCATTTTTCGCTTTGATCAGCTGTGGCTGTAAATTGGCCAACTGCACTTCAGCTCGGAGCAGATCAAATTTAGTGGCCATTCCAACCTCATACAGATTTCTGGCGTTGGCCAGGTGCTTTTCAGCCAGGTCAACCGATTCCTGGGCAACTATCTGAAAATCCCGGGCCAGCAGATAACTATAAAAGGCGCTTTTGACGTTGTAGACAGTTTCCTGTCTGGCCTGCCGGATAGAGGCTTTAGTTGCTTGATAATTATAATCAGCTTGCTTATACCCCGAGACCAGCCGACCACTGGTAAAAAGTGGGAAGGAAAAATTCAGAGTCATTTGATAGGTTCGGGTAAAATCAAATTTTACTCTCTGCGGCGACTGTCCGGGCATCATGGGAGGAATTTCGACCGTAAAGACTTTTTTATCCAGAATATCAGTCCCCTGAGCACTGACATTGGGGAAAAAGTTGGAAACAGCCTGGCGAACCTGAGCCTTAGCCTGACTTTCCTTTTCCTGAGTGGAAAGATAAAAAGGATTTTGTTCCAGAGCCAGTCTCAAGCAATCATTTAAGGTCAACTCCATTTTCTTCGGTTCGACCGGCTGAGCTGATAAAGATAGCCAGCCGCAACCGAGTAAGATCAAGACCGCTAACCAAAATTTCTTATCCCTCATTTGGCTTCTCCCTTCTGGACGGGTTTGGTGGCAATTCCCTCCATCAAAAGTCTGAACATCTGGTCTGTCTCCTCCTGGGCTGATAGCCTTTTTTCTTGCCAGAAACGGCTATAAATCAGGCCCTCAATCATCGCTCTGACATATTTGACAATGAGAGCTGGCGAGGTCTGGATAAACCGGCCTTTGTCGATGCCCTCAACGATAATTTTACAGGCCGACTCAAAGACATCTTCTCTTTTGGCTTTAAAATATTTCTGGGCCTGTAAATATTCTTGTTTGTCTTCTTTAATTGAGATAAAAATCCGGCGGAGAAAATCGTGCAGGCTTTTATCCTGGAGAATAAGTCTGGCAATATTTTCCTTCCGGCTTTGGATGTTAATCACCGTAAAAATAATCTTTTTTAATTTGTCTTCTGGCTGGAGCTTGGATTGGCTGATAGCCATCAGTTCAGTTCTGATTTCTTCCACATACTGGAAAATAATTTCGAGAAAAATCTCACCCTTGTTCTTAAAATATTTATAAAGGGTGGCTTTCGAAAACTCGGCTTCACGGGCGATTTCATCCATCGTAGCTGACTGATAACCATGGCGGCAGATGACTCTTTCGGCTGCGGCCAGCATCAGTTTTTTATATTCAGCCTGAATTCTCTCTTTTCTTTCCTGAGCAGCTAATTTCAATTTTAATCCTTTTGGTTTTTTAAACTCTAAAGTATACTTAGTAAACTATATAGTATAGATGTTAATCTGTCAAGTCTAATAATTTACCATCGCCAGGACTGGTTGTCAACTGGTTGGTTAAAAAACTTACGGTCAGAAATGATTGGTCCTGAGTGAAAAAGCTAACCGAGACAGTAAGAGGCTCTGAGTTTAGCTCCTGACGGCCTTCAGGCCCGGGGATGATAGCGGTCATAAATCTGACGGAGCCTTTCCCGGCTGACGTGGGTATAAATCTGAGTAGTGGTAATCTGGCTGTGACCGAGCAACATCTGAACCGAACGCAGGTCAGCCCCGTGCTCCAGAAGATGAGTGGCAAAAGAGTGCCGGAGAATATGGGGATGAATTTTCTCGGACAATCCAGCCTTCTGGCCATAGGCCTTGAGTAATTTCCAGACTCCCTGGCGGGTAAAGCCCGAACCTCGCCGGGTGAGGAAAACTACTGGCGAGCCTTTCGTATCCCAACCAGGTCTTATATCCCGAAGATAGGTACTGAGCCAGTAACCTGCCTGACGCCCAATTGGCACTATTCTCTCCTTATTTCCCTTACCCTTGCAAACCAGAAAGCCCTCTTTCAGCCTGATATCCTTGAGTTCGAGCCGGATAAGCTCCGACACTCGCAGCCCGCCACCGTAGAGAATTTCCAGCATGGCCCGGTCTCGAAGGCCCTGGGGCCGACTGACGTCAGGCTGTTCCAGGAGTCTGTTAACCTCTTCCTCGGTCAGTACCTGGGGGAGAGTAAACCACAGAGTGGGCGAATTCAAGCGGCTGGCTGGATTGGTCTCGATATAATTCTCCAGTTGTAAAAAACGAAAAAAAGATTTAAGAGAAGAAACCAGGCGAGCCAGAGATCGAGCCGACAGGCCAGTCTGAGCCTCGAGATGAAGAAAATTAACGAGATCAGCCTCTTTTAGTCTGGTCAAATTCTTTTTCTGGACGGAACAATAACCAAGCAGTTTTTCAAGATCAAGAGTATAAGAACCAACAGTATTCGGAGACAATCCCCTTTCCACGGTTAGATAATCGGCATAAATCTTGAGCAGGTTTTCAGCTTTTTCGCTTCTGGTTGTCATTCCAGGTAGGGATTTGATTCCCTCTCTTCACCGATGGTCGTTTTGGGACCGTGACCGGGTAAAACTACAGTTTCATCCGGCAGGGTCATAACTCTGGCCTTTAGGGAATGAGCTAAATCTTTCCACGAACCTCCCGGCAAATCAGTCCGGCCTACGCCGCCCGAAAAAAGCGTGTCACCGGCGAAAAGCAGGTGATCGGTGTAAAAGCAAACGCTCCCGGGGCTGTGACCTGGAGAATGGATAACTTGAAGAAAACTCTCTCCCACCGCAATTTTTTCTCCATCGGCCAGAAGATGGTCGGGAGCTGGAGCTGGCCTGGCCCCCAGCATCAGCCCAAGTTCCAGCTGAAGATATTCTTCAAGCAAGGGCAAATCGCCAGGGTGAAGAGCAATCGGTATCTGGTACCTTTCTTTTAAATCAAGGTTAGCCCCAGTATGGTCAACATGGCCGTGAGTATTCAGGATAATGATCGGCTTTAAATCTAAAGAGGCAATAGCCTCGAAAATTTTTTCCGCCTCTGCTCCCGGATCAATGACAGCACACTCTCTGGTTTGGGGGCAGAAAAAGAGATAGCAATTGGTCTCCAGCGGACCAACAATTACCAGTTGATAACTCATATCTCTTTATTGTTTTGATATTATGTCAAACTGCCTGCCCCGTCAAGTTGATTTTGTCTGGTGAGTTTTGACTGTGTTATAATTAAACGAAATGGAATTGATCATCCTCTATGAACCGTGGACAGATTTACAACTTCTGGCCAATTCTATTCAGGGAAAAGGGAAACAGGTGAAAGGATATCTTCTCGGTCAGAAACTGGTCGAGACTTATCTGGTTCAAAAAATTATGATTGTTCCCGAGGAGCAGCTTTTTTCGCCAGAAAGATTCATTTTGACTGAGTCGCAGGGAAAGTTGGAAATTCTCGGTATTTTCAGCTTCGGTCAGGAAACTGAGATCAAAAAGAAGATGAAGCAGCCTTTATTCTGCGAAAAAATTGCTCTTATTATAAGCGAGGGAACAAAGTCAGGTTTAAAAATAAGCAGCAGTCTGTTGAAGTTTGACCATCGTTTTTATTTTACCAGGCCAGACCGGCTGCTACTGGAAGTGGAGGGAGGAAATGCCTGAAAACAATTCAGAATTTCTCAATGATCAGGAAAAAATTTTCCTCTTAAAATTGGCCAGGGAAACACTGAATCTTTATTTAGAAAAGGGCAGATGGCCAGAGGTCAGTCCAGACAATCCAAAACTGACCAGAAAACAGGGAGTTTTTGTCACCTTGAAAGTTAACGGCGAGCTGCGGGGCTGCATTGGCTACCCACTGCCTGTTAAGCCTCTCTACCAAGCCGTCATGGAGATGGCTGTAGCAGCAGCGACTGAAGATTATCGTTTCCCTCCTTTATCACCTGAAGAACTTGACCAGCTGTCAATCGAAATTTCGGTTCTAACCAGGCCCAAAAAGGTCAATCGGCCGGAGGAAGTAGTAGTTGGCCGTCATGGGATTATCATCAGCAAGGGCTATAATCAGGGTTTATTGCTGCCCCAGGTTCCGGTTGAATATGGTTGGGACCTGGAAACTTACCTCAGCCACGGCTGCCTGAAGGCCGGCCTTCCCCCTGATGAGTGGAGACGCGGTGTCAACATCGAAGTCTTTGAAGCTCAGGTCTTTTCTGAAGACGATTATAATCTGAGAACAGCCCAGGCTTAAAGCCCGGCTTTAAGGCTTGATTGTTAAGTCATAAACCGGTTTTGCCCAATATCCTTTTTGCCTTTAAAGCAGCCTGGCTAGCGCAGGCAGGCGGCTGGGCACGGCTTTTACCATGCTGATTGACATAAAGGGCAGACTCGGCAAAAATATACTCATATTTAGATATCATACATAAAAGGAATTAATAAATGGCAGCCAAATCCAAGGCCGCCAGCCACGGGCTGAGCTTTCCCGGCTTTTTAAAACCTGGTTGGAAGGCAGGCTGGCTGATTTTCTTATTTCTTTTCAGCCCACTTTTAAGACAATCACCAGCTCTGGCTCAAGACTTTAATCCAAAGGAAGTAGCCTTAAAACTCTGGGAAAAACTTAGTTCTGTAACCAGCCTCCAGGCTAATTTTGTTCAATATTATTATTCTAACCAGGTGGAGGAACCGATTTCGGGCCGAGGGAAGGTTTTTATTCGCCGCCCAGACCGCATGCGCTGGGAATACAGTTCACCCGAGAAACAAATTTTTTTAATTAAGGGCGAACTGCTCTGGCTGTATTTCCCCGATGAAAAGCAGCTTATTAAAAAAGAGGCCGATTATGAACTTCAAGCAGGAGAAATTCTTGGCCTGCTGGCCGGTAATGTTAATCTGCTGGACAGGTATGAGGTCAGTGCCAGCTCTTTTCCTACCAATCAAAAAAATGTCTATCAAATCAGACTGACTCCTAAAGAGCCAGGTCAATACTCTTATCTTTTACTTGAAATCGACCAAAAATCCTACCTTCTCTCCAAAGCTATTCTGTTTGAAGCGACAGGTAGCAAGCTTGAATATCATTTCAGCCAGTTCAAGCTTAACCAGAAACTGAGTGATGAGCTTTTTGAAGTTAAGATTCCAGCTGATTGTGAAATAATTGAAGGCGATTAGCCTTCCATAATTTCTTTTTCTTTAGCCGCAGTTATTTCTTCCGCCTGCCTGATATATTCATCCAGCAGTTCCTGTAGTTTTTCCAGCGCCTGGAATTTATCGTCTTCGGTAATTTTCTTATCCTTCTCCAACTTTTCGATATACTCTTTGCTTTCTCTTCTCATATTGCGAAGAGCGGTTTTTTCCTCTTCCAGCATTTTATTGGCTTTTTTAGCCAATTCCTGCCGTCTTTCCTCATCTAGCGGCGGTACCGGCACTTTAATCACCCGGCCGTCATTGATTGGATTAAAACCGAAATCAGAAGCCCGGATAGCTTTTTCCACTGCTTCCATCAAACTCGGATCCCAGGGTTGAACGGTAATTAAGGTTGGGTCAGGGACGCCAATCGTTGCCACCTGATTAATTGGCGTTGGCGTTCCATAATATATAACTTTTATATCCTCAAAAATACTGATATTAGCCCGGCCGGTACGCAATTTGCTTATTTCCTTGCGAAAATAATCGATTGAAGCCTTCATCTTTTTTTCAGTATCTCTCAAAACCTCTCTGACCATGGTTGCCCTCCTCTAATTGATCTCAGCCAGAATTATGAAATTTTGGTACCAACTCTCTCGCCTAGAACGGCTTTCATAATATTGCCCGGCTGATTTAGATTAAAAATAATGATGGGAAGATTATTATCCTTGCAAAGACTGATAGCCGTGCTGTCCATGACCTTGAGTTCCTGCTGCATCACTTCCAGAAATTTGATGGATTCAAATCTGGTTGCGCCGGCATCGATCATCGGATCGGCTGTATAAACGCCATCCACCTTAGTCGCCTTCAGAATGACTTCAGCTTTAATTTCCAGAGCTCGAAGAACAGCTGCCGTATCTGTCGTAAAATAAGGACTGCCCAGACCGGCCGTAAAAATAACCACTCGCCCCTTTTCCAGATGACGCAGGGCACGCCTTCTAATAAAAGGCTCGGCCACAGCTTTGATTTCTATGGCCGAAATAAGTCTGGTGACCAAACCTTCCTTTTCCAGGGCATCCTGCAATGCCAGCCCGTTAATGACTGTGGCCAGCAGGCCTATGTGGTCGGCTGTTACCCGGTCCATTCCTTCGGCCACACCCTGAGAACCACGAAAGATATTGCCGCCGCCAATCATGATAGCAATATCCACGCCCAGGTTATGAATTTCATTCAGTTCATGGGCAATGGACCGCGCCCGCTTAAAATCAATTCCATAAGGCAGCTCCCCCCGCATAGCTTCTCCTGACAGCTTCAGGAGAACCCGCCTATAAGCCGGCTGCCCCTCGCTCATTGTCTATAGACCAATCTAGTATTTACCAATTTCATAGCGAACAAATCGCCTGATTTTGATATTCTCACCAAATTTGGCAATATGGGTATTGACCAGATCCCGGACTTTGATCTTATCCTCTCTGATGTAGGGTTGATCGAGCAGGCAAACTTCTTCAAAAAACTTCTTCAGTTTACCTTCGACAATCTGCTCAATAATTTGAGGCGGCTTTTTAGCCTCCTGTATTTGAGCTCTGATAATTTCTTTTTCTCTCTCAATCACTTCAGCTGGAACATCTTCACTCGAGATATAAGTCGGATTAGAAGCAGCTACCTGCATGGCCAGATTCTTAACCAATTCTTTAAATTCGTCATTGCGGGCCACAAAATCCGTTTCGCAGTTGACCTCAATCAGAACACCAAGTCTGTTGTTGGCATGAATATAGGCTCCGATGACCCCATCGGCAGCCTGGCGCTCAGCTTTTTCCTGGGCCCGAGCATGGCCTTTCTTTCGCAAAATTTCGATAGCTTTTTCGATATCTCCGCCGCTTTCCTGCAGAGCCTCCTTACATTCCATCATCCCGATTCCTGTTCTATCTCTTAATTCTTTAACCTGTTGAGCGGTTATCTCCATGGTCTTCTCCTTTAAGAAAGTTACTCGGTTTTTTCTGTTTTGATGACAGGCTCAGCTTCATTTTCTTCTGGTGACACTGGAACTTCTGCTGTTACTTCTTCCTTTTTTTCTTCCATCATACCCTGAGCCAGTCTGGCCTTTTTACCTTCAATTATGGCCTCGGCCACTTTGGAGGCAAAAAGTTCTATGGCTCTGACTGCATCGTCATTACCGGGGATAGGATAATCTATTCCTTCCGGATCACCATTGGTATCAACCACGGCCACAATTGGAATCCCAACCTTTTTGGCTTCAGCAATGGCAATTTGCTCTTTAGAAGAGTCAATTATAAAAAGCGCACCGGGCAGCTCGGTCAACCGTTTCAATCCACCCAGATTTTTCTGTAGCTTTCTATATATTTTTTCCTGCCGGTACTGTTCTTTTTTGGGCAGAAGATCCCAGCGGCCATCTTCCCTCATCTCCTCCATTTCAACCAATTTATCAACGCTGGCCCTGATCGTCTTGAAATTGGTCAGCAAACCGCCAAGCCAGCGCTGATTGACATAGCTTGATTCACATCTGGTGGCATAATCTCTAATAATATCCTGAGCCTGCTTTTTGGTACCAACAAAAAGTATCTCCCGGCCGTTTTCCGCCGTCGTCCTGATAAATTGCAGTGCTTCTTTGAAGTTCTTAATGGTTTTCTGCAGATCGATTATATAGATTCCATTCCTCTGTCCAAAGATGTATTCTTTCATCTTAGGATTCCAGCGCCGGGTCTGATGCCCGAAATGAACGCCAGCTTCTAACAATTCTTTCATCATAACTGAAACCAAAGCTATCCCTCCACCGCTAAATCTTTATCTCTTATGATACTGTGGTGCCTTTCTGGCCGCCAGCAAGCCATATTTCTTCCGCTCTTTAATTCTAGAGTCTCTGGTCAGCAAACCAGCATTTCTCAGAATGGGTTTAAGGTCTCTATTGAATTCAAGCAGGGCTCGGGCTATACCCAGTCTAACCGCTTCTGCCTGACCGTGTATTCCCCCGCCTTCGATCCTCATAAAAATATCAAATTTCTTGTCGGTTTCGGTCAGCACTAAAGGTTGATTAATAAGGATGCGCAAGGATTCTACTTTAAAATATTCCTCATAAGGATGAATCTTCTTATTAACCACCAGGGTAATATCTCCCTTGCCGGAGCGAAGAAAGACCCTGGCGATAGCGTTTTTTCGTTTTCCAGTTCCATAGTATTGAATGAGACTCAAGGTTCCTCCTTAATCTTATATCCTGTATTCTTCAGGGTTCTGTGCCTGGTGCGGATGTTCAGCTCCCCTATAAACCTTAAGCTTTTTCAAAATCGAACGGCCCAGTTTGTTTTTTGGTATCATCCCCCGGACCGCCTGCCGAACGACTTCCTCTGGTTTGGTATCCAGCATCTCTTTAAGTCTGGTCTCCTTCAAACCGCCAGGATAAAGGCTGTGATGATAATAAATCTTATCTTCCAGTTTGTTCCCCGTGACTTTTATCTTGTCAGCATTAATGACTACCACAAAATCTCCGCTATCCACATTCGGAGCAAACTGTGGTTTGTTCTTGCCACGGAGAAGAACGGCCACTGCCGTGGCCAGTCTGCCCAGAATCTGACCGTCAGCATTGATAAGCCACCATTTCTGCTGAATTTCATCTTTTTTGGGATGATAAGTCTTCATTTTTCCAACCTGTCTTTAAAAAAATACAACAATAATGCTTGCTAAAAATACTAAAATATGACTAAATTGTCAACAAGACCGAGCTTTTAAAGAAATTGATTATAGTCTTTCTTCCTTCTAAATTCAAGATAAGATCAGGAATAATAATTATGGACATTAAGGCCTTTTCTCAATCTCTGCCATACCCAGGCCGAGCCAGTTAAAAAACCGCCAACATGAGCAAACCAGGCCACGCCGCCCCCCAGGCCAACATTAGCTACCTGCATAGCAAACCACAGTCCGAGAAAGATCCAGGCAGGAACATAAATTATAGTTACATAAATAAAAAGAAAAAGCAGCGTTTTGATCCTGGCCGAGGGGAACAAAACAAGATAAGCTCCGAGCATACCGGCAATGGCCCCACTGGCTCCGATCATCGGCATCCTGGAATTAGGAGAAAAAATAGTCTGGACCAGGGAGGCAGACAGTCCGGAGACCAGATATAAAGATAGGTAACGAAAATGACCGAGAACATCTTCCACGTTATTCCCGAAGATCCAGAGATAAAGCATATTACCGCCAAGATGCCAGAGACTGCCATGAAGAAACATTCCCGTTAATAAACTCAGCGGCCAGGCCACTCTGGGCAGACCCGGCTGGAAGTTCCAATGTGTTATTTCATAGGGAATAATACCAAATTTAAGAACATAATATTCGAGACCCTGAGGTGACAAAACTTGATAAGCAAAGATCAGACAATTGAGGGCAATTAAACAGACCGTGATAACAGGGAACTTTTCGGTTGGATTTTCATCTTTTAATGGGATAAACATCTAAATAAATAAAAAAGGGCAGGTTGATTTATCTCAACCTGCCCCTGAATCAACTTTCCAGTTGGTTAATCTACTTTCTTTAACTCTTCTTCGAGCTTTTTCTTTTCAGCTGCCTTGGTTCTCAGGCTATTAAATTTTTCAATATTTTTATCGGCCTCAGCCGTATAGCGGGCAGCTTTATCCGGTTCAAGAACAGACAAAACGCTTCTATACAGAACACTTAACCAGGCATATGGCTCAGGATAATTCGGATCGAGATCTCTGGCTTTTTCGATGGCCTGAAGAGCTTCTCTGGCAATGGCCAATCTCTCGGCCGCCGGCAATGATTGGAAGCGGTAAGCACGCCCCCAGCGATTTACCCCTTTGGCCAGCCAGGCCTGAGGATCATCCGGAGTAAGAGCTATCCTTTTCTCCCAGAACATATTGGCTTTATCATAATTTTCGAGAGCCTGCTCTATATTTTGTTCTGTAATTGGCAGATGCTCATAATAATTGGCTGCATAAGCATAGCCTATCGGATTCTCAGGATCAGCTTCTATCCGGCGAAGATACATCGTTTCCGCCTTCTTGGCAGCATCAGGGATCTCGCCAGCATAGCGGCTATAGAACTCAGCCACCACATAGAAGTTATCCATGTTCTGAGGATCAAGCTCCAGAATCCTTAAATAGAGCTTTTCGGCCTCCTCAAATTTTCTGAGTTTATCATACATATCACCCAGTGAATAGATGATCTCAATGTTATTGGGATCAATCTCCAGAGCCTTGGTCAGGGCTTCCAGGGCTTTGGTTTCGAATTCTTTGTTCAGGGGTGTCTGGACACCGGGTTTATAAAGCTGCTTATAACTTTCACCAATATAGCGATAGGCTTGCACCAGATCCGGCTTGTACTTTAAAGCCAGCTCATACTCAGTGACTGCATTACGATATTTACCCTCTCTGAACAGGTTATTAGCTTTCTTAAAATGATAATTAGCCTGTAAATTATTGACCTTAAGCTTCTCGCAACTGGTTGCGGTCACAAGAACAGCTAAGGCTAAAAAGATAACGGCCAAGCTGTTTATCCTCTGACGAGACATCATGACCTCCTTAAAACATCTGGCTTCTAATAATAATTTAGAATAAATTTATATAAGAATATAGCCCTAAAGTCAAGAAAAAATGAAGTTTGGCCAGCAAAAGTCATCCCCGGCGAACCTTAAAAACTACGGGTGTACCGTTTAACTTAAAGTTTTTCCTGAAGCTATCAGCCAGGAATTTTTCATAGGCCGGGCTCAGCCGGCTTTGACTATGGCCGAACAGAATAAACACCGGCGGTTTGACTCCCTTTTGAACCATATATTTAATCTTAAGCGGAGACCCGTTAAAAGCCCGGGGTGGGTACTGGCTAGAAAATTTCTGCCAGAATTGGTTGAGGAGGCGAGTCTCAATTGTCCTGGAAGCGGCCTGATAAACCTCTTCAGCCAGATCCAGTATCCTGACAACTCTCTGTCCGGTCAGGGCAGAAACAAATATGAGCGGTGCATAATCAACAAAGTGTAATCTTTCAAAAACATATTTTCTTATTTCGGCCGGCTTGACTCTTGATTTTTCAACCAGATCCCATTTATTCAAGGCTATAATTAGGGGTTTACCTGACTCAAAGGCCAGACTTGCGATTCTGGCATCCTGCCTGGTGGGAAATTCCTGCACATCCATCACCAGGCAGATGACATCGGCCTCTTTGATATTCTTTTCTGCCCTGATAATTCCCGCCTTTTCTCTTGAATCCTTCGTCCCGCTGAATTTTCTGATGCCAGCCGTATCGATCAGACAATAGGTCTTCTTGTTTCTGCTGATCAGAGTATCAATGCTGTCCCTGGTAGTTCCAGGTATTTCACTGACCAGAAGTCTTTCCTCTCCGCAGAGGCGATTGATGAGTGATGACTTCCCGACATTAATCCGGCCAACAATGGCTATCCTTAAAATATTTTCTTCGCTTTTTTTGTCTGTTTTAATCTCAGGACGAGTTGGAAGAAGATCCACGATCCTTTCTTGCAGCAGGTCAAGATTAATCTTGTGTTCAGCTGATATCGTCAGCAACTCGCTCTGGCCCAGCCGATAAAAATCAGACAGATCTGGTTGGCGATGAAGGCTGTCGATTTTATTGACCACAGCCAGAACTGGCCGGTTGAGCTTTTTAAGCTGAAGAAACAATTCTTCTTCCCCTCTCGACAGGGAACGCTGGCCATCAGCCAGGAAAATTAACACATCCCCGGCGCTGGCCGCTTCCAGAGCTTTGTCGCGAACTCTGATCGAAATAGGATCTGTTTCGTCTCCAGCAAAGCCACCCGTATCAACCAGAAGATATTCCCGGCCGGCTTGCTTGACCACTCCAGTCACCAGATCTCTGGTCATACCTGGCATAGAATGGACCAGAGCTTTGTGCTGGCCAAGTAACCGATTAAAAAGGGTAGACTTGCCCACATTGGGATAGCCCAGAATAACTACCCGTGGTAATTTATTAATCCTGCTCATAGATTTGCCTGGCCGGCTTAACGGGCAATTAAAGAATAATCCGGAACAAAAGGATTGGAGAGGTCAACATGTCCGCCCAGGGTTTCCCGTTCGTTACCCTCAATAAGCAGACTGACCTTCTTAATCGATTTAAAATTATAAGTCAACGAATCAACAATCGAATAAACAACCGCCATTTCTCCCGACGACCCATAAAAGTTAGCTTCAGCCACCTGCCTGGAAAGATCGACATAGGCCAGGCCATCAGACGTCACAAATAATTGCCTCAACCTGGTGTTCTCCGGGATGACCGCCATCAGTCCAGTTTGTGGACCTTTGATTAATTCCTCCACTACCGCCCTGGCCTCACCATTAAGATCTGATTCCACTATTTGCCGCTCTTCAGCATGCAACAGACCGTCACTTTCAGACAGGAAAAATAACGTGACCTGCTTCATCTTTATTTCGGCGGTTCTACCGGCCACCTGCTCAGTTCCAGCTGGTCCGACTTCATGCTTTATCTTCTCTTTCCGACTGCCAAACAAAAATATCAGGATGAGAACAATCAGAATGACCAGCAAAATCAGCAGAATCCTGAGCTTCTTTTTTTTATGCTTATTATTTCTCATGGCTTTTCATACAGATCAAAATACGCACTCAAACCGCGATAAATAGCTTCTGCTACCTGGGCTTGAAACTCTTCTGACTGCAGTTTTTTCTCTTCTTCTGGATTGGTTATAAAAGCAACTTCCACCAGAATAGCCGGGCAGGCTACTCCCGTCAGGACCTTAAATGGAGCTTGCTTGATGCCTCGGTTCTGGGTGTTCAAAAATTGATTGAGCTGGTTCTGAACAAACTCGGCTAGCTGGCTGCTCTGCTTGATATAGGCTGATTGGGCCATATCCCAGAGGATAAGCTTGAGATCGTCAAAATCCTGTTCTCCCAGCCGATTTTCCAGCTCACCTGAATTATTTTCAAAGTAGGCCAGGCGGCGGGCTTCTTCATCAGTAGCATTGAGACTTAAAAAATAAGTCTCTGAGCCACGGGCATTATTCCGCCTTGATCCATTGGCATGAATACTAATAAAAACATCGGCCTTGTTGTTGTTGGCCACAGCTGCTCGGCGGTCAAGGGCCACCACCACATCCGAATCTCTGGTCATGACTACCCGATATTTAAACTCCCCTTCAATTCTCTGTTTGAGCTTTCTAGCCACTGCCAGGGTGACATCTTTTTCGAGGGTTCCATAATTGCCTTTTGCCCCGATTTCGATCCCTCCATGGCCAGGATCTATCACAATAGTCATAACATCTTTTTGGTGCGAATGGCTGGAGATAACTTCCTGGCCAGCTCGTTCAGCCGGCGGACTGACAGCTCTGGGGGAGCTATCATTGTTCCTGGAGAGAGGAGCTTTAGCCGCAGTCTCGGACTCCTTTCTTTCTTTAGCTACCGCCTCGTTCTTCAGTTTCACATTGAGTGTGAGCTCAAAAGGGTCCTTTCGGGCAGAAGAGGTAAAAGAAAAGTCAGGCGAGCCAGTCTTGATGACCAGTAAATAAGCCTCAGGCGATTTAGCCAGGTCGATCGATTTAATTACCTTACTGGTAAAGGCAGTTTTCTCCAGCCTCAGACCACCAGGAGCTCTAAAAACGACAATTAAAGAGTCCGAAGACTTCTTCAGATTATAGGCAAGGTTAGAACTTCCGCTTATCCTGACCAGGCTGGCCTGAGAGGAATCCTCAACTTTCACCTTGATCACTGGAATCGCTTTAGCACCAGCAGAAGCTCCTTTGAGCAGAGAGCCTTGTGCGCTTACCAAAATCAAACTGACGGTGATGGCTGCCAAAATTTTTATGAATCTGGACATTATTTTATCTATCAATTCAACCTTATAAAAAAATGGTGGAGGCGGCGGGAATCGAACCCGCGTCCGGAGGCATTCCACAGTTAGCCTCTACAGGCTTATCCTCTTCTTTGCATCTCATTGAGCGATTCTCGAAGAGGAAGAGCATCACTCAACCAGCTCAAGAGCTAGTTCATCCAGCGAGCCCTGAGCACGCCCGCCAGACTATCCTGCTCAACGGCGTCTCGACCAGCCCGCAGGAAAAGCTGGCGGAGACGGCTGCACTTTCTATCAGGCAGCGACTGCAACAGGTTCTGCAGTTAATTTTTTCCCACCTGTTTAACGAGGTTGATGGGACCTCGGCCTGCAGCTTCTGCTTCACTACCTCCGTCGAGTCCATTTCGCCCCCGACACTTAGATTATAGGAGAGAGCCTCCACTATTGTCAATTAAAAGCAGGCAGTTTAACCGGGTCAGCCCTAAGAACTTAATAGCTCAGCTGGCCAAGGGCAAGGCAACATAGAAGGTCACCCATTTCCCCGGTTCAGATTCAAACCAGATCCGTCCCTTGTGGCTGTCGACTATTTTCTTGCAGATATAAAGTCCAAGGCCTGAGCCTTTAACTCCTTCTGTCCCGGGCTGTTTTAACCTTTCAAATTTACGGAAAAGGCGGTGGCTATCCTCCGGTCTTATGCCCACTCCTTCGTTATAGACGGAAAAAATCATTTCACTATCCTTTTTTTCCAGGCCAAGCTTCACTTCTGTACCTTCATATCCATACTTTATAGCATTGTTGATCAGATTCCTGACCAGAATCTTCAATAGCCGTGGATCACCGGTGATCTTGATGTCTTCCTGAAAATTTTTGGTAACCTTCATTTTTTTCCCGTTGTCAGCAATTTCAGGTAGATTGAGTACCTCCTCAACCACATCTTTGACAAAATAGATTTCTTCTTTGAAGGCTTCCAGCTGCTCCAGTTCCATTTTCGACAGGTCTAGATAGCTGCGAATGATATCCTCCAGATATTCGCAATTACGGATAATAGTCTCCAAGATTTTCATCTGCTCTGGAGACAGCTGACCAAAACAACCTTTGTAAAGAGTGGAGGCGGTGGTATGAAGAGCAGAGAGTGGACTTTTCAATTCATGGGAGACGATAGCCATCAGGTCAAGCATATTGCGCTCTTTCCCAGCCCGCGCTTCGAGCGCGTTCTTGATGACCTCTCTCATTTCCTCCGGAGTAAAAGGCTTTGGAATATAATCGAAGGCTCCATTTTTTAAGGCTTCACGGGCAGTATCAACGCTGGCATAACCGGTGAAAATGATCACAGTAGTATCAGGCCTGACCTTTCTCAACCTGGAAAGCACCTCCATGCCGCCAATTCCAGGCATTTTTAAATCAGTGACTACAATGTCATAATCTCCATTGATAGCCTTGCTCAGGCCTTCTTCTCCAGATTGGGCGGTATCTATCTCATAATCTGAATTGGCAAAAATCCGCCGGCAACTACGCAGGACGATTTCCTCATCATCAATAAATAGAATTCTCGGCTTGCTCATATCTTTTCTCCTTCCGGTTCTAATCTACCGGTAATCTTATAATGAACTCTGTTCCCTCACCGACTTTGCTCTTCACATCAATCGTACCATTATGCCGCTTGATGGCTCCATAGGCCATAGCCAGGCCCAGGCCGGTACCTTTCCCTTTTTCCTTGGTGGTGAAAAATGGTTCAAAAATTCGTCCTAGATTTTCCTCGCTTATGCCCACTCCTGTATCAGCTACCTTTATTATAACCTGCCTGGCCTCGGGATCATACGAGGTTGAAATCGTCAGCTGTCCACCATTGGGCATAGCATCAGCAGCATTAACAGCTAGATTATTGATAACTGACCGGAATTCGTCAGCATCAATTCTTACCTCAGGCAAATTCTGATCAAGATTTCTGATAATCTTAATATTCTGGAAACTGACATGATTTTCTAAAATCTGCAGGGTCTGTTCAATGAGAGTGTTAAGATTAACACTGACTTTTTCCGGTTTGTAGTCGCGGGCAAAATCCAGCAGTCCTCTGACTATCTTACGACAGCGCAGAGTCTCTTCGGTGATGACCTTTAAATCTTCTTCATAAGGAGTACCCTTTAGCTCCTCCAGCAGCAGACTGCTATAGGTCAGGATCCCAGTCAGCGGATTGTTGATTTCATGGGCAATACCCGCCGCCAGCCGTCCCATTGAGGCTAATTTTTCTGACCGCAAAATTGTTTTCTCGGCCAGTTCTTTTAAACGATTATCTCTTTCCTCTATAGCTTTAACCATAGCATTAAAAGATTCTTCTACTTCTCTTATCTCCTCGCTTTCTTTGGGCGAAATATCTATCAGGTGATAGTTCCCCCTGGCCACTTCGGCTGTCAATTTTATCATTTTATTTATAGGTCTGGTATAGAGGTTGACCAGATAGGTGGAAATATAAATGGCGATCCCGGTCATCAGGAAAATCAGGACAAAATACAATATTGTGGTCTGCCGCAGGATCTGATTAAATTTAGATTCGAGAATACCAACATAAAGCATGCCGACTGGCTGCCCTTCAATATCGCGCAGCAGGGTATAACCGGAGAGATAATAATCATTGACCACAAAAGCCCGACCAAGCCAGTCTTTTCCCTGCTCAAAAACCTGATGATAGACTTCCTCCGAGACAATTGTCCCGACCGCTCTTTTCCCATCTTTGTCCAGGACATTGGTCGCTATCCTGACATCCTCCAAAAAAATAGTAGTAGTTCCGACGTCTTTGCCTTTTATTTTCTCTTCTTTAAAAATGAATCTTCTAAAACGGTCAACAAAACGTTCGTTATTGTTAAGCAAAACAGCTGCATAGAGAACTCCGACCAATCTATTTCTCTGAAAAATCGGCACAACTGTTTTGAGGACCAGGGCTCTTTCTTCTACCTCCCGGCGTATGGTTCGGGCTCGTGGGGTCGGGATAACATTGATCAGGGTCCTCTCGGCCAGATCCGGCCCTTCATTTTTTATATTTTCATAACCAAGAATGCCGGTGCCGGCAGCAGGCTTTTTGTTTTTTAGAACCCATTGAATAAATTTATAATGAATAACACTGTCCCCATAAGCTTCAAAGTTGTTAGCTCGAACCAGAATAGTACCATCTGGCTTAACCACATTGACTATATCGAAGTCGAATTCTTCTTTGATCTGAACAAGCTTCTCATAAAGATATTCTCTGTTGCCGGCAGCTGTGGCGTTAACTATTTCTGAAGTTCTGGACAGATACTCCACTATTTTCGCCCTGGTGTTGATTTCTTCCTGATAAAGATCACTGATAGCCTTCAGGCTGTTGCGCAGATTATCATAGGCCTCTCTGATAACATTACGGTTAATTGAGTTAATACCAATATAAATAGATAGAGCGCCCATTAAGAAGACAATGGTCAGAAGACCGCTAATCAGCTTGAAGCGCAAACTGGACCTCAAGGCAGAGGTCTTATTAAGGAATTCCTTAAGATCCATGGTTATTTTTTGAGGTTTTTTTCTATTTTTTCCAATAGCTCATCAGGATCAACCGGTTTATTCAAAAACTCATTGCGACCCGGTAAAAAGCTCTCTTCCTGATCAAGAGAAAATCTCGAGTTGGTCACCTGGTCAATAGCGGTCAGGATAATAATGGGAATATCCTTAAAGTCTCTGAATTTAGAATCAGGACGTTCACTTCTGATTTTATAAATAGCTTCAAAGCCAGCCGTGTCTGTTTCCATCATAACATCCATAATGACCAGATCCGGTTTCGTTTCCAGTAGTTTCTTTAATCCTTCTGCCCCGTTATAAGCTACAACCACCTCATAGCCTTTAAGACGCAAGATCTGACTTAAGCTGTCGGTCAGGTCACGGTCGTCATCAACCAATAGAATTCTGGCCATCGTCATTTCCTCCCGGATAGAAGGCGGTCATCTTCTTCGCCCAGAAGTTTATATATTACGCGGTTGCTTTCCAGAATTTTTGCTTGCCGGTACATATCAACCGGGAACTCCATCTGCTTGAGCTCAACCGGTGCCACTTTCTTGTCAACCAGGCCCAGAGCCAGAGCTACCCCGAAGATGATGGCTTCCGGCCGGGGCGGACAGCCCGGAATAAAATAATTGACCGGGATGGCTTTATCCCCACCACCAGTCACGTTATAGGTGTCATACCAGCATCCTCCCCCGATGGCACAGGACCCGACGGCAAAGACCAGCTTCGGGGCTGGCACTGCCTGATAGGCTTTCTTAACCAGAGGCAGCGTTGGTCTGGTCACTGCCCCTGAGAGAAGAATGGCATCGGCATGACGGGGAGAGGCAACTAACCTGATGCCGAATCTCTCCACATCATAATAAGGCGTTAAAACATTCAGGATTTCTATATCACAACCATTGCAGGCTCCGCTGTTGCAATGATAAACCCAGACTGAGCGGCGAAAAGCCTTCTCTGTTAGTCTTTTCCACATGACGACTTCTCCAGTTTTTCGGGACGGCGATAAGTAGCTGTTTTCTCTAAATGCTCGGGTTCCAATTCAGGCGTTGACTGCCTTATGACTTTTCTGACCTCCAGGCTATCATAACGGTAGCCAAGCATTTGCAGCTTATCAAGGGCATTCTTTATTTCCAGGTCGTAGCAGCGGCCACAGCGTTGACAGGTCATCATAAACAGCTCTATGGTCTGAGTTATATCCTGGCGATTATCGGTAGCCAGTTCAAAATTTTCGCTCATGGTGATGGCTTTTTCCGGACAGAGGTCAGCACATCTACCGCAATAAGTGCAGCGAGACGAATCATAAAGGAGAATCCTTATTTCCTGACAGATATCCCGGAGGAAAATGGTTCTGGCCGGGCAGTTGCTGGCGCAGCCGGCACAACCAATGCATTTGGTATGATCCCAGACAGGCTGGCCGCGGAAACCGGCGGGAGCCGGCCTGGGCTTATAAGGATAACGCAGAGTAACGACGCCTGTCCTGGAAGGAATGGCCAGTTGTTTGATTTTATTCCAGAGCCACATCTTAAACCCCGCCTTTCATCATCACCAGCCCTTAACCGCCAAACCAACTGCTATCAGGGCTAAAATTAAAAGCAATGCATAATATTTTAAGGCCTGGTCTATTCGGAAACGTGGATGAGTCGCTCCAATAAGCGAAATTAAAATAAAGACCACGATAATCAGCACAGTCTGCAACAGCAGACTAAAAAGAAAATTGGCTGGCAGAATAAAACTTAAAAAGCAAGAGACAAGAAGCCAGGCATAAAACATTCTCTTAAGATTTAAAGTATAACGGAGTAGAGCATAATTCGGTCCGCTATATTCCATATAGGGTCCTTCCAGAATTTCAACCTCAGCTTCGGCGATATCAAAAGGCTGTCTGGCGGCAAAAGCCTGAAGAGCCAGAAGATAAACAACCAGCATCAGAAAATAGGAAACACCTCTGCTGACCGCCACGCCCGAGACGGCGGCACTCAAAGAGAAGCTACCGATTCTAACTGTACCCAGAATCAAGAGCATAGCCAGAACCGGTTCGAGCATAACCGTTGTCATCATTTCCCGGCTGGCCCCCACCGCCGCAAAGGGATTCCCACTGCCTAAAGCCCCGACCAGCAGACAAAAACCGCTCAGGGTCAAAAAATAAATCAGAGTCATTAAGTCTGATGAATGAGCTAAAATATTGGCCTGACCGGTCAGAGGGATAAGGGCGATAGCCGCCAGCATTGAGCTAAAAGACAGAATAGGCGCCAGTCGAAAAGCCCAGTTCCCACCTGAGTTTAAATTTTCCTTGCCTAAAAGTTTCAGAAGATCAAGATAAGGCTGATAGAGCGGTGGGCCTTTCCTCGATTGAATCCAGGCCGTTAGCTTTCTCATCACCCCCTCCAGAAAAGGGGCCAGCAGGAGAAAATAGATTAAATTGACGAAGACAGCCACCACCTTCATGTCTTAGACCTCACCTCTCTGGACAGTTTTTCCAGCTCCTGTCGGCTTAAAATTCTGTCAGCAGCTGTTTTTCTATCTATAACCGCTACCCGGTCAGTGCAGGATATGCAGGGATCAATTGAGCCAACTATAATGGGAAAATCAGCCAGCTTGTTATTGAGCAACATATCAGGTACGGCCTGGAGGTTGGGATAAGTTGGCGCTCGCACCCGCCAGCGTTCTGGACGGTTATCATCACCGGTAAGGACGTAGTGGACAGCTTCTCCCCGCGGCGCCTCCACTACCGACAATCCCTGTTGACCAGCTGGAATCGATCCTTCTATCTCAATAGCAAGGGGAGAACCCTGGAGCTCCGAAGCCAGTTTCCCCAGGCACTGATGGATAATCTTTATGGCCTCATAAATCTCTTTAATCCTGACGACCAGTGTTCCCCAGACATCACTGGAATCAGCCACCACAACATCAAACTTCACCTCATCATAAGCAGCATAGCGGTGGTCTCTCCTCGCATCCATATCCAGTCCGCGGGCTCTGGCCACCGGTCCTACCAGATTCCACTCCACCGCCTTTTCTCTGGAGAGATAGCCAACACCTTTAGTTCTTCTGTGGATAGCTTTATCTTTGATAATGGCCTTTTCCAGAGCCAGCATATCTTTTTCAACTTCGGACAGGGTTTTCTTAATCAGGTCAGCTTTGGTCAGATCGATATCCCGTCTTACACCCCCGACGATGACCATTCCATAAGTTTTCCTATTGCCGGTCAGACTTTCGGCCAGCCACATTATTTTCTCCCTTATTCTCCAGGCCTGCATAAAAACAGTATCAAAGCCGATGAGGTGGCCGGCCACTCCCAACCACATCAGGTGGGAATGAAGCCTCTCTATTTCCAGCATAATTGTTCTGATAAACTCAGCTCGCCGTGGAATTTTAAGGCCAGAAGCTGCCTCGACAGCCTGAGCATAATTGACCGAATGCACTGAGCCGCAAATCCCACAAATTCGTTCAGCTACAAAAGGTATTTCATTATAGGTAAGCTCGGTCGCGGCTAATTTTTCAATGCCCCGATGAACCATAAAACCTCTGTATTCACAGCCCTTGATTTCCTCCCCATCTACATAAACAGCAAAATGAGCAGGCTCATGCAGACAGGCATGAAAAGGTCCAAAGGGAATGATAGAACTGCCAGGCGGAGCCTCGTCGAGCCGGAAAGCTACCTCTTCGGCCGAGGGGGGCATCAGGTCATAAGGGACATCCTGGCGAAGAGGATAAATTCCCTCCGGCCAGTCATCAGACAGTACCAGGCGTTTGGGATTCGGATGATTTTTAAAATGAAGCCCGAGAAGGTCAATATATTCACGCTCTGACCAGCCAGCACCAGGAATGAAAGGGGTGAGCGAATCAAATTCTGGCTTATCTTCTGTTGTTAAAGCCCTGATAGCCACCAGCAGAGAATCAGCATCAAAGGCAAAGGTGTGAACCATGGCCAGACCCTGGCCATTCTTCTTGGCCTCATAGCCAACGCCCATTTGATAGCGGGCGCCCTCTTTCATCAGGAGACTGGCTGTTTCGACCAGTGCTTCTTTTTTTATATCAATAAACAAACGCTTATCTTCCAGACTGCTCCCGGCCAGAAACTTCCCTCTCAATTTATCCTTAAGCAGGTTCAGTAATTCTTCTTTTCTGCTCATTCTACTTCACCTTTTGGCTGGCTATCAGGCAAAACAGTCGGGTCATTATCGTCAATAACTTTTTTAGGCGAGCCGCCCGTCCACCAGAAAAATTTCTTTAAATCAGAGAAGACATGACGGTCAGCATAAACATTATTCAAGTTTAAATCCTGGTATCCGCAAAGCCAGGCAGGAACTTTGATCTCGGCTGGATGTGCCGACCGGCTAAACCAATAGGCCAGGAAAGCCAATAAAACAATGAGAAACAGCATTAAAAGCGGGGAAGTGGCCGCCAGGAGGCTTTGGCCGTCATGAATTTTTAAACTGAACATCTTTCCACTCAGTAAATCCCCACCAGCTTCTGACAAAAGGAAGCCAGAAGAAAGTCCAAGGCTGCGGTCAATCAGCTTAACATAGCCCATTGGAAGAAAAGCCTGGCTCAAGCAAATGACGGTCAGGAAGATTTCAGAAGCCAGCAACTTCCAGGGGACTTCCTTAATGCTTCTTTTCAGTTTCCAGCTGGCACCAGCAGAAGTAAAAGCCAGACCAAAAAATTTGACATAGCAGGCTAAGGTAAAAGCAGCAGTGAAAAGAGCTACAATGCCAGAAAGGGTCAAAAGCAAGCTGCCCCGACCGGCCAGAAAATTAGAGGAAATCATTAACCATTTACTGACAAAACCGCTGGAAGCTGGCATACCGGAGATAGAATAAGAAGCAATAGCCGCCAGAAAGCCACTGACTGGCATAACAGATAGCAGTCCACCCAGGCGATTCAAGTCACGCGTGCCGGTAGCATAAAGGAGGTTTCCTCCCAGTAGAAAAAGGAGACCCTTAAAAATACCATGGTTAAGGCTATGATAAACAGCAGCAATAAAAATAACTGAGGCTAGAGATTTTGCCAGAGGTAAGGAGCTATTCCAGGCCAGCAGGCTACTCCCCAGAGCAAAAATTATGTAGCCAACCTGTCCGATCGAGCTATAAGCCAGAAGGCGGAGATAGTCACTCTGTTTGATAGCCTGAACAGTCCCAATAAAAAGCGTTATTACTCCAGCTACCACCAGCACCTTTCCCCAGAGATCAGGATTAAAAGCTGCGCCTGAGCTTTTGGCCACAAAGAAAAAGATTCGAATCAACCCGAAAACGCCAGTCTTTTCCAGAAGACCGGCCAGAAGAGAAGAAACCTGAGGCCAGGCAGTCGAATAGGCATCAGGTATCCACCATTGTCCAAAAGGGAAAACCCCCGTTTTAATACCAAAGCCGAGAAAGAGGAGGCTAAAAAATAAAATAGCCTGCCAGGGGCCACTTTGAGCCAGCTTCAAGCCAACAGTACCCAGCGAATCACCAAAAATATAACCTTTGGCCAGGAAAGCAGAACCAGTAATCATCAGCCAGGCGGCTTCCATAAAAAGAAGATAGACTAAAGCCGGTCGGGCTGAAACTTTAGTCGGCCTTCCCCATCTGATTAAAAGATAAGAAGAGATAACCATTAACTGCCAGGCCAGGGTAAAGCCCGGTCCGAGGTCATCAACGGTCAGCAGTCCGGTCAGGCCACCAATAAACAGAGGCAATATCAGATAATATTTCCAGAACTCGTCACCTTTATATTTTTTGACAAAATCCAGCGAAAAAATGACTGAAGCTAAAGTTAAAACAGAAAGAAGCAGGAGAAAGAGCGCCGACAGGCCATCAATTAAAAATGGCAGATGAAAACTCCCGACTTTAACCTCGAATTCGAGAGGAGAGCCGCCTTTCCCCAGTACAGATAGGGAGATAAAGATCAGTATCAAGCAACTCAGACAGAGCAATAAAGTCCCGGCGGAGCGAAGATAGTTGGTTTTTTTCTTTAAGATTAGCGCCAGGAAGGAAGCCAGAAGCAAACTCAGCCAGAAGAGCCCGAAACCTGACAGGATAGTCATCAGCCTTTCTCCCTTCCAACCTGAATTGCTGCTCGTTCGCCCGGGTTCTCAAGAGGCGAAGCCTTATCCAGGGTCTTTTCAAAGATGGTTATCAGTTCATCGGCGATTTTTTTGATCTGAGGGGTCAATTCCTGGCCAAAACCAGTGGTTTCAGGAACAATGCCCAGAAGAAAAACCTTTTTACCGGTTTTCTCCAGTAGTTGAGCAGTTAACCTCAGGGATAATTTATGGGTTGAAACAATCTGGCTGACTTCTTCCAGCTCTGTCAGCGGGCCAAAGATAACCGTCCCGGCTGGAGCATTGAAGAGGACAGCATCAATGAAAATTACATTCTCAACAGCTTTTTGGGCCAGGGGAAAAGCATAATTTTCAGGGACATCCTCCACAGTCAGCAGGTTATCGGGAGGAAAGAAACCTTTTAATTTAATTGATTCTATAAAATAGAGGCCAACGCCGTCATCGCCGCGCAATTTATTGCCGATGCCAACCAAACAGGTTCGACCGGTCAGGATTTGCTGTAAACTCTCGAGGGGTTCCATTTAGATTTGCTCTCCCAGGGTTCTAATCTGTTTATAGGTATAAACGGGTCCATCCACACAGACCAGTGTCCGGCCTATAGCGCAATGCTGGCACTTGCCAATCCCACATTTCATATGCCTTTCCAGAGTTGAATAAATATTTTGTTCTTTTATTCCCTTTAGCTTGAGTTCTTTAATCACAGCATTAAACATAACCGGCGGACCACAAACAAAGGCCACTGTGTTGGAGACCGGCAAATCAAGTTTAGCTGTCAGGTGGTTGACAAAACCAACCTCTCCGGACCAACCCGGTTCGGGTCGGTCGATCGTAAAGTGGGTCTCAAAGTTTTCTGTGGCCTGCCATTCTCTTATGCTTTCTTTGTACATCAGTTCTTTTGAGCTTTTGGCCCCGTAAACCAGAATTACCCGACCGAAATCCTGCCGGTGCTGGAGGACATGAACAATTGACGAGCGAAGTGGGATAAGGCCGATCCCACCGGCTACATAGATGATATTGCTTCCCTTTATTTCTTCAAAAGGAAAGCCATTGCCAAAGGGACCTCTGACTCCGATTTTGTCGCCTGGTTCAAGCTGATGCAAAGCAGCTGTAACTTTCCCCACCTTCCTTACCGAAATATGCTTGCGGTCATTCTCCGGACTGAAAGGCAAAGAAACGGCAAATTCGCCTGCTCTAAAGACGGTGCACATTATAAATTGGCCGGAGCGAATCTTAAAAGCTTCCTCGATTTCCGGTCGGTCCAGAGTAAAATAAAAGCTTTTGACCTCTTCAATTTCATCCCGGATATCAACGATAGTAGCAACTTCTGGAATAGAGACTATAGGCACTAAATTTTTAACCATAGCTTTTATTCTCCAGATTCTCCAGTGATTTCACGCCTGATGTAAGTGACGACATTGGGCAAACCTATATCGCCAGGACAGACCCTGGCACAACGACCGCAGCCAACACAGCCAGGTCTCAGATATTTTTTTGATTGGGAATAAGATAATTTGCAAAAGAACCTTTTGTTACGACGATCTTCAACCGGTTTTCTTGGATTATGATCTCCGGCCATTTTGGTATAACCTTCAAAAGAACAGGAGTCCCAGGTCCTCAGCCGGCTGGTTTCACCGCTGGCCAGATTAGCATCCTCAATATTAAAACAGGAGCAGGTAGGACAAACAAAAGAGCAAGCTCCACATTCAAAACACTGATTCCCGATATATTCCCAGACCTCAGGCTTGATAAAGCCGGTGGTCAACCGATTGGTTGCCCGCGAAATCCAGGCTTTGTTTTCCAGAGCAAAGCGGTCAAAAGAGGAGACCGAATCGTCTATTATCTGCTTTCTGAGATTTAAAGACTCAGGATCAGCCTCGACCAGATTTAGCTCTTCGACCAAAGCCTGCCCTTTCTTCGAACCAGCTTCAACCAGGTAATCGCGGCCGGTAAAAGTCAGATCAAGATCGAAGCCTTCCCTGGCCGCCGGGCCACTGTCCGTACAGACGCAGAAACACTGTGGAAATGGCCTGATGCAGGTATTGGAAACGATAAACAACTTTTTTCGGTGAGCTAAATAAAATTCATCTACATATTCCTGATCGAGGAAAAAGCGGTCAAGACAGAGCAAACCAGTCAGGTCACAGGATCTTAAACCGATCAAAGCCTTCGGTTCCAGGAGATTGAGCTGTTCAATTCTGACTTTTTTTGTTTCTGGTTGGTAGCGGTATTTAAGGATCTCTTCATAGTGGGGGAAAAGAATGAACTTGGGCGGATTATAAGGAATGGCCGCTTGCAGATCCAGCTCGGATAGATCGGGTAGATGGTCAAAGATCACCTCACCCGAAACGCGGTCATGGCGGGGACCAAAGATTTTATATTCTTCAGCCAGTTTTTGAACCAGCAGTGGCAACTGTTCTTTTGTCAGCCAGTACATTGCTTAAACCACCTTTTCCAATCTGACCGGCAGAAAGAACTCTTCGTTCTTTTCTAAATCAGCTACCTGCCGGTGAAGAAATTCGGGAATCATCTCATCAATAAAATAAGGTATGTAAAGCATACCGGGCAGAATATCGCCTGAGATTCTGGCTGCCAGCCTGACCTCAGCCGATTCAGCCACTATTCTCACTACTTGTTTTTCTCTCAGGCCGAGACGGCTGGCATCTTCTTTCGAAATTTCAACAAAACCTCTGGGGTAGAGAAGGAGAAGAGCATTATATTCGCGTTTGGGAATAAAAGTCCTTTTCATGACAGAATTCTGGTGCCAGAAATAATTGCTCCGCCCCACCACTAATTTAAAAGGAAAATCTTTCTGAACCTCGGGCTCACCAGCCAGCTTTTTCTCCTGACCATTTACCTGAACAAATCGGAAGCGCCGGCTTGCTTCTTCCACCAGCAAGCAATCTGTACCTTCAGGATGTAGATCATCATTTGGCCATTTCAAGCCAAGTCTGGCCTTAAGTTTTTCATAAGTCAGACTACGATAATAAGGAACCAGCTGACTTATCTCACTCATGATGTTTTCAACTGAATGATAATTCCAGTCATGCCCGAGAGCCTGAGCCAGGTTAGTCAGGGTTTTCCATAAGGGACGGACCCCAGCCGGCGGCTCGATTCTTTTCAGAACCAGCTGAACCCGGCGTTCAGAGTTGGTATAAGTTCCTTCCTCTTCTACATAGCTCGTTCTGGGAAAAATGACATGAGCCAGAGAAGCAAATGGATTTTCATAAGCACCAAAATAAACTATTAAGTCAAGCTGCCTTATCCGATTGACATGTCTGATAATTTCCTCATCATGATCAACCACAAAAAGAGCTTTGATATCTTCCCCTTCTGACAGGCAGGTATCGACATTCTTACCTGACCAGCGATCCAGCTTTGTCTGCCAGAAATTTTCCAGTCTCTCCCAGGCCAGCTCGTCTTCAACTGAAGCATAACCAGGCAGGAAAACAGGAGAAAGGCCCATGTCATAGCTGCCCAGCAGATTGCTGATGCCGGTCACCGGATTTACCCCACTTCCTCGCCGCCCAATTTTCCCGGCTAAAAGGAAAAGGTTAAAGAGAGCAGCCATTGTTCGGCGATCGAGGCTCTGCACTCCCGTTGGATAAAAGGCACAAGCTGAATTAGATTCTTTCAATTTTCTGGCCAGTCCGGTCATCTGCTCTCTGCTAATACCGGTTGCTTCTACTATCTTTTCTATTTCGACCTGCTTCAACTCTTCGAGGAAAGTCTGGCTGTTGACTGTAAATGTTGATAAATAATCATCATCAATAGCTTTCTCCTCAACCAGAACTCTGGCTAAACCCTGAAGCAGGTAAAAAATTGTTCCAGGCTTAGGTCTAAGATGAAGCTGGCTGAGCCTGGCCATTTGGGTTTTCCGAGGGGAAATGGTTGCTAAAAAAGTCCCGGCTCGATGGGCATGATGGATTTCGCTGGCGATAATCGGATTCTGCTTGGTCAGATCGCCGCCCACCACTAAGATAAAATCAGCCTGTCTCAATTCGGCCAGCGTACCGGTCATGGCTGGCCAGCCACAGCCTTCAAGAAGCACCCTGGCACTTTCTTCCTGGCCGGCATCGGACGACAGACTTAGATTATTTGTTTTCAGGATTGCCCTGGCAAACTTACCTAACAGATAATTCTCTTCGTTGGAGGCCCGAGGAGAACCAAGAACAGCCACCTGACGGCCAGGCAGTTTTTTTACCCTTTCTACCACATAATCAAGAGCTTCTTCATAAGAAACAGGCTTGAAACTGCTACCGTCTTTAATGAGCGGCTGGGAAATTCTATCTTCCGTCTGAAGAAGCTCATGAATATGCCAGCCGCGGACGCACAACCGACCGCGACTTAAGGGATGACCAGAGAGAGGATAAACACCTCTTACCCGGTTCCCTTCTACTCGCAGCAGATGGCCACAACCAGTCCCGCAGAAGTTACATACTCCTCGAAAATAGGGCAATCTTTTTCTCCTCGGCAGTCAGGTTTTGAGAGTTATATGTTTTTTGCGTTTTAAAATAAAAGATACCAGAATAAGCTAATTTTGTAAACCGTTTGAGCCAAGACGCGAAATAAAAATGCTCAGAAGATACCTGGTGTTATAGAGAGTCGAAATTCCTCCTAGAAACCTTTCTTTAATCATCCCCTTAGGTAACTCATCAATGGCTGCTTTCAGTTCGTCCAGTGAAGCTTGAAGGCAATTAAAAGAGGAGACGAGAAGCGGCAGGTTTTCCGAACGCCTGTAATCATCCAGGAGGCCAGCTATGCATTCAGGCTGATCAAAAGCCTGCCTGAAAAAATCCTTAACTGCAGGAGGCAGCCCGGCCAGAGCCTTTTCCAGCAAGCAGCATCGGGCCAGTTGATAACCCAGCCTGACTTCATCCAGATTTCTTTGAACAAACTTCTCTGGATGGACTTCAAAATAAGCCTGACCAAGGGCTTCCATCTGACGAGCGTCCAGCTCAAAATTACCGCCCAGTTTTCTGACCTCCTGACAAAAAGCTTCCAGATCTGAATTTTGCCGGTAAAGATCAGCCAGAGAAATGCTCATTTGCTAATTGGTCAACGGGCCGCCAGGCCTCAGGGCTTTTTCCTGTGCTTTTCAATTACACTCAGCAGCAAGTCAAAATTAACTGGCTTCTGAAAAACTCCATTAAAACCGAGATCGTCAAGGCCAATAGTTCGGGCGGTGGCATCGCCGATAGTGCTCAACAAAAAAACTGGCAGGTCAGGTTGTTCTTTCTTGATCACGCCGGCCACTTTAGCCCCGGCATCTATATCTTCCATCATCATATCGCACAGAACAATATCTGGATCAACCTGATGGAAAAGGTCAAGCCCTTCTTTACCGCTTAAAGCCGTGAACACCTCATAGCCACTGGCTTCCAGAATGGCTTTAACTGAAACACAAATAGCCGGGTCGTCATCTATCACCAGGATTTTGGTTTTATCAGGCATTGGTTCCTCCTGAATTTATTAGAATTATATATAACACACAAAAAAGATTAAGGAAAGAGGTAACTGGCTGCTATCTCTGGCTGACCGGAGAGATAGAGGAGCGTCCCAAACAGATATTCCGTCTGGATTGATACCGGGGGAGCCCAAAAATTTCAAGAACAAAAGATTGAGTGGAAAAAGTGGCGGGGCCGACGAGGCTCGAACTCGCGACCTCCGGCGTGACAGGCCGGCGTTCTAACCAGCTGAACTACGACCCCGCCCAGGGCGACTAAATTATAAACAAAGACAACTTAAGTTGCAAGCTGTGCCAGGCCTGGAATTCAGCCTTTAATGCCCAATTCTCAGGTCAGGAAATTGCCTTCTTTTATTATTATTGCCATTGCCTTTAAATCAAAATAATATCAAACCTTTTCAAAAGACATTTTTTCCAGAGCAGCAATCCGTTCCTCAATTGGAGGGTGCGTGCTGAACAGCTTGTTGACCCGGCCTTTGACATTTTTCAGTGGATTTACAATATAAAGATGAGCAGTGGCCTTATTGGCCACCTCCAGCGGTTCAGGATCAGAAGCCAGCTTTCTGAGGGCTGAAGCCAGACCAGCCGGATATCTGGTTAACATAGCTGCGTTAGCGTCAGCCAGGAATTCTCGTCGCCTGGAAATAGCCAGCTGAATCAGCTGAGCAACGAGCGGAGAGAGAATAGCCAGAACCAGTCCGATGGTAACAAAAATTAGTCCAGCACCACTGCCTCCTTTCTCCCGATCTCTTTTCCGGCCGCCTCCCCACCAGAAGCTCCGTAGCATCCAGTCAGATAATAAGGCAACTATTCCGACCATGACCACCGCCACCGTCTGCAACAGGACGTCATAATTTTTGATATGGGACATTTCATGGGCAATAACCCCTTCCAGCTCAAGACGATTTAACTTCTGCAACAGACCGGTAGTAACACAAATGACCGAATGCTCGGGATTACGGCCGGTAGCAAAAGCATTAGGCGCTGAATCCTCAATAATATAACAACGTGGAGCAGGAAGACCGGCGGCCAGAGCCAGCCCTTCGACGGTATTATAAAGATAAGGATATTCCTCCTTGCTTACCGGGCGGGCCCGGCTAATAGCCAGAACAATTTTATCGCTGGAATAATATCCACCTATGGCCATAGTCAAGGAAATGATGAGAGCCAGCACCAGCCCGCCTTCCCCCCAGCCGGTAACCTGTTCAAAGGCCCAGACTACCAGGAAAACAAGAACCACAAAAAATAGGACCAGAAAAACAGATTTGACTTTATTAGCAGTTATCTGTTCATACATGGGATAAGTTTATTTTATAAAAAGAACTTAGCCTCTGCGATTTCTATCTGGATTTCAGAACGAAACTTTAACCGGGCCACGGGCTTCTGGCTCTTCTATTTCAAAATATTCTCTAGGCTTGAAACCGAACAGGTTAGCAATGATATTGGAGGGAAAAACCTGTTGTTTCATATTGAATTTCATAACAGTATCGTTGTAGAACTGTCGAGCATAAGCAATTTTGCTTTCGGTACCAGCCAGCTCCTCCTGCAGCAAGAGAAAATTCTGATTGGCCTTCAGCTCCGGATAATTCTCCACTACCGCGAAAAGCGATTTTAAAGCGCCGGTCAGCATATTCTCTGCTTCACCATGCTCTTTAACTGTCTGGGCATTGATAGCTTTAGCCCGAGCTTCTGTTACTTTTTCAAAAACCTCTCTTTCATGTTTAGCATATCCCTTGACTGTCTCCACTAAATTCGGGATGAGGTCATAGCGCCGCCTCAGTTGCACATCTACCTGAGCCCAGGCGTTATCGCAGCGATTCCTCAGGACAACCAGGCTATTATAGATAGCGATTCCCATAATAACGAGCAGCCCGATAATTATCAAAAGAATGACTACCGCACCCATTGTTTTCTCCTTTCAGACCTCAATCTAATATCTAAAAGATTCGCTCGAAGGAAGGATATTAGCCTTAGGGAAAAAAATCAAGGATTAATAGCTGATAGTAAAATTCTAATTGACTTGAAATTATTTTAAATGTTATATTCTGGCTCGAATACATAGCTATAGTTACTGCAATAATAAGAGCAATTTATAGCCCGAAGGAGGTTTCTGAATGGCTAATTTAAAGGAAAAATTTGTTTCCAAATTGATGCCCATGCGCGAACGGATTCAGAAGATCCAGAAAGAGCATGGGGAACTCAAAATTTCTGATGTCACCATCGGTCAAACTTATGGTGGCATGCGCGGAGTCAAATGCATGATCTGGGAATGCTCTTCTCTCGATCCCAATGAAGGCATTCGTTTCCGCGGTTTTACGATTCCTGAGGTAAGAGAAAAACTGCCGAAAGCCCCCGGTAGCGAAGAGCCCCTGCCTGAAGGAATGTTTTATCTGTTACTGACCGGCGATATCCCGACTTATGAAGAGTGCCAGGAAATAACAGAAGAGTGGCGAAAGAGAAGTGAACTACCTAAATATCTAATCGATGTTCTGAAAGCCACGCCTGCTGATACTCATCCCATGACCCAATTTGCCATGGCCATCATGCAACTTCAGAAAGATTCTGTTTTTGCTGAAAGATATCGACAGGGAATTCACAAGCTTGATTACTGGGATCCAATGTATGAAGATACAATGAATATTCTGGCTAAATTGCCAGCTGTCGCCTCCTACATTTACCGCCGCACCTACAAAGGCGACAAACACATCCCGGCTGATCCAAAATTAGACTGGGGGGCCAATTTTGCGCACATGCTGGGCGTAACGGACGATCCCGCCTTTAAAGATTTAATGAGGCTTTATCTTGTTCTCCACTGCGACCATGAAGGCGGCAATGTCTCCGCTCATACCTGTCGCCTGGTTGGTTCCGCTCTCTCCGATGCCAATTATTCTTTAGCAGCCTCCATGGCCGGATTAGCAGGACCGCTGCATGGCCTGGCCAACCAGGAGGTTTTGCGCTGGATTATGGAACTCATGGAAAAACTTGGCAACACTCCGACCAAAGAACAGATCAGCCAGTACATCTGGGATACGCTTAATGCAGGTAAGGTTGTCCCCGGCTATGGCCACGCCGTTCTCCGCAAAACCGACCCGAGATTCATAGCTCAGAGAGAATTTGCTCTCAAGCACCTGCCTGATGATGAAATCTTTAAAGTGGTCAGCCTGGTCTTTGAAGTTGCGCCGGATATCCTAATGAAACATGGCAAAGCTAAGAATCCCTGGCCAAATGTTGATGCCCATTCTGGTTGTCTGCTCTGGCACTACGGAGTAAAAGAATACGATTTTTACACCGTTTTCTTTGGTGTGTCGAGAGCTATGGGAGTTCTGGCTCAACTGATCTGGGACCGAGGTCTTGGCTTACCAATAGAAAGGCCAAAGAGTGTTACCACTGAGTGGGTAGAAGAATTTATCGCTTCTCAACAAGCACCTAAAGCCTGAGTTCACCTTACCATCTGAAGATCAAGGGCTGCCCACGGCGGGCAGCCCTTTTTATTTTCTCTATGGAGTCCAGTAAAAGTGTTGTCCTTTTTAGAGGCTCAACCTTTTGGTCTTTTTGTTTAATTTAAATGGTTCTTCATTTGATCTGACGACACAGTTTGAATTTTCCTCCCGGCTAATCTAAAATCGGAGCATGGAAGCTTTAAGAATCTATACAGAAAAACCATACTGCTTACAGGGCGAAGTGACCATTAGCGGGGCTAAAAACGCCGTTCTGCCGGCCATAGCCGCCTGCCTGCTGACCGAAGACACTATAGAACTGAACAATGTGCCTCTGGTTAAAGATGTTCAGACCATGCTAACTCTTATTAACGAGCTGGGGGCCAGCTGGAACCTTGACCAAAACCACAGGAGACTAGCTCTTCAGGCAAAAAAAATTAAATCGACTGAGGCCCCTTATAAGCTGGTCAGGGCCATGAGAGCTTCTATTCTTGTCCTCGGTCCATTGCTGGCCAGAAGTGGCCGCGCCACTGTCGCCTTACCAGGAGGCTGTGCCATTGGTACCAGGCCGGTCGATCTCCACATTAGCGGCCTGCAGAAGCTCGGGGCCAGCCTGAAGATTGAACATGGTTATATCATCGCTGAAGCCAGAAAACTCAAGGGCACAGAAATTGAATTCGAAAAAAAGACAGTGACGGGAACAGAAAATCTGGTCATGGCTGCCTGTCTGGCCAGAGGTGAAACCGTGCTTAAGAATTGCGCTCTTGAGCCCGAGGTGGTCAACCTGTGCGAATTGCTGGTTATGATGGGAGCTAAAATAGACGGCATCGGGGAAGAGACATTAAAAATTACCGGGACAAAAGAGCTGGGCGGAGCCAAAAATCGGATCATTCCTGACCGGATTGAAACCGGCACCTTCATGGTAGCTTCAGCTCTGACTAAGGGCGATTTGATTCTAAAAGAAGTTGAACCACAACACATCGAAGCTATCACAGATAAGCTGATTATCGCTGGTACCCAGGTCGAGCAGGTCGGCCGTAATATTATACGAGTCAGAGGTTCAGAGGAAATAAAACCACAAGATATAACAACCGCTCCCTATCCTGGCTTTCCGACTGATATGCAGGCTCAGTTTATGGTATTAATGACTCAAGCTAATGGCCGCTCTATAATTACTGAAACCATCTTTGACCGGCGCTTTGCTCATGCTAATGAGCTGTTGCGGCTGGGGGCTTCTATCGAAATTGAAGGCGATAAAGCGATAATTAGAGGGAAAACCCCTCTCTCCGGAGCAGAAGTCATGGCTACTGATTTGCGGGCTTCAGCTTGCCTGGTTCTGGCCGGCCTGATCGCTACGGGGCAGACAACCATTAATGACATCGAGCATCTTGACCGCGGCTATGAGAGAATAGAAGAAAAACTCCGTCAGCTCGGAGTCAGAATCGAGCGTTTTACAAACAATAATAACAACCATAGAAAGGTGGAGGTAAAATCATGACGGATTGTCTTTTCTGCCGCATCATCAATAAAGAAATTCCTTCCAAATTGGTCTACGAAGATGAAAAGGTGCTGGCTTTTGAGGACATCAAACCACAGGCCCCTGCTCACATTTTAATCATACCCAAAAAACATCTGTCCTCATTAAAAGAGGCGGATGAAAATGACCAGAATCTTCTTGGCTACCTTCTCCTGACAGCCAGAAAAATTGCCGAGGACAAGGGCCTGGGTGACAGCGGGTTCAGACTGGTCATTAACAGCGGGCCGGATTCCGGACAGGAAGTATATCATCTTCATGTCCATCTGCTGGGCGGTCGGCCTTTTGGCTGGCCACCAGGTTGATCTGATAATTCCTGTTTCAAGTAAAAAAGGGCTAAATGGCTTACCTGATCGACGGCAATAACTTGATGGGTCAGGCTGATCCCTATTTTAAATACAATATCTCGAGCCGCAGTCAGCTTATCGGCCGGCTGCTTCTCTTTCAGAAGGCAACCAGATCCAGACTCTTTCTGGTTTTCGATGGGCGTCCCCCGGAGGAAGACCGTTTGATTAAGCTTAACCCTAAATTTACTGTTTTGTTTCCTGAGTCTGGCCAATCAGCTGATGAACTGATTGAAGAATTGCTTAACTTGAAAAAAGATAGACGTTATTATCAAGTGGTTAGCTCTGATCGAGGAGTAAGAGAAATTGCCAGGCAGCATGGGGTAAAATCAATGACCTGTCAGGAATTTTTGAAAGAGCTAAAAAAGATTTTGAAAGACAGCCGTGCTAACCGGGAACTCGAAAAACAGACTGAGGATTCGACTCCCCTTGAGATTTCACTCTGGGACGAGCTTTTTGGGCGAAAATGAAAAGCTTTTCTATTATCGGAGCAGGAAAGGTCGGCACTTCGCTGGGGCTGGCCCTGGTCAGTAAAGGTTTCAAACTAAAATACATATCAGACTGTAATCCAGATGCTCGCCGCCAGGCGAGAAGAGTAATTAAAAAGGGACAGACGACAGGGGATAATCGTCTGGCAACAAAGGCGGCAGAGATAAATTTTATCTGCGTTCCTGACGGGTCGATAAGGAACGTGGTCAAGGAACTTTCCAACCTTGACCTTGGCGGACATTATGTTTTCCATACGAGTGGGGCGGTTTCATCCAGGGTTCTTCGTCCATTGGCCAGGCAGGGGGCTCAGGTTGCTTCCTTCCACCCGGTCCAGACTTTCGCCACAACCTGCCATGACCCGGATATTTTCCGCGGTATTTTTTTTGGCCTGGAGGGAGACGAGAAGGCCATCGAGCTCGGCCGGTCTCTGGCTGAAAAGCTTCAGTCCGGGGTTATTTTAATTTCACCTGCCAATAAACCTTTATATCATCTGGCTTGCTCTATGGCTTCCAATTTTATGGTCGTTCTCCTCGCCGAAGTTAAAGATCTGTTTGAGCTCTTAGGGCTGGACGAAAAAGCCTGTCTGGAAGTCATTTATCCTTTGCTGAGCAGAACCCTTCTCAATGTCAAAGAACTTGGCTGTGAACAGAGCTTGACCGGACCCATTCTAAGAGGTGACCTGAAGACGGTCAAAGAACATCTAAGAGCCCTGTCAGCACAGCCTGATCTGGAAAAACTCTACCGGTTGATGTCTCTGGAGGCCTTAAAAGTGGCTGAAAAGAGAGGGCTCAGTGTGTCAAAGGTTAAAGCATTGAAGCATCTGCTGGTACAAAAATAACTTCTTCCTCCAGCCAGAGGCCAAAATTTTTGTGCACTGCCTCCTGCAGACGACGGGCCAGTTCCTTAATGTCCCTGGCAGTTGCTCCGCCTAGATTGATTATAAAATTGCAGTGGCCGGGATAAACTGCCGCCCCGCCAACTTGCATTCCTCTGGCTCCTGATTTTTCCAGCAACAAGCCGGCAGCCACTTTTTGACCGTCAGAGAGAACTGGATTTTTAAAATAGCTACCAGCGCAGGCCACCGAGCGTGGTGGGTGCTTGCGCCGCCGCTGCTCAAGATAGTCTTTGATCTGGTGCTCAAGATCACTTTTATCACCGGGTTCAAGGGCTAACAAAGCTTTAAGAACAACCTGATGATCCTTTTTTAAGTTAGAAAACCGGTAACCAAATCCTAGCTCAGACTGCTTTAAAGTAATAAAGCGTCTCTCTCGACTGAAAATCAGGACCTCCGATACTTTTTCTCCAATAGACTGGCCGAAGGCTCCGGCGTTGCCATAAATGGCTCCTCCGACTGTGCCCGGAATACCAGCCAGAAATTCCAGCCCCTTCAATCCCTTAGAAACTGCAAATCTAACCACCGGTTGAAGATCGCTACCCGAATCGACTTCCAGCAGACCTCGCTTGGAGAGGTAGTTAATAGCTAGAGCTTTGTTCCTGATGATCAGACCGTTAAAGCCGGCATCATCAAATAAAAGATTATAACCTCCACCAATAAGATAAAAAGGAAACCGGCAAGAAATGACTGCCGAGACCGCTTTAACCAGCTGATCAGAACTGGTAACCTCAACAAAATAGCGGGCCAGCCCACCTATTTTAAAGCTTGAATAATCAGACAGGGCTACATCTTTTTTGAGCTTTAATCCAGTCTCAGCCAGAAAAAACTGTTCGAAATCCTGCATCTTTTTTTCTTTATTTTAGTTTTTTATTATATATAAGTGAGATGGTTAAGTCTAACGCTGGCTGTCTGGAAAGCGGTACCAGACAAGCTGGGTTTCAAGGGAGGTTAATTAATAATTGACTTTTATCTTGATTAAGGGCAAGATAATTAGCAAATTAATTTAAATGAGAGGTTTGAAGATGAAAAGAATCCAGCTGATGTTTTTACTTTTAGTTTTGGCCAGCAGCCTGGCTCTGGCTCAAAACCCAGCTGACGAAGCTTATATTAAAGCCATGCAAGCGAGCGATGCCTGCCAGCGAGTTCAATTGTTGAAAAGTTATATTAATACTTACGCTGGAAAGGGTACAACCTATGAGAACTATGCCTATGCTAACCTGTGCCTGACGCCCTGTAAGACCAAGACAGTGGAAGAAACAATTACTTATGGCGAAAAAGCTCTGAGCCTGGGTGGCCTCGACGATACTACTAAATGCCAGGTTTTATTAACCCTGAGCGGTATCTATGCTTATCAGGGTCAGAATCTGGATAAAGCTAAAAATTATGCTAACCAGGTGATTGAGATAGCTAAAACAAACAAAAATAAAGAGGGAGCTAATCCTGATCAGTGGAATAAAATGATCGGTGCTGGCTATCTGACCCTGGCCAGTGCAGCCGAAAAGGCTAAGGACACCAATGGAGCCATTGAGGCTTATCTGACAGCCTATTCATTTCTCAAGGACCCTAAGGTTCTGGCTCCCTTGAAGAAAATGGGCAAAGAACTTTACGACGCTAAAAACTATACCGAAGCTGAAAAAGTCTTCCGAGCAATTTATAACCAGAGCAAGGACCCCAACGACGCTCTTCTCCTCGGTCAGCTATTGGTCAAAGCGAATAAAAATGATGAAGCCTTAACTTTCCTGAAGGAAGCCTACAGCAAGAAAAGGAGCGGGGAAGTGGCTTTTTCTATTGCCGTTATACTGGCCAAAAAAGCCCAGAGTGATCCCTCTGTCGTGAATGAAGCTGTCCGCTACTCACTGGAAGCAGCTCTGCTTCCTAATGCCAATTCCCAGCAGGCCATGAAGATGGCCGAAGGCCTCTATTACACGATGAATAAAGATCTTAAATATAACGAGACCGTCCTGGCTTTACAGAATAAGGCTAAAGAGCTGGAAGAGCTAACTCAGATTTTCAATGAACGATTTGGCGGTAAAAGCGAAGAAGAACTATCAGATAGAGATAAACAAAAGATGAAAGAGTTTTTGGGTGACATTGAGGCTAAGAAAGCTGAAATTGAAAGCCTGAAAAAGCAACAGCAAGCAGCTATTGACAAATTCAATCAGCTGGTCGAAGAAACAAAGAAAAGACTCGGTGTGAAATGATCAATTAACGAGAAATCAAGAATTAACAGGAATCTCGGCTATCCTTTGATTACCATCGAGCAAGAAAAATACTACTAATTCTAGCTTAAATCCCGATCTTTTTTATGTAAAATATTTATATATCTAGAAGGAAGGAGGGGCAGAATGGAAAAGAAACTGACCCCGGAAGAAGCCAGAAAGAGAATTGAAGAGCTCAGACAGCAGATTATATATCATGAAAAAAAATATTATGTAGACAATGACCCGCAGATCTCAGATTATGAATTCGACCAGTTAATGGCTGAGCTTAAGCGATTGGAAGAGGCTTTCCCTGAATTTATTACCCCGGATTCCCCCACCCAGCGGATTGGCGAACAGCCAGTCGAAGGCTTCCCAACCATCGAACATCGGTGGCCAATGCTCAGCATCGAAAACTGTTACGATGTTGACGGGTTGCGAGAATTCGACGAAAGAATCAAAAAACTTTTGCCCGATGAAAAGATTGAATATGTGGCTGAACTGAAAATCGATGGAGTCAGTATGTCCATCCGCTACAATGGGGGAAAATATCAGCAAGCAGTGACCAGGGGTGATGGTTTCAGGGGTGATGATGTTACTGCCCAGGTCAAAACTATTCGTAGCCTGCCTTTGACTATTTCCCTGACCGAGGACGTCGAGGTCAGAGGAGAAGTTTATCTACCTTACAAGTCCTTCAAAAAAATCAATGAGGAAAGAGAAAAAAACGGCGAGCTTCCTTTTGCCAATCCCAGAAATGCCACTGCCGGCTCCATTCGGCTGCTTGATCCGAGAGAAGTCGCCCGACGCCGTCTTGATATTTTTCTTTATTATATCTTTATTAACGGCCAGGAAATGCCTTCTCAATGGGAAAATTTACAGCAACTTAAGAAACTTGGCTTCAAGATAAATCCCCACTCCCGTCTCTGTCAGAATATTGAAGAGGTTATCAGTTATCACCGCGAATGGACAGAAAAAAGGGATAGTCTTGACTATGATGTAGACGGAGTTGTGGTCAAGGTTAATTCCACCAGGCAGCGTCAGATTCTGGGGGCCACGGCTAAATCGCCTCGCTGGGCCATCGCCTTCAAATTTCCAGCCAGACAGGCCACGACCAGAATCAAGGATATTATTATTCAGGTTGGCAGAACGGGAGCCCTGACACCGGTAGCGATACTTGAACCTGTCCAGATTTCAGGCACAACTATCAGCCGCTGCACATTGCATAATGAAGAAGAGCTTAAAAGAAAGGATATACGCATTGGCGACTATGTTTTGCTGGAAAGAAGCGGCGATGTCATTCCTCATATTGTCTCGGTGATGAAAGAGAGGAGAAATGGCCAGGAGAAACCGTTTGTCTGGCCAAAAAAGTGCCCGATCTGTCACTCGACTCTTTACAAAGAAGAAGATGAAGCCATTTCTCGCTGCCTTAATCCTTCCTGTCCGGCCAGAATTCGCGAGTCAATCATTCATTTTGCTTCCAGGCGGGCGATGAACATTGAAGGCCTGGGCGAAGCTCTGGTCGATCAGTTGTTGGCTTCTGGACTGGTTAAAAAGATCCCCGATCTCTATCGCTTAAGATATGAAGACCTCATCCAGCTGGAAAGGATGGGGCCAAAAAGCGCTCGTAACCTTCTCGATAATATTGAGGAATCAAAATCAAGGGAGCTATGGCGGTTGATTTTCGCTCTGGGTATCAGGCACGTTGGGGAAAAGATGGCCCAGACCCTGGCTCGCCGTTATAAAGACCTCGATCGACTGGCAGCCGCCTCAGAAGACGACCTGATGCAAATTGAAGGCATTGGACCGGAGGTGGCTAAGGGTATCGTTTTCTTTTTTGCTCAGCCAGAAAACAGGAAGCTACTTAAAGAACTCAAAGAGGCTGGCTTAAAATTTAAAGAGACAGAAAAAGAAAGCAGTCCACGACCTCTGGAGGGACTTACTTTTGTTCTGACTGGCACTCTATCTTCTATGACCAGAGATGAAGCCAAGGAAAGAATAGAACAGCTCGGAGGAAATGTTTCTTCTTCGGTCACCAGTAAGACAGATTATCTGGTGGTGGGCGAAGAACCTGGTTCTAAACTGGCCAAAGCCAGAGAACTTGGGGTCAAAATTATAAACGAAAAAGAATTTTTATCTCTTCTTGGCCAGCGTTAAGTTATTTTTTCTTTTTGAAGAGATCCGAAAAATCAAGATTTAAAATTGACTTAAGTCCTGTTTTCTTTGCTTGTTTATCGAGCTCAGCCAGTAAGGATCTGGCCTGCTGACGTTCGGGATCTATTTCCAGCGCCTTTTCTAGTTGCTTTCTGGCTTTTATTTTTAATCCTTCATTCATATAGAACATGCCCAGCCCCAGGTAAGCGTCAGCATTCCAGGGTTGCAATTCAATAGCCCGAAGAAAATCCTGCTCAGCTTTTTTCTTGTAAGCATCAAGTTTCGATTCGGCCATGGCTAGTAGTAAAAAATAATCGGCCTTTTCCCGGCGAAGGCGAATGGCCTCCTCCAGGAAAATAATAGCTTCTTCATACATGCCCTGATTAAACAAAGTCCTACCCTGACGGAACTTAATATCCGCTTTTTTAGCCTGATCCTCGGTCGAATCCTGGCTGCCCGCATCCAGCTGAGAATCATATTCTTTTCGTTTTTGAGGATCGATCAAAATCCGGTAGGCGTCGGTCAAGCTGTTAAAGATCTCATTGATAAGAGAAGTATCTTTAACCTGCTGGTTGAAACGATCTGGATGATATTTACGAGCGAGATTGAAATAGGCTCTCTTTATTTCTTCTTCCGTTGCTGTCCGGTTGACGCCCAGCAGCTCATAAAAACTTTTGGTTTTCAGGCTGGCTTTAATCTCTTTAAGTTCCTCCAGGCGGTTTTCCATTTCCTCCATATCTTGATTTTTATTTTCTCCTTTGCCCAGATTATTTTGTTTGAAAGTCGAGGTAGAGCCAGAAACTTCAATCATACCGAGGCAATAAAATAGGTAAATGCATCTGAAAAAATTCTCCGAAGAAAATCCGGCTGGTAGGGACATTCTGGCTATTTCCTGCCTGGTAGAAAAACGCTGAAGTAACTCTTTCTCTTCATCAGTTAAAAAGTAGGCATAGCTGGTATTGGCCAGAATCGCTGCTTTCCCTGTAAACAATTTCTGGAGAGAAGCATCATATTTCATTCGGCGAATGCCGTAGTCAATTATAAATGGAATATCTACCGCCGGGAATTCAGCCGGTGCCTTCAGGTCTGACCGCTCCTGAAAAGAAAGGTCAGCGTCAAAATAATTAAAGACATTTAAAAAGACCTCTCTGATCTGAAAAGCCAGAGCCTCTTTTAGATCTGTCTCTTTAATCACTCCACTCTTTTTGAGACTTTCACCTAGAGGCTGATTAGCTTCAATATAATCATCTATTCTGGAGAATGTTTCCTGCTGAATTTTCTGGAGTTTGAACAGGATTTCGCCCAGTCTTTCTGATTTTACATTCGTCTTGACCTGATATGGCTTCCCATTGATGAAAAAAACATATTTCTCAATTTCTTTTCGCTTTATAGATAGACGCCCACTTTTCTCCTGAAAATAAATATCCCTTAAAAAAAGCGCAATATGTTGCACTGATTATACCTGGTCACTTTCTTTATAGTTTATAAGTTTATCCTCATTTTTGCAACTTTTTAAGGACAAAAAGGCGATCAAGGTAGAATTATTGGACAGAGGACTTTATTTTATGTTATTTTTGCCTTATGAAAGTTGCCATTGCTCAAATAAGTTCTATCCTGGGCCGAGTCGATAAGAATTTAGACAGGCATCTTGAGCTCATAGAAAAAGCCGCCAGGGAGAAGGCAGACCTGGTTATTTTCCCTGAACTCAGCCTGACTGGCTACTCTCTTCAGGATCTAGTGCCAGAAGTGGCCATTAGACCTGATTGTTCAGAAGTTATGTCCAGGTTGCTGGTTGCTTCCAGAAATATCGATGTAGTCGTCGGTCTGGTAGAAGAAAGAAAAGAAAATCCGGGTATCTTTTATAACTCGGCTGCCTACCTGAGCCGCGGTGAAATCGCTCACCTCCACCGCAAAGTTTTCCTTCCCACTTCCGGCCTGTTTGAGGAAGGCCGTTTTTTCGCCAGCGGCCGAGAATTCCGAGCTTTTCCGGCAGGTTCAAACCGGGTTGGCTTGCTTATCTGCCGGGATTTCCTTCATTACAGCTCAAGTTATTGTTTGCTGGCCGGCGGAGCTGGTTTGATCATCGTTATTTCGGCTGCACCAGGCAGAGGGGTACTCAATGAGGAAAGCCAGGGCTTTGAGTCCAGCCGGAACTGGGAATTGATGGGTCAGGCTATTTCCTATTTTTCGAGTGCCTTTGTAATTTACTGCAATCGGGTCGGACTGGAAAATGGAGTAACCTTTGCCGGTGGGTCATTCATTTACAACCCTGACGGTCAGTTACTGTTTAAAGCGCCCTATCTTGAAGATGACTTTTCGCTGCGGGAGATTGACCTCGACCTGATAAGAAAAGCCAGAAAGAACAGGCCCTATAAGCGTGACGACCGACCGGAGGTCATCTGTTATTCTCTTGGCCGTCTGCTCAGGAAACAAGATGAAGATTAACTGCCAGCTTGTCACCAGGGCTTTAACCAATTTTATCAAGGAAGAAAGCTATAAGGCAGGTTTTGAACGGAATATTATTGGCCTGTCGGGCGGTCTCGATTCTACGGTCTGTGCCTACCTGGCAGTTAGGGCAGTCGGGCCACAGAACATCTTTGGACTGATTATGCCTTTTAAGGATTATGATCAGGAGGGTGTTCAGCTGGCCGAAGAGATCTGTTGTCTGCTGGGAATAAACTTTGAAAAGATTGATATTTCTCCTCAGGTTGAAGCCTATTTTTCCGGGCATCCAGCTGAGCAGCCAGTTCTTCGCGGCAATAAGATGGCCCGGGAAAGGATGTCTATTCTTTACGATTATTCAGCCCGTCTGAAAGCCATGATTCTTGGCACGAGTAACAAGTCAGAATTGTTAATAGGTTATGGAACAATTCATGGTGATCTGGCCTGCGGGATAAACCCCATGGGAGATCTTTATAAAACACAGGTTCGGCAGCTGGCCCGGTATCTGGGAGTGCCAGAAAAACTTCTCAGCCGGAAACCAACTGCTGGCCTCTGGCCTGGCCAGACTGACGAAGATGAGATTGGCTTTAGCTATGAAGAATTGGATAAGATCCTTTTTAAACTGGTAGACGAACGGCTGACCCCAGACGAAGCAATTAAAACTGGCCTTGAAGAGAAAAAAGTTCGCCAGGTGGCTGAATTAATCAGAAAATCTGAATACAAAAGAAAAATGCCGCCCATAGCCAAACTGTCAGAACGGACAGTCGGGCACGATTTTCTTTACCCTTATGACTGGGGAAAGTAACCGCGAACAGGAACATGAGCCAGAAAGGGCGGTTATTCGTAGTCAGCACACCGATTGGCAATCTCGAGGATATTACACAGCGGGCGCGGAGAGTTCTGAGCGAGGTTGAGGCTATAGCCTGCGAAGATACGCGTCAAACTGTCAAACTGCTGAATTCTCTCGGTCTGAAAAAAAGGCTTATTTCTTACTTTCAGCCTCGTGAACGTCAGAAGATACCATTGATTATTTCTCTCCTCGAGCAAGGCAGGGATGTAGCCCTTGTTTCTGATGCTGGCACCCCAGGAATATCCGACCCCGGTTTTCCCCTGATAAGAACTGCCATTGACCGGGGAATCCAGGTCATACCTATTCCCGGTCCCAGCGCCCTGACGGCTGCTTTATCAGTGGCTGGCCTACCGACTCATCGAGTGCTTTTCCTGGGTTTCCCCCCGCCTAAGAGAATGGCTTTGAAAAACTTTTTGCTGAAAATAGTGGAGGAAGAAGCTACTCTGGTTTTTTTCCTGCCAATGAGAAAGTTCAAACAGTTTATAGAGGTCGCTCTGGAAGTACTGGGCCCGAGAGAAGCCGTCCTCGCCAGAGAAATAACTAAGGTTCACGAAGAATTTATTCGGGGAAAACTTGATAATCTGACACTAAAAATTACGGAAGACAGGCTCAAAGGAGAGGCTACCCTTATCATAAAGGGCAAATAATTTTTTTTTATAAATACTTGACAAATCGATACTACGATATTATATATATAAGTGACTAAAGGCTTTGATAAAAATAAAAGAAAGGAGGTTAAATCATGGCTATCACTAAATGGGATCCTTTCCGAGATTTAACAGTCTTACGTGACAGAATGAACAGGTTATTCGAGGATGCTTTTCCTTCGCTTCGCCTTGAGGATGCCGAACTAATGCAGGCTACCTGGTCTCCGGCTGTAGATATTTATGAAACTGAAAATGAGCTGGTGCTGACGGCCGAACTCCCTGGTGTTAATGAGAAAGACGTTGAAATCAAAGTTGAGGACAATACTCTCTCCATAAAAGGCGAAAGAACGCTGGAAAAGGAGACCAAGGAAGAAAATTATCATCGAATCGAACGGGCCTATGGAGCTTTCTACAGGTCATTCACTTTGCCGAATTATATAGACTACGACAATATTCATGCTGAATTTGAGAATGGCCTGTTGAGAATCCATATGCCTAAGAAACCAGAAGTCAAACCCAAAAAGGTTAAAATCCTCAAGCCCGCCAGTGAAGGAAAATCTGAAGAAAAGTCCTCAAAGTAAAGACAAAGTAAGATTTTGATCATCCGAAGCCTCTGCCTCTCCCAGGCAGGGGCTTCTTTGTTTATGCCCTGGCCAGAGTCAGAGCCCTGACCTGCCGGGCTCCTGTCTTCTTCAGGACCAAAGCACATTCCCTTATAGTTGAGCCAGTGGTGTAGACATCGTCAACTAGCATTAAAACTCGCTGTTGAATAAGCTCTTTCTTTCTGACTCCAAAAGCCCCTCTCAGGTTCAATTCCCTTTCTTTAGCTTCCAGAGAGACCTGAGCAGGAGTATTCCTGGTTTTAACTAAAATCCCACGACCAAGTGGACAACGGGTCAGCCTGGCCAGCTGCCTGGCAACTAGCTCTGCCTGATTAAAGCCCCGTTGTCTCTCTTTTTTAGGGTGAAGTGGAACTGGCAGGATGAGATCAATTCCGGTCAGAATTCCTTGGTGATTAAAGTGCCGGAAGAGCTGTTCAGCCAGACGAAAAGCCAGAGGTTCATTTCCCTTATATTTAAGAAGAATAATCAACTCTTTCAGATACCCCGCATAGAATCCCAGAGAACGATGGACCTCATAAGGAGGAAGGTTTTTCTGACATTCGAGGCAGAGTGAATCTAAATTATTTGCCCCGAAAAGAAACCGACCGCAGACCCGGCAAACCGGGCCCTGATTGATGTCGATTTTGGTCAGACACTGGTTACAAACTACTTTTTCTTCAGGCTCAAGAAGCAAGCACCCGCAGAGCTCGCAAAAAGAAGGGAAAGCAGCCAGTTTAACCGGCAGAGTTAACCGGTTAATAAATTTGGAGATAGTCACTTAGCCGAGGCCCCGCGCTCTATTTTCTCCTGACAGTTTATACAATATGGCGTCCAGGGAATAATCTGGAGACGCTTCTTCCCAATTTCCCGGTGACAGACCTGACAAAGTCCATATTCTCCTTTTTCCAGTCTATCGAGAGCCTGATCGATCAATTGCAACTGCTCCCGCTCACTATCAGTTAATCCCAGGAGGAATTCTTTTGTATAAGAAGTTTCAGCTTTATCAGCAACATCAAGGGCTGTATCAGTCTCAATTTCTTTGCTTTCATGGTAAAACTGACTCAACTTCCTGATAATGCTGTTTTTCCTCTCGAGTAGCAGTTTTCTGAATTCTTCTTTCTCTTTTTTGGATAACTTTAATTTTTCAGGCATATAACCCCCTGTTATTTAGGATAAGCATAACCTCTGATCAAACTTAAAGCTCTATATATTTGCTCAAGGAGAATTGTTCTGGCCAGTTCATGAGAAAAGGTCATCCTGGACAGCGACAGTTTCAGATCAGCTTTTTCCATTATTCTTGGCGACAGACCAAGAAAACCTCCAACTAAAAAAACCAGCTGGCCTCCCTGATTCATTGCCTTCGACTCAATCAAATCGGCAAATTCCTTTGAGTTTAATTCTTTTCCTGCATCCGAAAGGCAGATAATATATCCATCCCTGACATATTTTTCAAGCCCCCTGGCTTCTTTCTCCAGAATTTTATCCGCCCATTTTTCTTCAAGCCCCCTGGCCTCTGGCGTCTCTATCAGGCTAACCTGGGCCAAGGGCTTTATTTTCTCCAGATATTCGCGCTGAAGAGTCCGGTAGTTGACATTCCTGGTTTTTCCTGGCCAGACCAGCAAAATTTTCATTCTAAAACAGTTGTTTAAAAATAAGTTTTTATAAGCCAAAAGTCAAGAGGAAAAATAGAATCGTCAATAATCCAGTCTGGGAGCGTCAGCCCAGAGTTTTTCGAGTGCATAATGCTCTCTCGTTGTCTTAGAAAATATATGAATAACCAAAGAGCCATAGTCAATAAGAATCCATTCAGCCCTTTCCAAACCTTCTACCCCGAATGGATTTATGTTCTCTTTTCTTAACTGCTCCTCAATGTTTTGATAGATAGCTATATTCTGGCGCGAAGAATTACCGTTCATGATAATAAAATAATCAGTAAAGCTGGTAAGTTCACGCAAATCCAGCACACATAACCCTTCCGCTTTCTTGGCCTGGCTGGCCTTGATAGTTAACTTAACTTCTTTCGGCAAATTGCGTTTGCAAAATTTTTTTTCTCCGTCTTTCAATTTTTCTTTTTATCTCCTTTCCTATCAAACATATAGACGATTTTTCATAATATAATCTTCAACCCCGGGCGGAACAAGACCCTTTATTGGCAGGCCTGCTCGCAATCTGCGCCTTATTTCAGAGGAAGAAATATTAAGGGCGTCAATCTCCAGGAGATAAAGGCCAGGTCGGTTGTAGTCCTTCACTTCGGTCTTTTCTCTCTTATTTATCCTCACCAACAACTCAGGCTTTATTCTGTCAATGACTTTGTCCAGCTTTTCCAGCTCGCAACCAGGTCGCCTCACAACGATAAAAGAACATTCTTTAAGTAGTTGATTATAGTCTTTCCAGGTTTCAATCTCCAGGAAAGCATCAGAGCCAACAATAAACCAGAAAATATCTTCTGGAAAAATCTCTTTAAGTTTCCTTAAGGTAAGAATTGAATAGGATGGACCCGGACTTTTGATTTCCAGGTCAGAAGGGATAAAACCTGGTTTCCCCTGGCAGGCTATCTCCACCATTCGCCACCGATGACAGGCCGGCACCACTTCTTTTTGGTCCTTATGAGGCGGGATATAGGAAGGAATAAATAAAATTCTATCCAGAGGAAAATATTTCATGACTTCCTCAGCAGCCCGAAGATGTCCGTTGTGAATTGGGTTAAACGTGCCGCCAAGAAGTCCGGTTAAAGCCATCTTCTATTTACCTCATCCTATCGAGCATTTTAATCTTTATCCGATTTCCCTTCCTTCTCTTCTTTGAGCATTCGGGCCAGCAAGCCGACCAATTCAGATAAGCCATCTCCCCTGGCAGCGGAGATAGCCACAAATGGCTTCTTTTCTTTCGCTGCCATTCTTCTAACGGCTGTCAGTCGCCCCTGCTGATTTTCATCCAGTAGATCTATTTTATTGGCGACAATTATCTGTTTTCTGGCCAGCAGATCAGGGTTAAATGCCTTTAGCTCTTTCTGAATTACCTCATAATCCCGAACTGGATCTCGACCTGTCAAAGGTGAGACATCAATCAGATGGACCAATATCTTGGTCCTTTCTATATGCCTTAGAAACTGGATGCCGAGGCCGCGCCCCTCGTGAGCACCTTCAATTAGACCGGGTATATCTGCCACTACCAGGCTTTCATTTTCTCCCAGATCAACCACCCCAAGAGTGGGGATCAAGGTGGTAAAGGCGTAGTCAGCGATGAGAGGCCGTGCTGCCGATATTCTGGAAATCAGGGTGGATTTTCCAGCATTAGGATAGCCAACCAGGCCAACGTCAGCAATCAATTTTAATTCAAGAATGACTTCTATTTCTTCCCCCGGTTGACCTTTCTCAAATTCTCTGGGAACTTGATGGGTAGAAGTAGCAAAGCTGGCGTTACCACGCCCTCCCCGGCCTCCTCTGGCCGCTAAATAAATTTCTCCCGGCTTGAGAAAATCATGGAGGATTCGACCGGTCAAGGCTTCTTTGACCACAGTACCAACCGGAACCCTGAGATAAAGATCCTGGCCTTTTTTCCCCTGGCGATTTGATCCCTCGCCATGGGCTCCTTTTCTGGCTTTATTAACCGGATGAAAACGGAAAAAAGCCAGGGTATTAAGATTTTGATCACTGACCAGGTAGATGTGGCCACCATCGCCACCGCGCCCGCCGTCTGGCCCACCTTTGGGGACACGATACTCCCGCCGGAAGCTGACACAGCCATTGCCCCCTCTGCCGGCGATCAGTTGAACTTTTACCCGATCAATAAACAATTTGTTACCTGCAGGCGCCAGGGCTCGAGACCAGCAGAGATAATCCTCTGCTGATGTTTTTGACCTTGTTGGAATTAAGAATCCAGGGAGCCTGTCCCATGATTACGAAGTGGCTTCGGCCTTTTCCTCCAGGGGTAAAACCGAAACAAATTTCCCCATCCTTCCTTTATCTTCAAATTTAACCCGGCCAGGTATCAGAGCGTAAAGAGTGTCATCACCACCCCTCCCGACATTCAGACCGGGTTTCAGTCTTGTTCCCCTCTGTCTGACCAGAATTGAACCGGCTTTAACTACCTCTCCACCATAACTTTTAACTCCAAGGTACTTGGGGTTAGAATCTCTTCCGTTAACGCCTGATCTCTTATGAGCCATGCTCAATTCTCCTTGCTTTCTTCCTTATTTTGAACCTTCTTAGCTGTCCTTGGTGCTCTTTTAGCCGGAGTTTTTCCCGCCTCAGCCCCCTCCGGGCTGGCAGCCTTTCTGGCTCTCGTCCGGACAGCTTTTTCCACCGGTTTTTCAGCTCCTTTTTCAGCTGGTTCCTTCTCTGCGTGCCCCGGCCACTCGGGATATATGCTACCTATTTTGACTTTGGTCAGTATCTGGCGGTGACCTTTTGTCCGACGATAGCCTTTCCTTCTTTTCTTTTTAAAAACGGTAACCTTATCATCCTTATATGTTTCGATTACTTCACCGGTTACAGCGGCCTTTTCCAGATATGGGCTACCCACCAGAACACGGTCTTCAGCTTCTATCAGCAAGACCTGATCAAAAGTGACTGTCTCTCCAGGAGCAGCCTCCAGTTTTTCTATGGAGAGAACATCTCCTTCTTTCACCAGGTACTGCTTGCCGCCTGTTTTGATAACTGCCAACATAGCTTTTCACCTTTCCGGGGATAAAAATTGAGCCTTAAATTTAACATATAAGCCATTTTATGTCAACCAGATAGCCTGGCCTTTAGCTGCTGGTTAGCTCAGATGCTTGACCAGGGCTCCCCACCTTTTATCAAGGACAAAACCTTCTTTCATAAAAAACAAAGGAATAAGATAGTGAGTCATGACAAGCTTGATACCTGAATTTCGCATTCTTTCTATAAAATCCTTCAGCATCGCCCGACCCAAACCTCTTTTCTTATAATCTTTGGCCACCACTATTCCTTCCATAAAAACAACCTCTGAAGACAGGTTTCGGAAGCAAATACCACCCACTACCAATCCATCCTCATCAACCAGGACCAGGTTATGATTTAGCTGAGAAATAACTCGGGGATAATTGTCCAGCAGGAAAAGGTGATAGAGTTGTCCAATCTCCGCTGGCTCGTAACTTTCCCGGAACGTAAACTGGTTTCCCTGCCGATCGGTAATGGTTGATTTTATTATCAGCCTTTCCCGTCCCGACTCGCCTGTCTTGGACAGGTCAAGATCTTTCGCCTCTGTTGCTCTGGGGAAAACCATTCGGCTGAACACCTGGCGGTCTTCTTCAGACTCAAGATGCGATTGGATTTCCGACAGTTCAACAAACTGGATGGCCATCTTATCAGGCTGAGTTTTCATTTTATCAAGTAATTTTTCAAAAGCCATGATCACTTCAGCTGAAGCTGAAGAAAAATAGGTATGACGGTAAACATAAAATCGTAGTAGCTCCGGACGCAAATTCAGATGGAATTCATTGATGAGTTCGATAACCTTTTTCTCACGTTCAAAAGGAGAAGCTTGCCCATTGGCTATTTCCCATTCTTTATATTTGCGGATAGCAGTTAGAACTGAAACAGGCATAACTGGATTCTGGCGAATCTCACTTAAATAGCTTTCCAGCTGAAAACGGAAAGAGCCAAAACTCTCCACCTCAACATCTTCGCGCTCGAGCTCATGGAAAAGCTCTTCCAGGAAGTTCAGGGCCTGTTTTTCTTCCCAGACTTCAAAACAGGCATCAAATATCCAGCTTAGATCTATTATTTTTCTGGCCCAGGGATAGGCAGCCACGATCTTCAGGTAAAAGTTCTCAATTAAAAGGCGAGCTAAGGACAGAGGCCCTTTATACGGTTTTATTTCGCCCAGTTCAATCAAGCCTGGATGTTCCCCATCTACACAAATATTTTCAGGTAAGGCCTGGCCCGGGATAATACGGTAGTCTGAAGCAGCTACCGCTCTGAGGATCACTCCGATGGCTTCGATATAAAGCATCCGCCATTCTTGTGGAGTAACGAGAGAAATCGGCCCGCCAGGGCGGGTGGCATAATCTCTGATCCTTTCACTAACATTAAGACGGCTGAAGAAGCGGTAACCGTTAGTTTTCAGATCCGGTCGCCAGTCGGCCAGGCGAGGTAATAGATGAGGATAATTAAAATCCTCAGAAAGACACAAATACCATAAAATTTTGTCTACGACCTGCTGGCCAAAACGGCCTTTTAAAATTTCCACTCTGAAGTCATAATGCTCTCCCTGAGAAGTGTTGAGGCAAACACGGAGGTGAAGACCAGGGTAAATAGAAGCTACTCTTGAAACCCTGATTTCTCCAGAGGCCAATCCTTCTGGATTAAAAGAGTTGAAGCCATAAGCAAAAGCAACGCTTTCGGCCAGAAAAGTCGGTTCGCTCAGAACCTCGATGATTTTTCTTCTTTCTGATTGATAAAAATCGCTGGCAATCCGGAGTTTCTCAACAATTCTGGCTTCAATATCCTCGGGTAGCCTGACTTTTAGCCGGAGCCTGAAAAGGTTATATAGATTTCCCATTATCTTAAAAGCTTCAGAAGCGAGAACTCTGTCTTTCCGGTGAAGGGCCCAGCTGGCCAGCTCAGCTGTCACCTGTGGGATAAACTCGGGATGAATTGAGGCAAAATCGGCCAGAAGCTTAAAAATATACAGAAATTGATTGACCGTTCCCTCTGAGGCAGGCCATTTCAGAGATTGCCGGTAATTAGCTAATCGGCGGCGAAGAGCCTCAAATTGGCCGCCACCCAGGGCCGAGGAGGAAATTTCTTCAATCGATTCTTCGTTAAGAAAGGTTAGACCAGATTCAACAAAAGCCGATAGAGAAGGAGTATATTCAGGCAGTGGCTGATCAAGGAGAAGAAGCCGGTAAGCCCAGCAACGGACTTTTTCCAGGGGATGACTGGCCAGAGCTTCCAATCTTAGCCTGATGAGAATAGATACCCTGAGATTTTCAGCTTGATTGAAAAGTTTTTCAAAATCATTCATCGCCTGAAGAGCTTTTTCTTCTGAACTGAAGTACAACCTGGAAATAAGCTCATGGACCCTGACCAGCGTCAGATCGGTTATTCCCTTAGGCGGCGGGAAACCTTCCTGACCGGACATAGCCTTATCAGCCGGCAGCCAGACCCGATTAGAAACGTTGCCCAGAGGTGTGTCCCAGCCTTCGCGGCAAACCAGAAATTTCACCAGTGATGGATTACCGCACCATAGAAGTGGTTGGCGGGCAAATAGTCCCAGATCTATCGTTCTGTCTTTTATTTCGTAGAAGAGATCGCCAATAAGGAATTTATGACTCTGTTGTTCATGACGTACGGTCAGAGAAGCCTCCCGCCCAGCAATAACCAACCGGTCTCCTTCTAAGCGAAAATCTTCTTCAATCAAACCAAGATCTCTTATTAACCAGAAAGGAAGTTTCAGATTGAAATCCCTGGCCTTCAGGCTGAGATAATCTTTTTTATAAAGCTCTTCAATCAGATCTGAGAAATTAGCCACAATTTTTTTCCGATTGAACGAACCTTTGGCCGTCAGTTCACCTTTCTCGCGAGAAAAATCTCTATCCAGGAGGGCGAACTTAATTACCCGCTCATAAGGAGCCAGGCTCAGGTTGGCTGCTTCTATGATCCTCTTATAATATTCCCTTTCTCCTTCTACCCCGGGCAAGCTGCTCAGTTCCGGAGCACCGGTGTCTGGCACAATAAGCAGGACATTATAGGGCTTCCCATCTCCTACCAGAAAAACATTTTTAAAGCCAGGGACAGATTTAAATTTGTCTTCTATTTTTCGCGGGGCAATGGTTTGTCCACGATTGTTTTTATAAATATCCTTTATCCGATCGACCAATCGGTAATAGCCATTGGGCAAAACTTCAAAGATATCTCCGGTTCTAAGCCAGTAATCAGAGCCAGGCTGGCCGGGATAAGGGATGTCATCGCCAGGCCCTTTATCTTCCAGATAACGAGCAATATAGTGACCTCTGGCCAGCAGTTCGCCTTCCGGGCTCAACTTCAGTTCGACACCGGGCAAGGGGCAGCCCTGAGTATCGTCTACATAGCGGCCGGGAAGAGTCATGGTCAATCCCCCGGTCGCCTCGGTCAGGCCAAAACCAGAAATCAGATCAATCCCATATCGGGCAAAAAAATGGAAGATACGAGGCTCCAGATAACCGGCAGCAGAAATTCCCCAGTGGAGCCTGGAGCCCACGATTTTTCTAACCGCTTCCTTTTTTTCACCCTCAGTTCTGGCACCGGCGACGGCTTCGCGGCATCTTTCATAAATTTGTACCCAGCGAATAGGCACACTGACCAGACCGGTCGGGTTCACTCTGGGAAACAGACTTAAAAGAGTATCGATCGAGGGATTTCCGGAGAATACATAGGTGCCGCGCCAGAAAATAGAACCAAGAAGCTCGAAGTACCGACCAAAAGTATGGTATAAAGGTAAAAAACTTAGCAGGACTTCATCCTGCCCAACCTCAGGTAAAGCGGCAGCCCGGGCGAATCTTTTAGAAATAAGATTGTAAGTAGAGAAGGAAACTCCCTTGGGAACGCCAGTGCTACCTGAGGTATACATGACGGTTGAAACCTGGGTTAAACGAAAGCGTGGTCTTTGGGCTAGAACCTGATCTATTTCTTTCGGATTGAGTGTTCTGATCTGCTCACCCAGATAGAGTGAACTCCCGGCTGGTTCAATCCTCTGCAGAGTCAGGATAGCAAAACTCAGACCGGTTTTTTGCTTTAGCTGTTCGAGTTGTTTCAGCCTTTCCAGGTTATCAGTAATAACGATGTTTATTTTTAGCTGGTTAAAAATCATCTCCAGATTTTCGAGATTAAAAGTTGGATTGAGCGGTGTGACCAGAATGTCATAGAAAAGGCAGGCCAGATCGCTGCAGGCCGAATCAAAATGATTTTCACTGAAAATAGCTACCCGCGGTTCAAGAGGAGAGGCCAGAATGTAAAAATAGCCAGCCAGCAACCTCAGGTAGGAGGCGATTTCCGAATAAGTCCATTTTTCCCCTTTCAAACTAGACAGGTCAAGAAAAAGTACCCGATCCGGATTTTCTTTAACTCTATCTTCAAATAAATCCAGAAGGTTATAATCTATTTTCTGGATGAAGCCAAAACAGGTTTCAGCCCATTCCCAGTTTTTCTGGGGATAAGGTAAACATTTCAAGAAAGCAGAAGTTGAGGTCAGGTTCAGATAGTTTCTAATTGTTTCCGGATTAAGACTTTCAGCCTGGCCACTGGCCAGAAGCCGGGAAGCCATCGTCACTATATCTTCTGCCAGGCGAGGGCTGGTAGCAGGCAACTGAGCCGCCCAGGAATTTAAAAGCTCCTGCCAAGAAAAGTTTGATTCTAAGGCCAGGTCCTTTGATTCTGTCATGAATTGAATATCAATACGATTTAATTTTGGCTATTCACTTTGAGTTTTCATTTTAATATATATGGACAGCCGAGTCAAAAATGAATCCGGCTGGCTTGACAACAGAGTGTCTTTCTCTTAACTTAATCTTAAGTTCTGGCCGGGCGGTTAGCTCAGGGGCAGAGTGTCGGTCTTACAAACCGGAGGTCACTGGTTCGAACCCAGTACCGCCCACCAGTAAAACTGGAGACAGAGGGTTATAGTGGCTAAGGCCAGAATTCTGATTGTTGAGGACGAAGCACTGGTAGCCAGAGACCTGGTCAATACGGTTAAGTCCCTTGGTTACGAGGTTACTGATCTCGTCCAGAATGGCGAAGTAGTTGTCCAGAGCGTCGAGAAGAACTTGCCAGATCTGGCGATCATGGATATAGTCCTTAAGGGCCGCGTTGACGGCATCGAGGCGGCCGCTATCCTCTGGGAAAAATACTCTATACCGGTTGTTTATATAACTTCATTTGCTGATGACCTGACCTTCGAGCGAGCCAAATTAACCGAACCTTTTGGCTATTTGATCAAACCTTATGAAGAAAGAGAACTGGAGTTAACCATTGAAATAGCGCTTTACAAAGCCAGAATGCGGCGGCTACTGAAAGAAAGGGGACAATGGCTATATACCATCTTAAAGAGCATAGATGATGGCATTATTGTCACTGATAACAGAGGTAAAGTCACCTTCATAAACCCCTCAGCCCAAAAGATCACTGGCTGGAATGAGCCGGACGCTAATGAACAACCAGTGGACAGGATAATTAAACTTAAGGAAGAGGTGAATTTCAATCCAGTCTCCGTCTCATCCACTCCGGGGGAAGCCAGTCTTATCACCAGAACTGGCCTGGAAATTCCAGTTGAGTTGACAGTAGCCGCCTTGCCTGAGGAAAGTGGACAATCAACCAGTCAGGTCATAGTTTTCAGAGATATGAGCTCTCGTCGGCGGGCTGAGCAGGAACTCCGGGAGAGCTGGGCAAAACTTCGACGGGCGCTGAAAGGCACCATCCAGGCCATTTCCACCACTATCGAGAGGCGCGATCCTTATACGGCGGGTCACCAGCGGCGAGTTGCTCAACTGGCTGAAGCCATTGCTCGTGAAATGAATTTACCCGAAGTCAAAATTGAAGGCATAAGATTTGCAGCTCAAATTCATGATATCGGGAAACTTTATGTTCCAGCCGAAATTCTCAGTAAGCCCACCAAATTAACGGATCTCGAATATACGATCATCAAAACTCATCCTCAAGCTGGTTATGAAATCTTAAAGAATATCGAATTCCCCTGGCCAATCGCCGACATCGTTTTACAACACCATGAACGGCTCAACTGCTCAGGCTACCCGGCTGGGTTAAAAGACGGAGAAATTTTACTGGAAGCCAGAATTCTGGCGATTGCTGGTGTAGTCGAAGCTATGTCTTCCCATCGGCCTTACCGCCCTTCCTTCGGGATAGATAAAGCTCTGGAAGAGATCAGACTTAATAACGGTCTTCTTTATGAACCAGAGGCAGTGACCGCCTGCCAGCGGCTGTTTTTAGAAAAAGGCTTTTCATTTGATTAAACATCGATCCTGGCCATAACTGCCGATGGTTTGTTTATCCTGGCAAAAAAATAACGCCCCCGACGGGATTCGAACCCGTGTTGCCGCCTTGAAAGGGCGATGTCCTAGGCCGGGCTAGACGACAGGGGCGCAAGTGAGCCGTGCTGGACTCGAACCAGCGACACCCGGCTTAAAAGGCCGGTGCTCTCCCTCTGAGCTAACGGCCCCTCAGTCCTGACCGTATGAAAGGTTATTTATAGCTAAAAACCAAGAATTGTCAATAATAAGACCTATAAATTTTCCTGCTGTCTGAAATTTGGCTGGAATCAGGCGACTGGCTCAAACTTGACGATGATCCAGCGTCCAGGATTAGGATTGCCAGTCTGATCCTTCAGAATATACCTCTTCATAAGAACATTATATTCTTTCTCGGCACCCGACTTGGTCTTAACACTGATCTGAACAGTTTTGGAGTGAACTTCTCCACTCATTTCCCTGATACCAGGCAATGACTTTTGTCCGAGAGAAAATAAAGCCACTTGTTCTTCTTGGGCTGCTGCTTCTTTACTTGCGCTATATTGAGTCTGCAATTCCTTGTGAGCATTATATTCTTCATCATATTTAGCCTGAAGCTCCGCTACTTTTTTCTTCAGAGCTGCCCGGGAACCGGATGTCCTGGCATTGTCTAATTCTTCCTGAGCCATATCTAAAGCGTCCTTGGCCTCGACAACGGGGCCGACATGCTCGTCCATTTTTTTCTTGGCTTCAACTTCTGCCTGATTTAAATCTGGCAAACTGAACGGCTCAACTATTTCTGGTGAGACGCTCAGTATCTTGAAGCTAACAGCTTCTATCGCCATGGGTTCAACTGCTATTGAAGCCATTGTCTGATTATCATTCATTGATAGCGCATGAAAATATTTGTCCAGAAGAGTTTTTTCTGGGTTTGATGAACAGGCGGTGTAAAACAGTACTGCCAGCAGAGCTAAACTGAGAAACCAAAGATTTTTATGTTTCATACTTCCTCCTCCCTAACGTTTTTAATTTCATCTATATTATTTTTGAAATCAAAATTTTTTTCAAGCAAAAAAGCAAGTTTAAATAAGTCCAGCTCAGAAAAAGCTGGCCCAAGGAGCTGGAGGCCCAGTGGCAAGCCATTTGAAGTCAAGCCAGCGGGCAATGACAGACCCGGAATTCCTGCCAGATTGGCAGTTACAGTAAAATAATCCTGAAGATACATGGACAGTGGATCTTGTTTTTCTCCCAGTCTGAAAGCTGGTTCTGGCGTGGTCGGAGTCAGAATAAAATCGACCTGTTGAAAGGCTGATTGAAACTCCCGTGATATGGCTTGCCTGGCCCTGGCAGCCCGGGCATAGTAAGCATCATAATAGCCAGAGCTCAGGGCAAAGGTCCCAATCAGAATACGCCGCTTGACTTCAGGCCCAAACCCCAGAGTCCTGGTTTTGACATACATATCAGATAGCTCTGAAGAATCTGCTCTGAAACCATAACGAACGCCGTCATAGCGAGCCAGATTCGAACTGGCCTCAGAAGGGGCAATGATATAATAACAGGGTAGAGCATATTGCCAGGTGGGAAAAGAGAGAGTGGTCAGCTTAAAACCCAGCTCGGTGAGAAGCTGAAGAGTTTCTTTATAATTAGCAGCCACTTCTTGATTTACTTCAGAGAGCGAGTCTTCATCCAGCACACCTATCCGCCTTTTAACCAGGGGTGATTCCAGGCTGGCCGGAAAGTCTGGAACTGGCAGGTCGGCCGAAGTTGAATCGCGACGATCAAACCCTGCTATTACCGAAGTCACCAGAGCACAGTCTCTGACCTTTCTGGCTAAAGGACCTATTTGATCCAGAGATGAAGCAAAAGCTACCAGACCATAGCGCGAAACCCGGCCATAGGTCGGCTTGAGACCAACCAGCCCGCAAAAGGCCGCGGGTTGGCGGATCGAACCCCCTGTATCAGAGCCAAGAGCAACTGCTGCCTCACCGGCTGCTACTGCCGCCGCCGAGCCTCCACTGCTGCCTCCAGGTACCCGGCTCAGGTCCCAGGGGTTTCTGGTGGTGAAATAAGCAGAATTCTCGGTGGAGGAGCCCATGGCAAACTCGTCAAGATTAGTCTTACCGATAATAATGGCATCTTCAGCCTCAAGCTTTTCCGTCACCGTGGCATTATAAGGCGGAATAAAGTTTTCTAATATTTTAGAACCGCAGGTTGTCCTGACACTTTTGGTTACAATATTGTCTTTAAGGGCCAGGACTGCCCCGGCCAGCCTGCCTTTTTGGGATTTTGAATCAATTTCTTTAGCTCTGGCCAGAGCAGATTCAAAATTGCAGGTGAGGTAAGCTTTAACGCTTTTATCTATCTTTTCAATTCGGGTTATATAATCTTCAACTATCTCCACGAGACTCACCTGACCGTTTTTGACCAGATTGATTGTCTCATTTAGACCAAGTCTATGAAGCTTCTGAGGCATCTGAGTTATTTTCCTGTCAGAACCCGCGGGACTTTGAAAAAATCTCCCTCTTTTTCTGGTGCCATGGCCAGAACCTCAGCCAGTGGTAAAGACTGGCCTGGTTCATCCGGCTCGAGCCTCAAAGTAAAATCAACAGGCGTGAAATTCTCACCATCTTCTTCTATCTCAAGCTGAGTCAGCTGGCCTACCCAGTCAATGATCTTCTCCAGCTGGGCTGGCAACTGTTTTTCTTCTTCCTCTGTAAGGTTTAGATTGGCCAGCTTGCTTAAATAATTCACATCAAATTTCATGCCTAA
>JAKPXU010000135.1 GCA_029571905.1 Acidobacteriota bacterium | reverse complement strand
CGGTAAGCTTTATCGCCGGCCTGCCAGTCGTCGTGGTCATCTTCTGGAAAATAAATTATAAAGATTCTGTCACGTCCCGAAGAAAAGATATCAAGGCTCGAGGCCTCATCCAGGATGTCAGCCCAGCTAGTTTCAAAGAGAAAATAAGTCCGAAACTCAGGCCCGTTTTCCGCCTTCAGGCTGACTTTTTTCCAGCGGTCAAGATAAAGCCTGGCGGCCAGAGCCTGTTCGCCATAAATAAAAGTGCCGGCTTTCAAATTTTGAGGGTTGAGAGCTCTCTCCAGCGTCCGGTAAAAAACTTCTCTAGAAGCCATTTAAAAACCTTCCAGCAGGCTGACCACCAGCTGTCTGGCATATTTCTCCGCCAGGCGGTCAATAGCCTGATTTTCCATTGTTTCATAATCGAGGCCAGCCGGCACCTCATATTCATCCACATAGGTAAAATTATCATCGGCAAAAATTATCCGATCAGTCAAAAGATCAGTAAAAACAACACCGGTCACCACTGTTATTTTATATCGCCTAGCCGCCCCCTCCGAACTAAAGGCAATCGGCTGAACTTTAAAAGAGCTAATCTCTCCGACCAGCAGCCCCTGGGCTTTATCCTGGTCTGGCTCAATGCTTACCCGAGCCCTGGTAATCAGTTCATTGATGACGCTTCTGGTCAATTTGAGGTCCAGCTCAAATCTTCCAGATGTATTCTTGAAGACCGGCACGCAAATGCTCTTCATGTGGGGCGGCCAGACACTGCCCCGGCCTCGGAGCTGATAACCACAGCCAGAGAGAAAAATTATAGCCAGCACCAGGCAAAGCCAACTGGCCATATATTTTTTGAAAAACGGCATCTAACTTCAGGGTCAGACGACCAGGCTGACCAGCTTATTTTTTACACAGATAATTTTTCTGGGCGGTCTGCCTCCCAGCAGTTCTTGAATTCGCGGCAAGCTAAGAGCTTTTTCTTTGAGGCTCTCCTCGTCTGTATCAATTTCAACTTCAAATTTATCGCGCAGTTTGCCATTAACCTGGACGACAACTGTAATGAGCTCTTCTCTGGCCAGTTCGGGATTATAAGCAGGCCAGCTGCTTTCGGCCACCAGTGTCGTTCTGCCCGTCTTCTGCCACAGCTCTTCAGCCAGATGGGGAGCAAAAGGCCCGAGGAGAAGTATCAAATCACTTAAAGCTTCCACCAGAAGCTCTCTTCCCTTCTGGCTTGCCCTCAAAGCGTCCTTTTCCTTCTTCAGACTGTTGGTGAGCTCCATCAGGGCGGAAATAGCTGTATTCAAATGAAAACGCTGATCTATATCCTCAGTGACCTTTTTTATAGTCTGATGTAGTTTCTTACTCAGCCTTTGATGGCTGGCCTGATCAAATTGTCCGGCGACCGGTGTCCCTTTTCCCTGGAAGAGATCCAGATTTTCTTCCACCAGATTCCAGATTCTAAGAATAAAACGATAGCAACCTTCGAGCCCTTCCTCTGACCAGGCAAACTCTTTTTCGGGTGGAGAGGCAAAAAGAATAAAAATACGGAGGGCATCAGCCCCATAGGTTTTAACCATCTCATCCGGATCGACCACATTGCCCCTGGATTTAGACATGGCCGAGCCATCTTTGGTGACCATGCCCTGGGCCAGGTAGTGGGGAAAAGGCTCGTCAATTTTGGTCAGACCCAGATCCCGGAGATATTTGGTGAAAAACCTCGAATATATCAAATGGAGTATGGCGTGTTCAACACCCCCGATATAAAGATCAACTGGCAGCCAGTAAGCTGCTTTTTCTGGATCAAAGGGTAGACTGGTTTCCCGGGGCGAACTGTAGCGGAAAAAATACCAGGAAGAATCGACGAAGGTATCCATCGTGTCGGTCTCACGCCTGGCCGGGCCGCCGCACCGAGGACAGGTTGTATTGACAAACTCTGGAATTCTCTCGAGCGGCGAGCCTTCACCCCCGGTAAACTCGGCTTTATAAGGGAGCTCCACCGGCAGCTGTTCATAGGGGACAGGCTGCAATCCACATTTTTCACAGTAAATAACTGGAATCGGTGTTCCCCAGTAGCGCTGACGGGAAATGCCCCAATCACGCAGGCGGTAGGTAACGCTTTTACGGCCGAAGCCTTTAGCCTCAGCCAGAGCCGCCATTTTCTCCATAGCTTCGGCTGAACTCAAGCCACTGAATTCTCCCGAATTAATCAGGATCCCATATTCCTCAAAGGCCCGACCTGCCTCCAGCTGGGTTTCAGATGAAGCGGGTTTTATCACCGGCACAATCGGCAGGTTGTATCTGGCGGCAAATTCATAATCTCTCTGATCGTGAGCTGGAACACCCATGACCGCCCCTGTGCCATAATCCATCAGGATATAATTAGCCAGAAAAATTGGAACTGGCTGGCCGGTAAAGGGATTAATCGCTTGAAGACCAGTATCATAACCAACCTTTTCTTCCTCTTTTATTTCTCTTCTAGCTCTGGTCTCAGCGATAGTTTTTTTAATCCAGGCTTGAAGTTTTTCTTTTTCTGGATGGCCGGCAATAAGTTCGGCGGTCAGTGGATGTTCAACTGACAGGACGAGAAAAGTTGCCCCGTAAATCGTATCAATCCTGGTGGTGAAAACCTCAATATCCTTATTTAAGGCCGGAACTTTAAAATTAACCAGTGCTCCTTCGCTCCTGCCTATCCAGTTTTTCTGCATCTGGAGGACATGTTCGGGCCAGTTGGTGAGTTTCTCATGCCCGCTCAACAGTTCCTCAGCATAAGCCGTGATTTTCAGGAACCACTGTTCCATTTTCTTCTGACTGACTTCGCTATCACAGCGCCAGCAGCGGCCAGCCACCACCTGTTCATTGGCCAGAACTGTCCGGCACTGAGGACACCAGTTAACCCAGCTCAGCCGGCGATAGGCCAGCCCCTGTTCCAGCATCTTGAGGAAAATCCACTGGTTCCAGCGGTAATAATCAGGCAGGCAGGTATTGACTTCTCGTGACCAGCAGTAGCTGATGCCCAGCCTTTTCAGCTGGGACCGCATATAGTTAATATTATCGAGTGTCCATTTCTGAGGATGGATGCCATGTTTAATGGCTGCGTTTTCAGCCGGCAAGCCCAGAGCATCCCAGCCAATAGGATGGAGGACATTAAAGCCTCTCATCTTTTTAAAGCGGGCAATGACATCACCTATAGAATAATTCCGGACATGCCCCATATGAATCCGGCCGGAAGGATAGGGGTACATTTCGAGGCAGTAGAACTCTGGTTTGGTTGGATCTTCAGCTACTTCAAAGACCTGGCGTTCTTCCCAGACTTTCTGCCACCTGGTTTCAATTTCTTCAAAATTATAGGCTTCTTTCATGGTCACTACCTCTGATCAAGGAATCAAGTGCCGATAATGCGAGCCAGATATTCAATCAGCTCAGTCAGCTTAAAATGATAAGTTTCTGACGGCTAAAAGTCAACCGACCTGGCGGCCGGTTATAGCTTATTCGGTAAATTAAATTTATAATAAAATTTTCAGCCATAGTTTATTTCATAGACAATGAATCGATTCTAATGAAAATTATCGAAGTAGAAAATCTCGAAGCAGGTTATAACCGCCTGCCGGTTCTCCACCAGCTTTCTTTCGGACTTGACCGTGGAGAATTTCTGGCTGTCTGCGGCCCCAATGGCTCGGGTAAGAGCACTCTGATTAAAGCTCTCCAGAGGTTAACCCCCCTTCTCTGCGGTACGGTCAGGCTGGAAGGAAAGAATATTTTCCGACTGAAACCAAGAGAGATAGCCTCCCGCCTGGCCTATGTTCCCCAGGTGTCAGAGGCGGTCTTTGATTTTACCGTCGAGGGGACGGTGGCCATGGGCCGCTATGTCCATCAGAAAAACAGATTGGCTGGTGAATCAGTCGAAGATCGGCTGAAAATTGAGGAAGCAATGAAACTAACGGGAGTGACTCCTCTTAGAAACAAAAGTCTCAGCCAGCTAAGCGGCGGAGAAAGACAACGCGTGCTGCTGGCCAGGGCTTTAGCTCAAGAGACGCCTGTTCTCCTTCTGGACGAGCCCAG
>JAKPXU010000118.1 GCA_029571905.1 Acidobacteriota bacterium | reverse complement strand
TTTCCAGCTCTGATTTTATTTCGGCCGGGGCGCCAGCCAGCTCTGATGCCAGCCGACAGCTGGCCCGAAAAAGACTGGCTGTTTTTTTGCTGATTATTTTAAAGTAAGCTTTTTCGGTTAGTTCCAGATTGAAACTCTGAGCCAGTTCTTCGATTTCGCCTTCAATCATCTGTCCGCTAGCTTCGGCCAGAGTCTTAACTATCTTATCATTTTTGAAGTCCAGTGCTCTGGTTATTGATTTTATGAATAGGTAATCTCCAAATAGCAAGCTAAACTCCGGGCCAAAGGCTTTGAAGGCAGTCACCTGACCACGGCGCAGAGCAGAGCTATCAATGATATCATCATGAATAAGGCTGGCGGAGTGAATAGCTTCGATTGTTGCTGCTATTTTTATTTTGTCCTTATTGTTATAGCCAAAATAACCCGTTATTAACAAAAAGAGTCCGGGCCGAATTAGCTTTCCTGGCCTGGAAACGGTCTGTCTGGCTATCTCTCTTAAGGCCGGATTCGAAGTCCTGGCCCAGTTAAATAACTGCTTTTCTACCCGGGCAAGTTCGGTTCGGATCGGAGCGAAAATCAATGAAAGAGAAAGCTCTGAGTGAGGCTGGTTAACAGTAGGAAGCGAAAGACTCCTGTTCATCTTTATTGTTTTGCCAAAAATTTGGCTAAATCTTAACACCTCAACAGCTGGTTTTCAACCGGAAGAAACGGAAGAAATTTTTGGTGGTAGCTTCGGCTACCTGGTCGAAGGTAATATTTTTCAAACTGGCCAATTTTCGGGCTGTGGTCACGACAAAGGAAGGTTCATTTCGGCTGTGGTTTTTTTTCTCTGGATAAGGAGTTAGATAGGGCGAATCGGTCTCAACCAGCAGGACGTCAAGCGGCAAACGCCGGGCAGCTTCCTGAACGTTAGTGGCTCGTTCATAAGTTAGAATGCCCGAAAAAGAAACCAGAAAGCCGAGATCAATCATCGCCTCAGCCAGTGACCAGCTTTCGCTGAAACAGTGCAGGATCCCTCCCACCTGGTAGCGGACTGATTTTATCACCTCCATTATTTTATCAGCTGCTTC
>JAKPXU010000102.1 GCA_029571905.1 Acidobacteriota bacterium | reverse complement strand
ACCGGCAGTTACGTTTTTGAGTCCTACACTGATAATGCTCTGTGCCAGAACTGTGGCTGTGGTGGTACCGTCACCTGCAGTGTCTGAGGTCTTTGATGCAACTTCCTTGACCATCTGTGCACCCATATTCTGGTATGGATCAGAGAGTTCAATCTCCTTTGCAACGGTCACACCGTCCTTGGTAATTTGTGGAGCGCCGAATTTTTTTTCCAATACTACGTTGCGTCCCTTGGGGCCAAGTGTTACCTTAACGGCATCCGCGAGACGGTCAACACCTTCCTTCAGAAGGCTACGAGCTTCGATATTAAATTTTATTTCCTTTGACATTGTTATGCATTTTTAAGGTTTTTACGAAATATAGAGAACATCAGACTGAGAAAGAAGGAGATAGTCTGTACCATCGATATTCAGTTCCTGACCGGAATATTTCCCATATAGAACAACATCTCCCTTTTTAAGTTCCATCTCTTCATCTTTTTTCGCAGCACCAACAAGAACAACAGTGCCTGCGCGGGGTTTTTCCTTTGCTGAGTCAGGGATAATAATGCCACTGGCGGTCTTTTCCTCAGCCTCCTGAGGCTTAACGAGGACCTTACCTGCCAGCACTTTACCTTTTAATTGTGCCATTGCTAGAAGTTTTATAGTTAAACAATATTTTTCCTGCTTCAGAATTTCATAATCTGTGCCAAATGCAAGTTGGCAAAAAAAAAGTGTCAGTTCATGACAAACTGACACTCCTTTGTCTTTATGGTGTCACTATTATTCGTTACCGCCGTCAGGCTGCCCCTGTACAGGTGTCTGTGTGGGAAGCACCGGTATGGCGTTGGGATCCTGTGCTCTTTCAATTGACGACTTGATAACCGACTCTTTCGCGCCCTGACCTCTCGGAATTGAGGCAGTGGCTGCCAGGCAAAGAATCAGGATGGCAACTCCGAGGGTCCATGTTGATTTCTCAAGGAAGTCAGCTGTCTTGCGTACGCCCATCGACTGACCGGCTGAGGTGAAGTTCGCTGCGAGACCACCTCCCTTGGAGTTCTGAACCAGCACCACCAGTATTACAAGTGCACATGCAATAATAACCAGGATCGTAAGGAAAATATAAATACCCATTGTTATACTATTTTATTAAATCTTTGATCTTTTCAATACGGCTTGCAAAGTAAACACTTTTTTCCGGATATTGTATTGAGAGTTTTTCATAAATGTTTATTGCCCTGGAATAATAGCCCTGGTTGATGTAAATTTTTGCCAGTGTTTCAGTTATGAATTTGCCATGTTCCTCCGTGCTTTCTGCCGACAGGTCCTTTACCGGCTGAAGATCGTCCGGAGAGAGCCTCTCAATTGAAGGACTGGTTCTGATAAAGCGGTCAATCAGATCAGCCGGGGTCAGCTGCGCATCAGTCTCAGGTGTCTCCTCCGGCTCACCCGGAGTCAGCTGGGTTGCCGGTTCAGCCTCTGCCGGCGGCTCATCAGGGGTCAGTTGTGTGGCAGGTTCAGGCACTTCTGCCAGCTCGTCGGTAACCGGTTGTGCGGCATGCTGATATGCCTCCTCCGGCTCATCCGGATCCGGT
>JAKPXU010000074.1 GCA_029571905.1 Acidobacteriota bacterium | reverse complement strand
AACGGGCCGCCAGCGATAGTTTTTCCATTCAGCATTGACGCACAGATGTACGCCCACTGACCAATCTCGATGTTCGAGACATCTGCTAACCGCATCTTCAAACCAGGGAGAGGGAACAATTAACCCACCGCAGGTGATAATCCCCCGCTTAAAAGCCAGCTCAAAGGCTTCATTGGCCGAGTGCGTCATGCCCATGTCGTCTCCACGAACGATAAGCTCCACCGCCTGCTCTTGAGCCTCAGCCAGGCCGGCAAGCGGCAGAAAGAAAACCAGAAGCAAGCCTGAAATCAGGCTGATGCCCCACCAGCTGGTTTTCTTTGATCCTGTTGATTTTATTGATTTCGATGCCATCTTTACCCTCTTTCTGTTCAGAGGCTTAATTTATTTTTTATAATTTTCTCCATTGGTGGTAGGTGTCGCCTTTCGGGGTTTTACCCATTCAACTTTTTGACCCAACAATTTTCTGGCCTGACCTTTCTCTGGTGAGAATGGTCTGAAGAACCATAATTAAAAACAGGCTGAAAACGGGAACAAGCAAGCCAACTTGAAGTGAATGATGCTGGCTGATCTGACCGACCAGCCAGGGAGAAATCATACCACCAACCAGGCCAGTGCTGATGGCCAGAGAAAAAGCTGTCCCTGAAAACGCTGGAAACTCATCTCCGATAACAGCCAGAGTGGTTGGATAAATGGCAGCCAGGCCATAACCCGTGAGGAGAGCAAAAATTATGGCCAGACCTTTAAGCGGCGAGAGCAGCCAGCCACTGACTGAGACCAGGGCTAAAGCAGCACTGATAAAAACAATCGTTTCTCTCTTTATCCAGCGGTTGAGAAGTGGAAAAGTCAGACGTCCTACCATTAAAAAAAGCCAGTAACCGGAAAGGACGAGAGCTGCTTCATTAAGGCCAGATTGAAATTTTTCCTGAAGGAAACTGGTCAGCCAGCCACCTATGGCAAATTCATTACCTGATTCAAAGAAAAGAATAAAAGCTCCGAGCCAGAGAAGCTTTGAGCTGGCAATTTTTTTAATCTCCTTTATAGGAAAGCCCT
>JAKPXU010000051.1 GCA_029571905.1 Acidobacteriota bacterium | reverse complement strand
GAAGCCAGAGCGGGGCTTAAAGCCAAGTTGCCAGCCATAGAAACTTTTCCCAATCAGTTTCCTGATTATGAAATTACGATTGAAATTCCTGAATATACTTCGGTTTGCCCCAAAACCGGCCTGCCTGATTTTGGCATAATTACTATCTGGTATATTCCAGACAAAAAGGTTATCGAGCTAAAGTCGCTTAAGATGTATATTCTTGCTTATCGGAATCTGGGTATTTTTTATGAAAATGCTGTGAACCGCATTCTGGAAGATGTGGTTAAAACCTGTCAGCCGAAAAAAGCTCTGGTCAGGGGGGAGTTTATGCCGCGAGGCGGATTAAGCTCGACTGTCGAAGCTCGCTATCCACGCGGGGAGTAAGAGCGGTCTGATCTGTCAGCAAAAACAAAAAGAAGAGAATATGAAAAATAAGGATTTTTATAAACACAACCAGAAAACCGAAATCCAGCCAGCGTCAGCCTGTATCGACACAGGATTAGAATCAACGAGTGCAGCTGGTTCCTTTCCTGCCGACCAGACTTTACCTCCTACCCACGAGGCCATCAGAGCTCTGACTCTTTCCGATGAAGACCAGGTCAGCAGAAAACTCGAGTCTGTTGACCAGCCGGTGGCCTTTGGTCTGACTGATCTCCTGATGATTTTGACCACCATCATCTGGGGAGCCAATGTGCCGGTCATCAAGGTTTCTTTTTCGCAGCTTACTCCACATGCCTTTAATCTGACCAGATTTTTAATCTCATCCACCATCTATGCCTTTATTCTCTGGAGAAGCGGAGAAGGCTTTAGAATCAAGCGCAAGGATCTACCCCGGGTAATATTACTGTCTCTAATCGGGATTACTTTTTATCAGATCTTTTTCATAACCGGTCTGAGCCGGACGTCAGCCTCTCTTGTCTCCATGAGTAATGCCATGACGCCGGTTTTAATTGCTCTGCTGAGTGCTGTGCTCGGTTTTGAGCGCCTGCGGCCAGTTGGCTGGCTGGGTATTTTGCTATCGGTAGGGGGCCTTTATGCTGTTATCCTAGGACGTCCTGATGGAACTGACTTTAGGGGATCGGAAGTTTCGGGTATCTTTTTTATAATTTTATCAGGTCTGATGTGGGCTTTATATACAATTTATGCCCGGCCAGCGCTTAAAAATATGTCGCCGCTCAAAATGGCCGCTCTGACCAACATTCTGGGTACCACCTTTTACCTGCCATTCAGCTGGAAACATCTTGTGCAAACAGACTTTAGCCGTGTTTCCTTAGGCGGATGGCTCGGGGTCCTTTACTCGGCTCTACTGGCCCTCGTCCTGGCTTCTGTCATCTGGTATAAGTCAATCGAAAGAATAGGCGGAGCCAGAACCGGGGTCTTCAGCAACCTGACTCCTGTCTTCGGCGTCCTGACGGCTTGCATTTTTCTTCATGACAGAATTACCTGGATTCAGGTAGTGGGAGTGCCGATTATTTTCTTTGGCGTTTACCTGGCCAGAAATGGCCACAAATTTTCTGATAAAAAAAATAGATAAGATCGCCAGGCCAGAGTATAAATCCAAAAATATAAGTAAAATCGCTCATCAATAAAATATCCGAGGCTGAAGCCCTGACGTTGGGTAAACCTACTTCATCGCAGAGAGTCATAAGAGGGCAGGCTACCTGGGGAAGAAAGCCGTTTTTAAGACTTTTAAGGCCAGCGTTGACTGAAGGCGATGGTCACACAGCCCATCCACCGAGTCTCCAGGCTTTATCCCGATTTACCTCAAACCGTAAATCTTATGGAGCTGGCAACCCAACCTGATATTCTTGAGGCCACCCCTGGCCGCCTGCTCAAAAAGCCGCCAGGCCCGCTGATAGCTCCAGTCTTCATTTGATTTGGGCTGAAGCCAGAGAGGAATATTGACCCGAAATTTTTTTCTCACTTTTTCGACCTCAGCCAGCTTTAAATTTTTAGTAACTACAAGCTTGACTTCGGTCGCTTGTTGACGGGAGGCTCGAGTTGAGAAAAAATCAGGTGGTTTGAGGGAGACCGTTAGCCAATCCACTTCAAAAGTTATGGGCTTTGTCCCGTTGGTTTCTATCTGGATTTTAAAACCGGCCTGCTTGAGCTTTTCTACCAGGGGCTTGATGTCTTGAACGAGTGGCTCGCCGCCGGTAATTGAAATCCAGTCTGTTTTATATTTCTTCCTGAATCCTACTATTTTACTAAGAATTGTTTCCTGGTTTATTTCCTGCCCTTCTTCCCAGGCATATCTGGTGTCACAAAAGTCACAGCGCAAGTTGCAACCGGACAGACGTAAAAAGATAGTCGGCTGTCCCTGGCGTCCGCCCTCGCCTTCGGCTGAGAAGAAAATCTCGTTAATCCTCAGTGTAGGTAGCGGCTGCATCCTCAGACTCCCAGACGGTGACGGCTGTCACCGGATAAATTTCTTTCAGCCGGCGGTAAATCTCCCTGGCCAGATTTTCGGCTGATGGATTGAAATCATAAACTTCATTGAGAAGCTTATGATCAGGCAGGACGTCAGCCAGCTTTTTTTTGATCTCAACAAAATCAAGGCCCAAACCAGTTTTATCCAGTTCGGCCACAGCGATTTCCACCTCAACCTGAAAGGTGTGTCCGTGCAGTTTTTCACATTTCCCCTGGTATTCCCGCAGGTAATGAGCTGCCGAAAATTTATCTCTGACCTTGAGTTTCCAGCTCATATTTTCCCCTCCTTTTTAAGGCGAGCCAGCAGATGGTCTTCCTGACCGGCCTTTTTCCAGGCCCGGGCTCTGAGCAGACAGCTTGAACACTGCCCGCAGGGAATTTCCCCGCCGGCGTAGCAGCTGACCGAATAAGAATAGTCAGCTCCCAGACTGAGCCCCAGCCTGATTATTTCTGATTTTTTTAGCGAAAGAAAGGGAGCAATAATCCGGAACTTTTCCGTCTTGAATCTGGCCCCTGTCCCTTCATTAATCGCTTTTTCCATCGCTCTGACAAAACTCTCGGTCGTGTCGGGATAGCTCGGTGAATCAATAACATTGAAACCGCAGACAAGATCGCAGATATTAAGGGTTTCGGCCAGGGCTGCTCCCAGTGCTATGAATATGCCGTTCCGAAAAGGAACATAGGTAACAGGCAAGCCTGCCTTTATTTCCTCTGTCCTTTTAAACTCTGGCACCTTTATTTTTTCGTCAGTCAGGGCCGAGCCACCGATTTGCCTCAGGTCTATTTTTATTATCCTGGGCTTAAGTCCCAGCCGCTGGCAGGTCTTTTTTGCCATTTTTATTTCAACCCGGTGCCTTTGCCCATAATCAAAAATCAGCGGCTGAACCTGCTGGTACCGTTTTAAAGCCCAGTAAAGACCCGTCGTCGAGTCAATTCCCCCTGAAAACAGCACCAGGCAACGCGCCACCTTTCTGCCTTTCGATTGGTACATGTCTTTTCTCTTTAACCAAGCTCTCGATTTTCAACCGATTTTATTGCTTTCGCTTTCATCATACCTCAGTTCTCTACAGGCCTCAAATTCAGACCAAAACCTTGTTTTTCAATGGTTGACACATAAAATTTTATGTGCTAACTCTATTAAATCATGGATTGGGTTAAACTTGAAGAACAGGTTCAACCGCTTAATAAAGGCCAGCGACTGATTATCCGGGATGATGTCCATGATTTTAATGAGCTGCAGGGAGTACTCGAGCTGGCTTCCAGAAGAAAGCTAAAACCAATTATTCTCGATACGGGCCTCTTTGGTCTGAATCAGTTGACCATTCTTTCTCGCTTCCATTTTGCTTTCTACAGTGGAGACCTGGCCCGGCCGGATTTTCTTCAACTGGCAGCGATAACTGAGGTTTTGAATAAAAATAATTGCCCGGTGTATTTTTTCCTGGAAGAGGGTACTCAAGCAGGAGCTCTTGATTCAAAGCTGGCCTCGGGGCTGGAGTCGGTTTTTGTTTCTTCGCGCCTGAAAAACTGGGAAAACAACCAGCTGTCAAGGCTGGCAGAGGAGACCCTGGCCGGCGGAACAACTCTTGTTTATTATCATCATGGACAGCCTGAGGAAAGTCTGGCTGAATGGCCTAAAAAAAACTGCTGGCTGCATTTGTCCAACCGCTTTTTTGACGAGATCAATCAGCCGGTTGTCCTGGAACTTCTCAAAAGTATAAGAAAAGTAAAAGGGCATTTGATTATTCATCTTGATATACCAGCAGCTTTTGATTATATTAATAGTCTTAATGAGGGCGGTGCCCATCTAATTTTTAATTTTGGTCCGATCGAGGCCAGAAGCAGGCTATCCAGACTTGAATCTTTATGGAATAAGAAAAAATTGCCTGAGAAGGCATTTTTCCTGTATCAGGATTTCATGGCTTGAGTTTTACTCAGCCGGATTCACCGGCCAGCCAGAAATGGAGATTTTTTCTCCGTGATTCTAGGAAAAAATAGGCGGAAATTTATTTATTCAGGATAGAAGATGGTAGATAAAAAGCCTAATGGAAACCAGTCAGAAGAGAGGCCGGCATCTGAGGTTCTCCTTAAAGTGAAGGAAGCTGAGGCCAGAGCCCGCCAAAAAATTGAGGAAGCCAGGCAGAAAACCTCTGCCGAGCTAATCAGGCAGGCAACAGAGGAAGCCTCGAAGCTGGCGGAAAAAATTTTGGCTGAGGCCAGAAGCCAGACTGTCAGGATTAAAACCGAAGCACGCCAGCAGGCCGAAAACGAGGCCAGGGCGATAAAAGAAAAAACAGAAGAAGAGAAAAAGAAGCTACTGGAAACAGCCTCGGCCAATTTTAACCAGGCGGTAGAAAAAACCACCGAGCGGCTTCTTGAGATTATAAAAGAAAGGCAGTTCTAAAGATGGCTATTGCCCCGGTTAAGAGAATGGAAGTCCTCCTGCCCAGGACTGAGCTGGAAGGCTTTGTCTCTTATCTCCAGGAGCTGGAAATAGCCCAACTTGACCCGCTTCCCTATGAAGAACTGGAACTGGCCAGCTCACCCGCTGAGCTGACAGAGTATGAACGCTGGCTGGGCAGAATTAATCATCTGATTCAAAGCCTGCCCGAAACAGAACCCAGAAAGGGCCTGGAGAAACTTTTAACACCCAAACCCAAATATTCGGCCAGCTTGAGGAGAGTTCTCCTTGATTATAGCTACCAAAAAGTAGTGGAGGATTATGAGGCGCTGGAATCGAAACGGGCGCAGCTCTCCCAGAACATAAAACAAATTGAAAAAGAAGAAGAATTCTTAAAACCGCTGCTGCTTCTTGATGTACCTCTTCTCAGCCTGACCGGTTTTAACCGCTGTCAGCTGCGAATAATTGAAGTAAAAAGAGAGGATTTAGAGACTTTAAAAGAGCAACTGACTGATCAGCCCGCTGTTCTGTCTGTTATCGAAGCAAAGAAAAACCTGGCTTATATTCTGGTTATTTATCATCAGAGCCTGAAAGAAGAAGTCGAAGCAATCTTTTCTGGCTTTAAATTGACCTATATATCACTTGAACCATACTTTTCGAGGTTAAGAGGAGATGAAAAAGTCTCTGACCTGCTGGTCGAACTGGATCAGCAGAAATCAGGGCTAAGAGAAGAGATCAACGAGCTGGAAAAACAAATGGCCTCTTTTGCTGTTCACCGCCCATCCCTTATGGCTGTTTATGATGTGCTTCTCAATGAAAAACAAAAACTGGCCGCAGCCAGTCTGGCTGGCCTGACTGAAAAAACTGCCTGGTTGGCTGGCTGGGTACCAGCGGCCAGAGCTGATTATCTGGCCGGAAAGATCAACCAGTATTCACAGGATATTTATTTAGAGTTAAGAGAACCAAAACCAGAAGAGAAAGATGAGATGCCGGTTATTCTGGACAATCCCCCGTTGCTAAAACCCTTCGAAGTGATCACCGATTTATATGGCTTACCACAGCCCGGGACCATAGATCCAACTATCTATCTGGCCCCATTCTTCTTTGTCTTTGTTGGGCTGTGCCTTAGCGAGGGTGGCTATGGCCTGGTTATGTCTCTCCTCAGCCTGTTCTATATCAAGAAAGTCGAACCCAAAGGTGGAACCAGGCAATTTATGCTTTTGCTTTTCTATTTAGGCATCTCCAATATGATTTTTGGTACGCTTTTTGGTGGTTGGTTTGGCTTTCCGATTAAACCTTTGGTTTTGATCGATCCAATCGCTGACCCAATTCCTTATTTAATATTATCTCTGGCGCTGGGTTTTATTCAGGTTATGCTTTCTACTTTTCTCAGCCTGGTCAGAGATTTTAAAAAGGGAAACAAAGTGACGGCTATTGCCGTCAAAGGCGGCTGGCTGCTGCTTCTTCCTTCTCTTCTGTTCTATTTCCTTCTTAAGCAACCGCCGATTCTTGGTATCCTGGCCTTGATTGGGACGGCGGGGATTGTCTTTTTCAGTTCTTCTTCACGAAATATTTTTGCCCGCTTTTTCAGTGGACTTTATGCCCTTTATGGCATAACCAGTTACTTTTCTGATACCCTGTCTTATTCCCGTCTTCTGGCTCTGGGCTTATCGACCGGAGTGATAGCCATGGTGGTTAACTCGCTGGTTCAAATTGCCTGGGGTTTTCCCGTTGTTGGCTGGATTATCGGCATTTTAATTTTTGCCGGCGGCCATCTTTTTAATCTGGCCATTGGTCTTCTTGGCGGTTTCGTCCATTCGATGAGATTGCAATTTGTCGAATTTTTTGGGAGATTTTATGAAGCTGGCGGGAAGCCTTTCCAGCCGGTTAAATTAGTAAACAAATATATTGAATTTATCAGATGATAAAATAATCGCTGACTCCAGTAGGAGGTAAATATGTCCTTAGGATTGACACTGGCTATTTTAGGAGCCGCACTGGCTGTTTTTATTGCCGGTATTGGCTCAGCTATCGGTATTGGTATTGCCGGGCGGGCTGCTTCAGGCGTAATGACTGAAGATCCGTCAAAATTCGGTATTATCCTTCCTCTGGGTGCTCTGGCAGGCACGCAGGGAATTTATGGCTTTTTAAGCGGGTTTCTGGTCATCTTGAAGCTGGGTCTTCTTGGTGGGCAGGTAGCTGAACCAACTGTTCAACAGGGACTACAAATTATGTTTGCCTGTTTTCCGGTAGCTTTTGCTGGCCTGGTTTCCGGCATTCACCAGGGTAAGGTTTGCGCCTCAGGTATCTATATGGTAGCGAAACAACCCAAAGATATGACCAAGCCACTCGTCATGGCTGCCCTGGTTGAAACCTATGCTGTGCTTGGGCTGCTGGCCACCGTCCTTTTACTCAACGGGATTAAACTTTAATTTTCAGGGTAACAAATGAGCCTTGAGAAAATTCTGGAAAAAATTGAGCAAGAAGCCGGACAGGAAGTGGAGGCTATTCTGGCTGAAGTCAGAAAAAAAGCCGACAGCCTGAGAAGAGAAGCTGAGGAAAAAGCCCGGGCTCAAGCTGAGTCCATCATCAAGCAGGCTGAAACGGAAGCCAGTCTGGAGGCCAGCCGGATTCTGACCCAGGTCCAATTGCAGAGAAGAATGGAACTCCTTCAGGCCAGAAGAGAGCAGATTTCCCGGGTCCTCCAGGAAGCCCTGAAGAATGAAGAGTTAAAGAAACTGAGGCTTAAAAAGGAAGTGGTATCCCGAGAAGGAATCCTGGAAGAAACACTCGAAGCTGACCGGCTTTTAGCTGAGTTAGGGCCCGAGATCGAAAATGAGATTCTGACCTGGCTTAAGATCTGACATGGCGGCTAAAATTTCTCCTTTAGATTATGTTTTCGCCGTCGGGCGAATTAAAGCCCTGGAAAACTATCTAATTCCTGCGCGTGTTTTCAGGGAAGCAGCCGAAGCACCTGATTTTAAACGGGCAGTCGAATTAATTTCTGAAGCCGGGAAGACAACTGACCGGTTGCGGGAGGTAAAAACTCCAGCCGACCTGGAGGCTTTCCTTGAGGCCGAACAAGCTGCTCTGGATGCCACTCTGGAGGAACTTTTTCTGGACAAAAAGCTTTATGACTTTTACCAGCAGGCCGATGAAGTGGTGAAGGCGGTCGGTTCTGCTTTTCTTCTCGATGAACCATTTTTTCGTAATTTTTTCTGGCTAAAAATTGACCTGGCCAATCTTAAGATTTACCTGCGTTGCCGCTATGTCGGTCGTCCGGCCAGTCAATTTGAGGAAAGCTTTATCTCCGGTGGGCGGCTGGAAAAAAAGATTTTTCTCGACAACTACAACTCTAATCTGGAGGATTTTGCCCAGTTTTTAAAGACCACCTCCTATGAACAACTCTGGCGGCAGGGACTCAACTTTTTACAGGCTCAGGATAGTTTTGTGGTTTTTGAGCGGGAGATAGAAAATCTCGTCATGGATTATCTCCAGTCGGCCAAGAAAGTCACTTTTGGACCCGAGCCTCTGTTTGCCTACGGCCTCGCCCGGCGGCAGGAGCTCAAACTTATCCGGCTGGTCGTTCTGGGCCAGATGTTAAATATTCCGGCTTTTCTACTTAAAGAAAGGATAAGCCAGACCTATGTCTGAACCAGCGCGAATCGCTATGATCGGAGAGGCTGAGTTCTGTCAGTTCTTCCGTCTTTTCGGACTGGCGGTCTATTCACCGGCCAATCTGGACGAAGCCAGGACAGTCCTGGAGCAAATTGTTCAAGAAAAGTACAGCCTCTGCCTCATCCAGGAAAAATGGCTGGAACCATTAAAGGCAGAAATTTCAGCTCTCAGCCATAAATTTCTGCCAGTTTGCCTCGGCTTTTCTGATTATCGAGGAGCTACCGAATCAGTGGCCAGAGCCATCAGGGAACTTTCTATTCGGGCAACAGGTTCAGACGCACTTTTCAGAGAAAGGACTTAACATGAAACAGGGAAAGATAATCAGAGTAGCTGGCCCGTTGGTCGTGGCTTCAGACTGTTTAGGGGCCAAAATGTATGATATGGTCAAAGTCGGCGAGCTGGGGCTGGTGGGTGAAATAATTGAATTAAATAATGACCTGGCTTACATCCAGGTTTATGAGGATACAACCGGAGTCGGCCCTGGTGAGCCGGTTACTTTAACTGAACGCCCCTTATCGGTTGAACTGGGGCCAGGCCTGCTTGGCTCTATTTATGATGGGATCCAGAGACCACTTGACGTTATTCGCCGCGAACATGGCGACTTTGTCTCGCGCGGCATTGAAATGCCTGCTTTAAGACGTGACAAAAAATGGAATTTTATTCCTCAAAGGAAAACAGGAGACAAACTGGTCTCCGGTGATATTATTGGCTACGTTCAGGAGACCCCGCTTATCGAGCACCACATTTTAGTCCCGGTCGGGGTGGAAGGTGAAATTATTGACATTAAGAATGGAGAATTCAGTGTCGATGAACCGGTCTGCCGGGTAAAAACACAGGCCGGTTCGGAGGAAGAAATTAAGCTGTTTCAGGTCTGGCCGGTCAGAAGGCAGCGCCGGGTCAAAGAAAGAATGATGCCTGATGAACCGCTGGTTACCGGCCAGAGGATTCTGGATACACTTTTCCCTTTAGCCAAAGGCGGTACTGCCTGTGTCCCCGGGCCTTTTGGCAGCGGAAAAACGGTTGTTCAGCATCAGCTGGCCAAGTGGTCAGATGCTCAAATTATTGTCTATGTAGCCTGTGGCGAGCGTGGCAATGAAGTGGCCGACCTGTTGCTGAGCTTCCCGGAGCTAAAAGATCCATCTACCGGCCGGCCGCTCATGGAAAGAACAATTATTATCGCCAATACTTCCAATATGCCAGTTGCAGCCCGTGAAGCTTCAATTTATACCGGCATCACGATTGCCGAGTATTTCCGGGATATGGGCTATTCGGTCGCGGTGATGGCCGATTCCTCTTCTCGCTGGGCTGAAGCTCTACGCGAAATTGGCGGCCGAATGGAGGAAATGCCCGGAGATGAAGGCTATCCAGCTTATCTGGCCAGCCGTCTGGCCGAGTTCTATGAACGGGCCGGCAAAGTAGTTTGCCTGGGTTCAGAGCACCGGGAAGGAGCTTTGAGTGTTATTGGCGCAGTCAGCCCGCCTGGCGGTGATTTATCCGATCCGGTTGTTCAGGCCACACTTAAGGTAGTTAAAGTTTTCTGGGCTCTAGACGACCAGCTGGCCAATATGCGCCATTTCCCTGCTATCAACTGGTTGCAGAGTTATTCGCTTTATAGAGATTCGCTCAAAAAATATATGGCCGAAAAAGTGGCCGAAGATTTTACCGATCTCAGCCAGGAGGCTTTGAAACTTCTGGAAATGGAGTCGGAACTTCAGGAAATTGCCCGGTTAATTGGAGTTGAATCACTGTCATTTAAAGACCGGCTGATACTCGAGACGGCCCGCTCCATCCGCGAGGATTTTCTCCACCAGAACGCCTATCATCCTCAGGACACCTATACTCCTTTGCGGCAGCAATATCTCATGCTCCGTAATATCCTTTATTTCCACCGGCGAGCTAATCAGGCTCTGGAGGAAGGCGGCGATTTCAAGGAGATTGTCTCACTTGAAGTCCGTGAGCAGCTGGCCAGAATGAAATATTTAGCTCATGATGAGCAGGCTCTGCTCGACATAGAAAAACAAATAGATGCTTCCTTTAAGGAACTTTCCAGTCGAGGTTAGAAATCATGGCGAAAGAATATTTAACAGTTTCAAATATTGTTGGGCCGCTGATTATCGTCGAAAAAATCTCCGACGTCAAATACAACGAACTGGTCGAGATTGAAGACGTCTCCGGCCACCGCCGGCGGGGGACGGTCCTCGATATTTCGACCAATCAGGCGGTCGTTCAGGTTTTTGAAGGAACAGTCGGACTGGATGTCAACCGTTCGCGGGTCAGGTTCCTGGGCCGTTCACAGCAGTTGCCTGTTTCTGAAGAAATCATCGGTCGGGTTTTTGATGGTTCTGGCGAGCCGCGTGATGGCGGTCCGCGAATTATTGCCCGCCAGATGCTCGACATTAATGGCAGTCCGATTAATCCTCAGGCCCGCGATTATCCTTCCGAGTTTATCCAGACCGGCATTTCGGCCATTGATGGGATGAACCCTCTGGTGCGCGGTCAGAAGCTCCCCATCTTTTCTGGCAGCGGTTTGCCACATCCCCAGATTGCAGCTCAAATCGCCCGCCAGGCTAAGGTTCTCGGTCGCGAAGAAAAATTTGCCGTTGTCTTTGCTGCCATGGGCATCACCTTTGAAGAAGCTAATTTCTTCATTGAAGATTTCCGCCGAACAGGCGCTCTGGAAAGGGCTGTCCTCTTTTTGAATCTGGCCAACGAACCAGCTATTGAAAGAATTGCCACACCGCGCCTGGCTCTGACCTGCGCCGAGTACTTAGCCTTTGATCTTGACATGCATGTTCTGGTCATTCTGGTTGATATGACCTTTTATGCTGAAGCTCTGCGCGAAATATCAGCCGCCCGCAAGGAAATTCCAGGCCGCCGCGGTTATCCCGGTTATCTGTATACTGACCTGGCCACGATGTATGAACGGGCCGGACGCATCAAAGACAAAAAAGGTTCAATTACCATGATTCCCATCCTGACCATGCCGGATGACGACAAGACTCACCCCATTCCTGACCTCACGGGTTATATTACAGAAGGTCAGATCATCCTGAGCCGTGAACTTCACCGCAGCGGTATCTATCCGCCGATTGACGTTTTGCCTTCTCTCTCCAGGCTTAAAGATAAGGGTATCGGCGCTGACAAAACAAGAGAAGACCACGCCGACGTATTAAACCAGCTCTTTGCTTGCTATGCCCGCGGAAAAGAAGCTCGCGAACTGGCCCTCATTCTCGGCGAGGCTGCTTTGAGCGACCTTGATCAGCTCTATCTAAAATTTGCTGAACGCTTCGAAAATGAGTTTGTCCGGCAGGGAGAGCTGGTAGCCAGAGGAATTACCGAGACAATTGATATCGGCTGGAAGCTGCTTCGCCTCCTGCCAGAAAAAGAACTGAAAAGAATCAGGCCAGAATATCTTGAGAAATATTACCGGGCCTAAAACAGGTTGGTCAACTGGAGTTTTAGATGAAGCTTAAAGTTAATCCCAACCGCATGGAGCTCATGAGGCTAAGACGTCGTCTGATTCTGGCCCAGAGGGGACATAAACTTCTCAAGGATAAACTGGAAGAGCTGATGCGCAATTTTCTCGAAGCAGCCAGACAGTTTAACCGGATAAAAGAAGAAGTAGATCAGGAATTCAGAATCATCACCAGGTCGCTGGCCTTAGTGCGGGTAGCACAGGCTCACTCTGAATTGCCGGCTCTCATCAAAGACGGAGAACTTCAACTTGAGGTTAAAACCGGACGGCTGCTCAACCTGGCTGTGCCTGAATTTGAAACTAAAAGATTCGAACCTGGCGACTATGACTTTATCCGGACAGAAAGTGAACTGGAAGTAGCTATCAAACATTTTCGGCAGCTCTGGCCGAAGCTTCTGGAGTACGCCAGCCTGTGGAAAAAACTGGAACTCCTGGCAACAGAAATAGAAGTGACCCGAAGAAGAGTCAATGCCCTTGAGTATATTTTGATACCAAATCTAAAAGAAACAATTCAGGCTATCTCTTCCCGGCTGGAAGAAATGGAACGTTCTTACCAGGTTCAGCTGATGAGAGTCAAGGAAATCGTTCGACAACACTAATTCGACACCACTAGTAGTGCCATTTCATCAAAAAAATACAAAAAAAAGTATATAAATATGAGTAAAACTATTGACATGATTAAAAATTGTTGTATATATACAGATGAAAATGAAAGTCGCATTACTCTTCAGTTCGAAACAGGGCATGGCCCAAGCACTAAATTCCTACCTTTTTGACGAAAAAGTTGACGAGGGCGAAGAACCTCCACCTGATTTGCTGGCTGAATGCGACAGCGATGAAACGATCAAAGCCGTCGAGCAAGCGCTCGAAAGATTTCACCAGGTAATCCCGATTGAAGCTGATGAGTTTGCCTATATCAGACTTCTAGAAGAAAAACCAGATCTGGTTTTTAATATGGCCGAAAGGCTGTTCGGCCCAAATCGCGAATCGCATATTCCAACTATC